>JAGRMO010000143.1:0-7640 GCA_020441205.1 Maritimibacter sp.
TCCACCTCCCAGGCGGTTCCCGATCCGCCCCGGAACTTGCCCGCCCCGCCCGAGTCGGTCATCAGCGAATAGCGGTGGATGATGATCGGGTAGCTGTATTCCAACAGCTCCACGTCGCCCGAGGTGAGCGCGCCGAAACAGCATTCCGGCCCGCAGGCGTGCCAGCCGTCCTGCGACGGCGTGGCGCCGGCGCCCGAGATGATCGTGGCCAGCACCATGGTGACGTATTCCTCGTCGTGGCGCTTGTCCCATCCGGCGATGTTGAGCCCGTTCACATGGCCCCAGCTCGCCGACACTTTCGACGGCACCGCCTTCTCGAAGGCGAGCCGCACCGCGTCGGTCAGCGTCTCCATCGGCGTCGTCGTGCAGTTCATGTGCGGCGCCGGTTCCTTGGCGTTGCACAATGTGCCCTTCGGCCCCATGTCGACCGACACGCAGCGATAAAGCCCCTCGTTGTAGGGCGGCGGCAACTGGGCGAACATCATCAGCCCGAGATAGACCCCGGAATAAGAGTTCCCCTCGTAGGAGTTGATGAAATAGGGGATCTGCGGCGGGCTGCCGATCTCGATGTGGCAGCTGTCGCCCTTGATCGTCACCTTCGCGGTGATCTCGAAATCGCCGAAGCCGTGGCCTGCATCCTCGAGGATCGCGGCGCCATCGTAGACCCCGTCGGGCACCGAGGCGATCAGCGAGCGCATCTGGCTCTCGGCCATGTCGAGCAGCGTGTCGATGCAGGCGTCGACCTGCTCTTCGCCGTATTTCTCGAGCATCCGGAGCAGCGCCCGTTCGCCCACCTGGCAGGCCCCGATCAGCGCGTTGAAATCGCCCTCCTGATCGCGCCGGGCACGCATGTTGGTCAGGATCAGGTTGAGCACGTCCTGGCGTGGCTGGCCGCGATCCCAGACCTTCACCGGCGGGATGCGCAGGCATTCGGCATAGATCTCGGTGGCGTTCGGGTTGTAGCCCGCCGGCACCGGGCCGCCGACATCGGTCAGGTGCCCTTTGCAGACGGTCCAGTACTTGAGTTTGCCCTTCCAGAACACCGGCCGGTAGAAACAGGTGTCGATCGCGTGGCTGCCGCCCCAGGCGGGATCGTTGTGAATGATGAGGTCGCCTTCGTGGATGTCGCCCTCAAAATACTTCGCCACCACCTTCATCGCCGGGATCAGCGAACCCAAATGGATCGGGATGTCCTGGCCCTGCAGGATCATCTCGGGCCGCGCGTTGAACAGCGCGGTCGAGTAGTCGTGCGCGAGGTTGAAGACGCTCGAACGCGCGGTCTTCTCCAGGCTCAGCGTCATCTCGCGTTGGGTGGTCTCCAGCGTCCCGCGCACCACCGAGAGGGTGATCGGGTCGACCTTCACTTTCTTTGCAGCCTTCTTCGCCATCATCGAGCCTCTTTCCTGAGGCCGCGCGACCACGCCGGCAGAACCGTGCCGTTCCGCGAGATTCGCGGAATCCTCCCGTCGCGCGGCGTTCTCTGCACCGTTGCAATGGGAAGGCTAGGACGCCTGTGGTGTCCCGGTCTTTGCGCCGAATGCACGGGTTTTTGATCCCCAGTGCATTGCCGCCCGGCCGGCGAACTGAGAGCTTTACAACCACACGACCCCGAGCGCAGGCTTGCTCGGAAGGGGGTCTGACGATGACCGACACCATCACCACCCGGGGCGTCGATCTGGGCGCGCGCAGCCGTCACTGGCACGAAACCATCGGCCGGACGTATTTTCCGCTCGACCTCGTGTTCCGCCGGCCCGAGGCCTTCGACGGCGAGCTGACCTGCTGGCAATTGGGCGCGCTCTCGTTGTCGCGGCTCACCTCCGACGCGCTGATGTACCGCCGCCTGCCCCGCCACCTCGCGGCGCAGGGGCCGGAGGAATTCCTGGTGACCGTGCCGGCGAAATCCGAAGTGCGGTTCAGCCAGTGCGGCAAGGAGGTGCGCGCCAACCCCGGCGCCTTCATCATCGAGCGCAGTCACGAGCCCTACGAATTCAGCCATGACGAACCGGCCGATCTCTGGGTGCTGAAGGTCAGCCAGGACATGCTGGGCGGTCGGGTGCGCGCGCCGGACCGGTTCTGCTCGCTGGAATTCGACGCCACCAATGGCGCCAGCGGACTGTTCGTCGACATGCTGCACCTCGTGCCGCATCGCCACGCCGCGATGACCGAAGAGGCCCGCGCCACCGTCGGCCGCCAGCTGGTCGACCTCCTCGCGCTGGCATTGCAGTGCGACGAGCGGGTGCTGAAATCGGGCACCTCCTCGGTCCGCGCTGCCCATCTGGCCCGCATCGAGGCCTTCGTCTACGCCAATATCGGCGATCCCGATCTCGGTCCCGACGACGTGGCGAACGGTTGCGGTATCTCGGTGCGATACCTGCACGAGCTGTTCCGCGACACCAACCGCACGCTGGGCCAGTGGATTCGCGACCAGCGGTTGCAGGCGGTTCAGGAAGACCTGAGCAACCTCGCCGACACACGCAGCATTGGCGAGATCGCCTATGCGCGCGGCTTCTCCGATCAGGCGCAGTTCTCGCGCGCGTTCCGGGCGCGGTTCGGGCTCACGACCAAGGAGATGCGCGCGCAACATCGGCGTCAGACCCGGACCTAGGCCGCCCGCGCCCGGCGCCAGAGCCCGGTGACCAGCAGTGCCGCCAGCACGAGCTTCAGCGCCTCGCCGGCAAGGAACGGCACCGCCCCCGCCATCACGGCCTCCGGCAGGCCGATGAAGGCCGCGAGCCAACCGACACCCGGGGCGAAGATCAGAACCTGCGCGACGAAGAAGAGCCCGAGCGCAACGGGCAGCCGGCGCAAGAGGCACCGGTCGGAGCACCAGCCGAGGAACATCGCGGCGAGCAGGAAGCCCACGAGATAACCCCCGGTCGGCCCTGCCAGATAGGCGAGCCCCGCGCCGCTGGCGAAGACCGGAAGTCCCAGCGCGCCCTCGGCGAGATAGGCGAGCACCGTCGCCCCTGCGAGCCGCGCGCCAAAGACCGCGCCGATGACCAGCACCGCGAGGGTCTGCAGCGTCATCGGCACCGGCCAGAACGGCACCTGCACCTTCGCTGCGATTGCCAGCAGCAGGCTTCCGCCCAGCACCAGCACCGCCTGCGTGGGCAGCGAGCCCGCGCGCGCCGGGGTCATCCGGTAGATCAGGGACGAGGTCATCGGCAGTCTCCGTCTTTGCTGTTTCAGGAAAGCCCGAGGTGCGCCCGCACCCGGGCGAGCGCCGCTTGCCGGTCGGCTCGCGCCGCCAGCGCCTCGTCCATCGAGACCTCGACGAACCGGGCGGGGCTGTGCGGCTGCAACTGCCCGATCAGGTCCATATCGGCCGAGATCACCGTGCCGACCATCATGTAGCCGCCGCCCGACACCGCATCGCGGTGCAGCACGATCGGCTCGGTGCCGCCGGGCACCTGGATCGAGCCGTAAGGATAGCAGGCGTCGACGATGTTGGACGGGTCCGACCCGGCGCCGAACGGCTGGGTGCGCGGTACGAAATCGAGCGGCGTCCCGCCCTTGAACCGGTAGCCGATCCGGTCGGCCTCGGGCGCCACCTTCCAGGTATCGGCAAAGAACCTCTGGCCGCTCTCGGCGGTGATCCGGTGCCAGTAGAGCCCGGGCAGCATCCGAAGCTCCGCCGGGTTGCCCGGCATCCGCCGCAGCTCGGCCGGCACTGCGCCGCGTGCCGAACCAGCCGCGGCACCGACCGGCAATTCGTCGCCCGCCTGGATCGCCCTTCCCTGGAACCCGCCGAGCGCGCCGAGCGTATAGGTCGAGCGCGACCCGAGCTTGACCGGAACGTCGATCCCGCCCGAGACCGCGATATAGGCCCGCGCGCCGGACTTGAGGAAGCCGAACGACAGCCGGTCGCCGGCCTTGACCGCGAACGCCTCCCAGCCGGCGCGCTCGTCGCCGTTCAATTTGGGCGGCAGATCGCCGCCAGTCACCGCCACGGTAGCGGGCGCGGTGAATTCGAGCTCCGGCCCCATGAACACGGCTTCGAGCACCGCCGCGCCCTCGTCGTTGCCGACCAGCATGTTGGCCACCCGCAGCGCGAAGCGGTCCATGCCACCCGACAGCGGGATGCCGAGGTGGCAATAGCCCGGCCTTCCGAGGTCTTGTACCGAGGTCGAGAGCCCCGGGGTGATCACCTTAACGGCCATGGAGCACCTCCATCAGCTTGGCGTTGGTGCCATCGATATCCGCGTTGAAATCTTTCAGGCTGAAGCTGCACTCGCGGATCAGCGGCTCGTAGGTATTGGCCGCGACCGCCTCCAGCGCCGCGTCGTATTCGTCGCGCCCGATCGGCTTCCACTTCACGATGTCGCCGGGCTTGAACAGGCACATGTTGTCCTGGAGGTAGCTTACCTCCTGGTTCGGGTCGTAGATCGGCATCGGGGTGATGCCGAACATCTGGTAGCCGCCGGCGCCGCGCACCGAGTAGATGCAGGAGAAGCAGCCGCCGTATCCCACCGTGAGTTTCGGCGTGTCGGTGCGGGGGCGCAGGTACTTCGGCACCTCGATCTGCCGCTGGCGCTCGACCATCTGGTAGAGGAAGGGCAGGCCCGCGACGAACCCCACCATCGAGACGAACCACGGGCTGCCGGCATGGGCGGCGATGAAGTCGTCGACGGATTTGAACCCGTTGATCTCGGCCGCATATTCGATATCGGTCGAGTTCGGATCCTGGTGGCGCTCGCGAAACCGCATCAGGGTCTCGTTGGTCCACGGGTCCTGGTAATAGACCGGGATCTCCATGATCCGCGTGGTGAGCGTCGCGTCGGATTTCGACGCCGCGCCTTCCATCGACTGCAGCTCCTTCAACAGATCGCCCGGTTTGATCCGGTCGGGATCGAACTTGATCTGGAAGCTGGCGTTGGCCGGGCAGATCTCGGTGACCCCGGAAATCCCCGCCTCACGCACCGCGTTGGTGAGCGAGAGACTGGTGAAGAACGCTTCGAGCGACATTTCCTCGGAGACTTCGGCGAAGATGTGTTCGTCGCCGCCGAATGTAAATCGGATCGACATACCCCCTCCTTCGTTAGGCTTGGGACGCGGTGGCGAGCGCCTCCGCATGGGTTTCGAGCCAGCCTTCCAGCCAGCGGGTGTGCACATTGCCGGCCCGAACGTCCGGATCGGCGGCGAGCGCCTGGAACAGCGGCTTGGTGGTCTTGAGCCCCTCGATCTCGAGCTCTGACAGCGCCCGCGCCATCCGGGTAATCGCGGCGTCGCGGGTCTCGCCATGCACCACGAGCTTGGCGAGCAGCGAGTCGTAGAACGGCGGCACCTGATAGCCCGGGTAGAGCATCGAATCGAACCGCACCCCGGGCCCGCCCGGCAGCCGAAGCGATCCGACCGTGCCGGGAAACGGCGCGAAATCGCGCGCCGGGTCTTCGGCGTTGAGCCGCACTTCGATCGCGTGACCCCGGATCGCGATATCGGATTGCCTGAGCCGCAGCGCCTCGCCGCCGGCGATCCTGAGCCCCTCGGCCACGAGATCGAGCCCGGTGATCATCTCGGTCACCGGATGCTCGACCTGAATCCGGGTGTTCATCTCGATGAAGTAATAGTCGCCGGTCACATCGTCATAGAGATATTCGACCGTGCCCGCCCCGGAATAGCCCACCGCGCGGGCGAGCTGCACCGCGCTGTGACACAGATCCTCGCGCATCCGCTCTGTCAGCGCCCGCTACGGCGCCTCTTCCCAGACCTTCTGCCGGCGGCGCTGCAGCGAGCATTCGCGCTCGAAGCAATGTACCGCGTCGGTCCCGTCTCCGAGGATCTGCACCTCGATATGGCGGGCGCGCTCGACCACCTTCTCCATGTAGAGCCCGCCGTCGCCGAACGCCGCCGCCGCCTCGGTCTCGGCCTGCGGAAACGCCTGGGTAAACTCGGCGAGGTTGTTGGCGATCCTTATGCCGCGCCCGCCGCCGCCTGCGGCCGCCTTGATCATCACCGGAAAGCCGGTCTCAGTCAGCAGCTCCAGCGCCTCGTCGATCCCGTGGAGCCGCCCCATTGCGCCCGGCACCACCGGCACGCCGGCGGCGGCCGCCGCCGACCGCGCCGCCACCTTGTCGCCCATCAGCCGGATCGCGTCACCCGACGGGCCGACGAAGGCGAGCCCCGCCGCCGCCACGGCATCGGCGAAACCGGCATTCTCGGCCAGGAAGCCGTAGCCCGGATGGACGGAATCGCAGCCGGTATCGGCCGCGGCCTGAAGGATCGCCTCGGCGTTCAGGTAGCTCTTGCGCGCGGCCGGCGGACCGATATTCACCGCCTCGTCGGCGATCTGCACATGCAGCGCCGTCGTATCCGCGTCGGAATGCACCGCCACCGTCGCGATGCCGAGGTCGCGCGCCGCCCGGATGATCCGAACCGCGATCTCGCCCCGGTTGGCCACGAGCAGCTTCTGCAGCATCAGTCGAGCTCCGCCAGCACCGCGCCCGCCATCACCGGCTCTTCATTGTCGGTCACGAAGCGCACATTGCTGCCGGCGACGTCCGACCGCACCTCGTGAAAGCTCTTCATCACCTCGATCAGCCCAACGACATCGCCGACGGCCACCGCGTCGCCGTCTTCCTTGAACGGCGGTTTGTCGGGCGCAGGCGAGCGGTAGAACGTTCCGGGCAGGGGGGACAGGATCTGGGCCATGTCTGGTTCCTTTCAATCGGCATAGGGGGCGATCGCCGCACGCACCGCGCGGGCGATGTCGAGGGCATTGGGCGTATCGGAATGCACGCAGATCGTATCGCAGCGCACGTCGATGTCGCTGCCGTCGGTCGCGGTGCCCTTGCGCTCGGTGATCGCGCGCACGCAGCGGGCGGCCATCTCGGCCGGGTCTTTCGGATCGTGCTCCATCGTGACGATCAGACTGCCGTCGGGCCGGTAGTCGAGATCGGCGTAGAATTCCGCCAGCATCCGGTGCCCACGCGCCGGGTAGACGCTCTCGTGCAGGGTGCCGGTCATCCCCAGGAGCGGCACGCCGAAGATGTCGGCGGCATCGCAGACGGCATTGGCGATGTCTTCCTGCCGCGCCGCCATGCCGTAGAGGCTGCCATGCGGCTTGATGTGATTGAGTTCCATCCCCTCGGCCTTGAGGAAGCCGCTGAGCGCGCCGATCTGGTAGATCAGGCAATTCGTCATCTCGGCCCGGCCGATCTTCATCTCGCGCCGGCCGAAGCCCTGCAGATCGGGCAGCGAGGGATGCGCCCCCACCTTCACCCCGTGCTCCTTCGCCAGCCGGACGGTGGCGCGCATGTGGTTGAAATCCGAGGCATGGAATCCGCAGGCGACATTGGCGATGTCGATGAGCGGCATCATCCCCGCATCGTCGCCCATCCGGTAGAGCCCGAAGCTTTCGCCCATGTCGCAGTTGATGGTGACACCCATACCGATCCCCCGAGGCGAAGTGAAATCGAGATCATGGTGCGGCGAGTCCCCATTATTGTAAAATTCGAAATTTTGTATGATCGTATCTAAAAATCAGATAGGGACGCCATGTCGATCACCCTCAAGCAGGTCCGCTATTTCATCGCCGCGGTCGAGATCGGCCAGATCAGCCACGCGGCGATGGAGATGAACGTTTCGCAATCCGCGGTGACGGCGGCGATCCAGTCGCTCGAGTTGCAGCTGGGCGTCACCCT
>JAGRMO010000143.1:7764-8572 GCA_020441205.1 Maritimibacter sp.
TCGGGCACGCTGCGCCTCGCCGCGACCTACACGGTGGCCGGCTATTTCATGGCGCGCCACTACGCCCGTTTCAGCCGCGCCTATCCCGACATCACGCTGAAGATGATCGAACTGCCGCGCGACGAGATCGAGGCCGGACTGCTCTCGGGCGCGATCGACCTCGCGGTGATGCTGGTCTCGAACCTCGCCAACGACGCCGAGATCGACCATGAATACCTGCTGAAATCGCGCCGCCGGCTCTGGCTGCCGGCCGATCACCACCTGCTCGACAAGGACCGCATCACCCTCGAGGACGTGGCCCGCGAACCCTACATCATGCTGACGGTCGACGAGGCCGCCCGCACCGCGAGCCGCTACTGGACCGTCGCGGGCCTCGCCCCCGACATCCTGTTCTCGACCAGCTCGGTCGAGGCGGTACGCTCGATGGTGGCGGCGGGCATGGGCGTGACCATCCTGTCGGACATGGTCTATCGGCCCTGGTCGCTCGAAGGCCAGCGGATCGAACTGCGGACCCTCGATTTCGACGTGCCCAGCATGGATGTCGGCATCGCCTGGGCGCGCGATCTGCCGCTCTCGCCCGCCGCTGGCGTCTTCCGCGCCTTCATGTCGGTGGCCCTCGGCGGCGGCGGCTGATCGGGCGGCGTCCCGCGGGCGCGGCCCGCCATCGGCATGCGGCCGAGGCGGGCCTGCCGGATCAGTATTCCACCACCGCGCGGATCGACTTGCCCGCATGCATGAGCTCGAACCCCTCGTTGATGTCGTCGAGCGCGAGCTTGTGGGTGATCATCGGGTCGATCTCGATCTTGCC
>JAGRMO010000144.1 GCA_020441205.1 Maritimibacter sp.
TCTTCGACGAGGCCGAGAACCGGTTGCACGCCCAGAAGGCGATCATGCGCTGGTGTCTCGAGAGCTGAGGTGATGCGCAGGGCGCGCGCGCGGTTGGCGGGCGGCGCGGTCGGTCTCGCGCTGATCGCCGCCGCCCTCGGCTTCGGGCTCCGCGCCCGGAGCCCGGGCGCCCTCGTGCAGTCGCTGCCGGGCCCGGACGCGGTAGTCGCGCAACTGTTTTCGCGCCCCGCCGGCGACTTGCCGATCCAGACCGTGGTGCTGACCGACGGCGCGCGCCGCGTCGAGGTGCTGCGCCTGGAAGGGGCGCCGCCCGCGCTCGTCTGGCGCGAAGAGGCGAGCCTCCTCGTCTGCACCGGCGCGGCCCCGGTGCTGCGCTTCTCCCCAGAGGCGCGCTTCGGCGACGTGACGGTTCCGGTCCTCGTCGCCCCCGGCGACGCCGCCGGCTGCGCGCCGTGATCGCCGCGCCCGGGCGACCGGGCGGGCGGTTTCAAATTGTACCGCCCGGTCCGGAGGTCTAGGCTTGGGTCGAGTGGGGACCGGGGCGCAGAGACGCCCCGCGCAGAGGTGAAGAGGAATACGAAATGACGACGGCGCTCCTGGTCGTGGACATGCAGACCAGCCTGATCGAGGACGAGACCCCCAATCCCGAGGAGATCGTCGATGCCGTGCAGGGGCTGGTCGAGGCCGCTCGCGGCGAGGGCGTGCCGGTGGTCTGGGTGACCGATTCCCGCGTCGAGCCCGACCCCTCGCTCTACCACGCCTTCGTGCCGGCCGACGACGAGTTGCAGATCGTCAAGGACCAGCGCAACGCCTTCGAAGGCACCGATCTGGAGGCCGAGCTCACCATCCTCGGCGTCGAGCGGGTGATCGTCTGCGGCATGCAATCCGACGCCTGCATCCACGGCACCGTGCGCGGCGCCGACGGGCTCGGCTTCAAGGTGGTGCTGGTCAGCGACGCCCACACCACCCATGCCTTCGAGAGCCGCGACTGGCACGGCGTGATCGCCGGCGAGAACGAGACCCTCGCGACCCTCGACAACGTCTCGGTCCTGCCGCTGGCCGATCTGGTGTTCTGATCCGCCGGCCAGGGTCGGATCGGGCCAGGGCAAGGCGGTTGGGTCGCGCCGGTTCGAGGATGCCCCCGTACCGTCACCGTACATCCTAGCCACTGGGACCGATGGGTTTCCCGACACTTCCAGGAGTCCGGTTGGCTGCGACACCGCTGCCTTGCGCCGGCGGGTCGACACCCGGGCGAGCCCGCCGCAGGTCGGACCGACGACACGGCAAGAGGGGGCGGTCGCCCCGGGGCCGCCCGACCGCCTCAGCCCGCAAGCGCCTTCACCGCGTCCGCCTCGCGCAGGTGGTGATAGGCCACGCAGCGGCCGTCCTTCACCAGCGCATAGGTGCCGTAGGGGTTGGGCGAGAGCCGGCGCACGTCCTCGGCGGTTTCGAGCAGGATCTCCTTGAACCCGAGCCCCAGCCGTGCCGCCGCCGCCCGCGCCTGCCGGGCCGCGTCCACCAGATAGGGGCATTGCGCCGAACGCAGCACCGTCACCCCGGGCCCGCAGGCCTCGGCCTTCGCCGCCCAGTTGCCCGAGAGTTTCGGCAGCCGGTCGATCCCCGGCGCCTTGGCCTGCAGCTCGAACCCCTCGCCGCAGCTGTCGACCCGCCGGTAGCCCTGGTGTTCGAGCACGCCGGGCGCGATCAGCCAGTTGCCGCGCGAGGTGAGCCCGGCGACGCCGCGATACCCGTTCTCGCGCGCCCAGGTCTCGGCCTCGGCGATCAGCGCCCGGGCGAACCGCTTGCCGCGCGACAGCCCCACCACCCAGAGACAGTGGATCACCACGAATTCCTCGGCATCCTCCACCGCCCGCCAGCTCTTCGGCCCGGGCATGAACTCGATGAACCCGCGCTCGCCCCCGCTGAGCAGCCTGAGCTGCAGCCCCTCGTCGAACCGCGCCTCGAGCCAGGCGCGCTTGGCCTTCCAGCCCGCGCTCCCTCGGTCCGACATCTTGCAGAAAAAGCCATGCTCATCGAGGGTTTCGGCGGTGACGGTGACGAACTCGGCCATGGCGATCCTCCCGAACCGGAGTATGGCGGCACGCGCCCGCGCCCCGCCATGACACCGGTCAAGCTACGCGCCCCCTCAGCCCCCGAGCTTCTTGTGCACTTCCTCGAGATCGATTTCGCCCACCGGCCCCTTGGTGTTCGGGTCGTCGAAATCGTATTTGAACAGCTGGAAATCGCGCTTGTACATCTCCCACATCAGATGCTTCGACAAGTCGTCGAAGTAATCCGCCACCGGATGGGCCATCTTCGGTCCGTGATCGGCGCTCTCGTTGAATCGCGGGATCTTGCCGAGCTGCACCTTGTGCTTGGTCTCGATGTGCTTGAGCACCTCCCGCATCCCCTTGTTGAACTCCTCGATGTGAAAGATGTGGTCGTAGCGCCCGCCGTTGTGGATGAAGGTCGAGATATGGCCCGACATCGCCGACCAGTGGATGTCCGGATCCATCGGCCGGCGAAACTTGATCGTGTCGCGCGCGAACAGCAGGAACCGGCGGAAGCTCTTGATCTGGTCGAACTCGAACCCGTACTCGGGATCGCCCACCTCGACGCCGTATTTCTGCACGAGCAGCGGCACGAGGTTGCCCCGGTAGCGCTTGCCGTTGCGCTGGATGCCGCAGATCTTGTCGAAAAAGCTCGACAGGATCCGGTTGTAGGGATTGCGCACCGCGGTGAAGGCGTAAGACTTGTGCGCCTTCACATTGGCCTCGATCACCGGCTGGCTCTCGTCGATGGCCCATTTATGCAGGCCCTCCATCGCGTCGTGCACGTCGCCGTCGTAGAACCTGCCGTGGTCGGAATAATACATGATCTGACCGATCGACGAGCAGGCGCATTTCGGCACCACGCGGTACACCACGCTCTCGCTCTCGGTCATCCAGGTGCCGGGAAAGCCCATCTCTGCCTTGCCTCTATGCGGGCCGTTCACCGGCCGTTTTGCGGCCGCTGTGCCGCCCGTCGCTCGTTTCTTACCGCCCCCGGTTGTGGTCACGAAGAAAAAAGCAAACAAACCCTGTCATTTCAATGACCCTTTCGAGTATTCGTTTGGGCAACATTGGCCCCCGGGCCGCCACATCGTTGCACCATGGCCCGCATCGCCTTCATCCTGCTCAGCCACAAAGACCCCGACGCCATCGTCGACCAGGCCAACCGGCTGACCGCGGTGGGCGATTACATCGCCATCCACTTCGATGCCCGCGCCCCGAAGGCGGAATACGACAGGATCCGCGCGGCCCTTGCCGGCAACAAGAACGTCGCCTTCGCCCGCCGGCGGCACAAATGCGGCTGGGGCGAATGGAGCCTCGTCGCGGGCACGCTCGAAGCGGTGCGCGCCGCCGCCGAGGCTTTCCCGCGCGCGACCCATTTCTACATGCTCTCGGGCGATTGCATGTCGATCAAATCGGCCGAGTTCGCCCATGCCTTCCTCGACGCCGAAGACGTCGACTACATCGAGAGCGTCGATTTCTTCGAGTCGGACTGGATCAAGACCGGGATCAAGGAAGACCGGTTGATCTACCGCCACTGGTTCAACGAACGCACCAACAAGCGGCTGTTCTACGCGGCGCTCGACTGGCAGAAGCGGCTGGGCTTGAAGCGCCGCATCCCCGAGGATCTGCAGATGATGATCGGCAGCCAGTGGTGGTGCCTGCGCCGGCGCACCGTCGAATGGATCCTCGACTTCACCCGCAGGCGGCCCGACGTGATGCGCTTCTTCCGCACCACCTGGATCCCCGACGAGACCTTCTTCCAGACCATCGTGCGCCATCTGGTGCCCGCGACCGAGATCCGCGCGCGCACGCTCACCTTCTTGATGTTTTCCGACTACGGCATGCCGGTGACGTTCTACAACGACCATTACGACATGCTGCTCAGCCAGGATTACCTGTTCGCCCGCAAGATCAGCCCCGAGGCGACCGAGCTCAAACGCCGGCTCGGCCAGCTCTACGCGGCCACCGGCGCCGAGTTCAAGATTTCTAACGAAGGCCGCAACCTGTTCCAGTTCCTCGTCGGCCGCGGCCGCATCGGCCGCCGCTTCGCGCCGCGGTTCTGGGAGGCCGAGAGCACCCTCGGGCGCGAGCGCGAGCTGATGATCGTGGTGGCCAAGAAATGGCATGTCGGAAAGCGGCTGATGGACCGGATCCGCGCGCTGACCGACATCCCGGCGATCGACTATCTGTTCGACGACGGCACCACCCCGCTGCCCGATCTGGGCGGCATCCAGTCGACCATCGAGAAGCGCACCCGCCACCGCCGCGCGTTGATGCGCATGCTCTACGACTATTACGAGACCGACCGGCTGGTGGTGGCGATGGACCCCAACAACATGGAGCTGTTTCGCGACTTCTTCTCCGACCGCTCGACCACCCGGCTCCTGGAGATCGAGAGCGAGTTCACCGACGATTGGCTGCGCGGCCATGCGATGCGCGTGGGCCTCGCCGGCCCCCGCACCCCCGAAGACGCCATCGAGCGGCTGTTGCCGACGATCCGCTCCGACATCTACCTCGAAAGCGACCGCATCCGCGACGCGGGCTTCGGCCATCTCTACCTGCTGCGCGAGACCGCCGCCGCGACCGAGAACGCCCGCGCGCTCGAAGGCTTCCTCTCGATCCCGCACAAGCGCGCGATGGAGATCGCCCGCACCCCGCATCTGTTCAACGACTAGGCTCAATCACCAGGACCCTGCCCATGCCCTACGACTACGATCCCCAGAACGTCTTCGCCAAGATCCTGCGTGGCGAGATCCCGAATGACACCGTGCTCGAAACCGCCCACAGCCTCGCCTTCAACGATATCGGCCCCCAGGCTCCGGTGCATGTGCTGGTGATCCCGAAGGGGGCATACGTGAACTGGGATCATTTCGTCGCCGCGGCCTCGGCCGAGGAAGTGGGCGATTTTGCCAAGGCGATCCACGGCGTGGTCGAGGCCAAGGGGCTGGAACCCGGCGCCGGCGGCCAGGGCTACCGGCTCATCATGAACGCGGGCGAGGCGGGGCTGCAGGAGGTGCCGCATCTGCACGTCCACATCCTCTCGGGCCGCAAACTGGGCCGGATGCTGGCCGACTGAGGCCTCGCCCCTGTCCGGCGCGCCGGTGCGGCGGCGATGCCGGAGCCGGGGGATTTCACATCCCCCGGACCACCTGTGGGATATTTTCGGACCAAAGAACGGGGCGCGCGCTTCGAGGCCGGGGATCGGGCGCACGCGCAAACCTGTTCGCAACCCGCGCGAGGCCCGAGACGGCGCCCTCGCGCGGCCGTGGTTTCGGCCAGGCGGGCGAAGCGTGCGTTACCGCTATCATGAGCAATATCAATCCCCTGACACCTTGTCCGAGTTCGCCCGCCCTTCGCCGCCCCCGGATTCCGGCCCGCGGCGCCGCGCCGGCCCCCGGCGCTTCCGCCTTGCCCGCGCCACCTCGCGCGCTAGAATGCGTCCGACCAACAGCGAGAGCCCGCGCCATGACCCACGCCGCCCCCGAGACCAAGATCGTCGACAAGAAGAAGATCGCCTGCGACGGCGGCGCCGGCGGCCATCCGCGGGTCTGGCTGACGATCCCCGACGAGACCGGCTGGGTCGAATGCCCCTATTGCGACACCCGCTACGTGCTCGGCGAGGCGATTGAAGAGGCCCACTGAGGCCCGCGCCCGCCGCCTGCCGGCCCGGGCGGGCCGCGGCTTCGGGCTGATCCTGGCCAGCTACGCGTTGGCCGCGGCCCTGCTGGCGCTGGTGCCTGGCCCGCGAGACGCTTCGGCGGACCCGGCGGCGGCGACCGTGACCGTGCTGCTGGTCGCCGGCCCGATCCACTACGATTTCCTGCTGCCGGCCGACCGGACCACCCGCGCCCGTTTCGCCTTCGCCGAAGCTGCCGGGGTGCCGGTGCGCCATCCGGGCGCCGCGTGGATCGCGGTTGGCTGGGGCGCGCGGGCCTTCTACACCACCGCCGGAACCTATGCCGATGTCACCCCGGGCGCGGTGCTGAAGGGGCTGACCGGCGATCTCTCGGTGATGCATCTCGCCCTTGCGGGCCCGCTGGCCGATCCCGGCACGGCCCTGCACCTCGCGCTCACGCCGCGCCAATACGCCCGCCTGCTCGACGCGATCGCCGCCGGCTTCGCCGCCGATGCCGACGGCGCACCGATCCCGCTCGCCGCCCCTGGCTTCGGTCCGACCGACGCCTTTTTCGAGGCCCGTGGCCGCTACGATCCGATCAACACCTGCAACGCCTGGATCGGCCAGACCCTGCGCGCGGCGGGCCTCGCCTTCGGGCTCTGGACACCGCTGCCCTATTCGGTGCGCCTGTCGCATTGGCTCTGGCAAGCGGGCGGCTGACCTGCCAGAACGGGTGGACCAGCCACGGGGAGAGCCGCGATGACGAGCACATTCGGCAAGGGATGCCACCTTCACCTGGTCGACGGCTCGGCCTTCATCTTCCGCGCCTACCACGCCCTGCCGCCGCTTACCCGCAAATCGGACGGGCTGCCGATCGGCGCCGTCGCGGGCTTTTGCAACATGCTGTTCAAGTCGGTCGAGGACGCGAAGGGTCCCGACGCGCCGACCCATGTCGCCGTCATCTTCGACTATTCCGGCAAGTCCTTCCGCAACGCGATCTACCCCGACTACAAGGCCAACCGCCCGCCCGCGCCCGAAGACCTGGTGCCGCAGTTTCCGCTGACCCGCGACGCCACCCGCGCCTTCAACATCGCCTGCATCGAGAAAGAGGGCTACGAGGCCGACGATATCATCGCCACCTATGCCCGCGAGGCGCGCGAGGCCGGCGGGCGAGTGACGATCATCTCGTCCGACAAGGACCTGATGCAGCTCGTCGGCGGCGGCGTCGAAATGCTCGACGCGATGAAGAACAAGCGGATCGGTATCGAGGGCGTCGAGGAGAAGTTCGGCGTCGGTCCCGACCGGGTTGTCGACGTCCAGGCGCTCGCCGGCGATGCGGTCGACAACGTGCCCGGCGCGCCCGGGATCGGCATCAAGACCGCCGCCCTCCTTATCAACGAATTCGGCGATCTCGACACACTGCTGGCGCGCGCGGGCGAGATCAAACAGCCCAAGCGCCGCGAGGTGCTGACCGAGAAGGCCGACCAGATCCGGCTGAGCCGCACTCTCGTCACCCTCGACGCCCATGTGCCCGACCTCGACCCGCTCGACGCGCTCGAGCTGCGCGACCCCGATCCCGCGGTGCTGCTGCCTTTTCTGGCCGCGATGGAGTTCCGCTCGCTGTCGAAGCGGATCGCCGACACGCTGGGGGTGGAGAGCTCCGAGATCCCCGAACCGGTGGCGGTGGAGGCGACGCAAGCGGCGGCCCCCGATCTGCCGGCGCTCGACCCCGAGGCCTATGAGCGCGTCGACACGATGGAGGCGCTCGACCGCTGGATCGCCCTCATTCGCGAGCGCGGCTACGCGGCTGTCGACACCGAGACCACCTCGCTCGACGAGATGCGCGCCGAGCTCGTCGGCATCTCGCTCAGCGTCGTGCCCGGCGAGGCCTGCTACATCCCCCTCGGCCACAAGGCGGGCGAGGGCGATCTGTTCGGCGCCGATGTGCTCGCCGACGGCCAGCTCGCGCTGGACGCGGTGCTCGCCGCGCTGAAACCGGTGCTGGAAGACCCGTCGATCCTCAAGATCGGCCAGAACATGAAATACGACGCCAAGATCTTCGCCCGCCACGGGGTGCAGGTGGCGCCGATCGACGACACGATGCTGATGAGCTACGCGCTCTATTCGGGCCTGCACAACCACGGCATGGACACGCTGTCGGAGCTCTACCTCAAGCACGAGCCGATCCACATCAAGGACCTGCTCGGCACCGGCAAGGCGGCGATCACCTTCGACCGCGTCGCCATCGACGCGGCGGTGAAATACGCTGCCGAAGACGCCGACATCACGCTGCGCCTCTGGCAGACCTTCAAGCCGCAGCTGCACCGCGCGAAGGTCACCACCGTCTACGAGACCCTGGAACGCCCGCTGGTGCCGGTGCTGGCCCAGATGGAGATACACGGCGTCCAGGTCGACCGCGACACGCTCTCGCGGATGTCGAACGCCTTCGCCCAGAAGATGGCCGGGCTCGAGGCCGAGATCCACGAGCTTGCGGGCGAGACGTTCAACGTCGGCTCCCCCGCCCAGCTCGGCGAGATCCTGTTCGAGAAGATGGGGCTCGACGGCGGCAAGAAGGGCAAGAACGGCAAGTATTCGACACCGGCCGACGTGCTCGAAGACCTCGCGACCGAACACGACCTTCCGGGCCGGGTGCTCGACTGGCGCCAGCTCTCGAAGCTCAAGTCAACCTATACCGACGCGCTGCAGGAGCACATCAACCCCGAAACCGGCCGGGTGCACACGAGCTATGTCCAGACCGGCGCCAACACCGGCCGGCTCGCCTCGACCGATCCAAACCTGCAGAACATTCCCGTGCGCACCGAGGAGGGCCGACGCATCCGCGAGGCCTTCGTCGCGCCTCCTGGCAAGAAGCTGGTGAGCCTCGACTACAGCCAGATCGAGCTGCGCATCCTCGCCCATACCGCGGGCATCGAGAGCATGCGCCAGGCGTTCCGCGACGGCGAGGACATCCACGCCGCCACCGCATCCGAAATGTTTGACGTACCGCTCGATGAGATGACGCCGGAGGTCCGCAGGCGGGCAAAGGCGATCAACTTCGGTGTGATCTACGGGATCAGCGGGTTCGGCCTTGCCCGCAACCTGCGCATCCCGCGCGGCGAGGCCCAGGGCTTCATCGACCGCTATTTCGAGAAATACCCCGGCATCCGCGAATACATGGACGACACCGTGGGCTTCGCGAAAGAGCACGGCTTCGTCCAGACCCTGTTCGGTCGCAAGATCCACACTCCCGAAATCGGCGCGAAAGGGCCGCAGGCGGGCTTCGCCCGGCGCGCCGCGATCAACGCGCCGATCCAGGGCACCGCGGCCGACATCATCCGCCGGGCGATGATCCGGATGCCCGAGGCGATCGAGGGGCTGCCCGCGAAGATGCTGCTGCAAGTGCATGACGAACTGATCTTCGAGGTCGACGAGGCGGCGGTGGAGCCCGCCATCGCGGCGATCCGGGCAGTGATGGAGGGCGCCGCCGATCCGGCGGTGAAACTCGCCGTGCCTCTGGTGGTCGACGCCGGCACCGGCGCGAACTGGGCCGAGGCGCATTAGCGCAGGACTATCCGCCCGGTGCCGCCGGGCGGACCGGGCGGCGCGCAGGTTGGGGGTGGCCCCGAAACCGCGACGGATCAATTCCCAGGATGACCCGCGGGCGCCCGGTTTCCTCGGAAACCGGACCTGGGATGTCGGGAAGCATAACAATTACAGATACATAACAGAAAACGCGCGCCAACCCCCGGTTGATCCGTGCGCTCTTGGCGCCTCCCGCGCTGGATCTGTCGCCAAAAAAAGCCGGGGCACAGGGCCCCGGCCAGGTCTTCAGGGAGAAGCAAGTTCAGTGTGCGAGCAGCACCGGCACCTCGGCCAGTTCGAGCATGTTGCGGGTGGCGCCGCCGAGGATCGACTCGCGGAACCGCGAATGGCCGTAGGCGCCCATCACGACGAGATCGGCGCCGATGTCGCCGGCATGGCGCAGGAGCACGTCGCAGACCCGCGGCAGCGTCTTCGACAGCACCGAGACCTCGGCCCGCACGCCGTGGCGCGACAGCATCTGGCTGAGCGCGCCGCCCGGGTCCGACCGCTCCGGCCCGTGCGGCGGCGGGTCGACGATCGCGAGATTGACGTTGTCGGCCTGCTTGAGGAAGGGCAGGGCGGCGCGCACCGCGCGCAGCGCCTCGGTCGATTCGTTCCAGCCGACCAGCACGGTATCGATTCGCTCCGGCCAGTCCGCCCCGTCGGGCTGGATCAGCACCGGCACGTCGCCGTCGAACATCGCCGCTTCGGTGATCGCCTCGCAATCATGCCCGCGCCCGGCGCCATAGGGCCTCGGCAGCACCACCAGATCGGAGAACCGCGTGCGATGGGCGACGAGCCCGTTCAGCGCCACCAGCTGGGCCGAAACCCCGGTCGCCGACCAGTTGAAATCGGCGCCCTGCAGCATGTCGCGGGCATAGGCCTCGAGGCGCTCGGAATCCTCCCGCGCCTGGGTCAGATTGTCCTGCACGATCATGGCGTTGGCGCCGGCGTAATAGAACCCGGGCTGGGTCCGGTCGAGGCCGAGGCACAGCACGTCGAGATGGGCTTCCCCGCCGCGCGCGAGATCCATCGCCGCCTTGAACGACGCGGAATCTACCTCGGGGTCGGTCAGCACCGTGGTGATCGTCCGGTAGGTCACGTTCCAGCCTTTCCGCTCGGGCGGCTGCGACATGCAACCGCGCCCTGGCGATCAGGCTGCACCCGGGCAGCCGGGTTTTCCTTGATATGGGTCAAGGGCGAAGGCCTGCGACAAACCCGCGCGAAAAAGGCCTGAAAAACCTGGGCTGCAAGGGGGTGCGGCGTCAGGGCGCGGCCCCCCGGAGGCAAATTGACATGGATCAAGGCGGCTCACTTGGTTAGCGTTCAAATCGCAACAGTCGACGTCTGTCCCCACGGTCGTGGTGTATCCGAAAACACCAAATGGGAGGGGGCCGGCAACAATGACGAAGGGACGTGAAATGTGGGATTACCTTAAACTGGTATTGCTCGGGGCCGCTGCGGTTCTCATGCTCTACCTCGCGAGCCAATCGCGCGATCTGGCCTATACGGTCGCCGCGCTGATCGGCCTTCTGAGCGCCGTGGTGGCGTTCGTCTATAGCCTGCGGAGCATGGGCGGGCATCCGGCGCCGAAGACCGGCTATCTTGACGGTCCGGTGCGGATCGGCGTGATCCTGACCGCCTTCTGGGGCGTCGTCGGCTTCCTCGTCGGCACCTGGATCGCCTTCCTCCTGGCCTTCCCGAACCTCAACTTCGAATGGGCGCAGGGTTTTCTCAACTTCGGCCGCCTGCGGCCCCTGCACACCTCGGCGGTGATCTT
>JAGRMO010000145.1:0-4295 GCA_020441205.1 Maritimibacter sp.
TAGAGGTCGATGCCGGGGCCGCCGTTATCGGTGAACTCGCCCTTCAGCAGGCCCGGCGCGCCCATGCAGACCTCGACCACTTCGAGGCCGCGCTGCACGTCGCCGCGCGCGTCGGGGATGGTCTTGCCATGCTCGCGCGACACCGCTTCGGCGAGCTTTTCCATGTTGTCGTTGATGAGGGCGCCGAATTTCATCATCACCCGGGCGCGGCGCTGCGGGTTGGTCGCGGCCCAGACCTTCTGGGCCTCGGCGGCCTTGGCGACGGCGTCGGTCATCTCTTCGATGCTGGCGAGCGCCACCTTGCCCTGCACCTCGCCGGTGGCGGGGTTGTAGATGTCCGAGTAGCGGCCCGACGTGCCCTTGACGCGCTTGCCGTTGATCCAGTGTTCGAGTTCGTACATGGGGTTCCTCCTGTGCTGCGGCGACATTATCCTTGCAATATTGCCGATTGAATAGACAATACCTCAAATGCGCTTTGCAATTCTGCAAAACTCGCCGCGCGGCGCGGGTGGTTGCGTTGGCCGGGTGCGCCGAGGTGACGATATCGGCCCCGCTGGCGGGCCGGGGAGGCGGGATGGAGCCGGACTGGGACGATCTCAAGGTGTTCCTCGCGGTGGCGCGGGGCGAAAGCCTGTCGGCGGCGGCGAAGGTTCTGAGGCGCGATCCGGCCACGGTCGGCCGGCGGGTGACGCGGCTCGAAGAGGCGCTGGGCGCGGCGCTGTTCGTGCGCACGCCGGCCGGCTACGGGCTGACCGAGGCCGGCGGGCGCCTCCTCGACCATGCCGAGGCCGCGGAACAGGCTTTGGCGCAAGGGGCGGAGGCGCTGCGCGGCAGTCCGGGGCAACTCACCGGGCAGGTGCGGATCGGCGCGCCGGACGGGGCGGCGGTGTTCCTGCTGCCCCGGGTCTGCGCCGCGATCCGGGCCGAGCATCCGGGGCTCGAATTGCAGATCGTCGCTCTGCCGGGGCAGGTGAACCTGTCGCGGCGCGAGGCCGATTTCGCCATCGCGGTAACGCCGCCGACCGCCGGGCGGCTCACCGTGCAGAAGATCACCGATTATCACCTGCATCTGGCGGCGCATGCGGACTACCTCGACCGGGCCGAGCCGATCCGCGCGCTCGGCGATCTCGCAAGGCACCCTCTGGTTGGCTACATCCCCGACATGGTGTTCGACAAGGCGTTGGAATACATGTCGGAACTGCCGGTCGACGGGGTCGGGCTCGCGTCCAACGCGGTCTCGGTGCAGCTCAGTTTCCTGCGCGAGGCGGCGGGGGTGGGGATCGCCCACGACTTCGCGCTGCCGTTCGTGCCGGAGCTGCGCAAGGTGCTGCCCGAGGCTTTCGGGCTCACCCGCAGCTACCACCTCGTGCGCCATGCGGGCGACCGGCGGATCGAGCGGCTGGCGCGGGTGGGCGATCTGTTGCTCGCCGGTCTCAGGGCCGAGGTGGCGCGGCTCGAATCCCTCTCCTGACATGCCGTCTTGACAATATGTCGCAGGCTTTGCGACGGTTCGGTAACGACAATCGCGCGAGGCGCGGAGGGGCCGTCGGCCCGCCCGCCTCAGCCACGCGGCAGAGCTCAGGGAGGGCCAGATGCTCGTCAGCCAGATACTCAAGGACAAGACCATCCAGGATGTCGTCCGGGTCGCGCCGGGGACAACCGTGGGTGAGGCCGCGGGGATCCTTTCGGAGAAGAAGATCGGCGGGGTGATCGTCTGCGACCAGTCGTCGATGACGCCGCGCGGCATCGTCACCGAGCGCGACATCGTGCGCGAGCTCGGCAAGCGCGGCGCGATCTGCCTCGACGACAAGGTCGACGACATCATGACCCGCGACCTCATCACCTGCGGCCCGGGCGACCGGGCGATCAAGGTGCTGCAGGTGATGACCGAGAAGCGGTTCCGGCACATGCCGGTGATGGACAACGGCGAGCTCATCGGTCTCGTGTCGATCGGCGACGTGGTCAAGGCGCGGCTCGACGAGCTCGGAGCGCAGGCCGAGGCGCTCAAGAACATGATCATGGGGTACTGACGGGATTCCCGGTCTTGCTGCGGTGCAGAAAATCCTTGCAAACGCGAGGGCAATAATGTTGCGTGCGGCGTAACGAGGAGATTTCAGATGCGCGTAGCCCTCTACCCCGGCACCTTCGATCCGGTGACGCTCGGCCATCTCGATATCATCGGTCGCGCCGCGCAGATGGTCGACCGGCTGGTGATCGGGGTGGCGATCAACCGCGACAAGAAGCCCCTGTTCACGCTCGAGGAGCGGGTGGCGATGGTCATGGCCGAGACCGCGCCGCTGTCGGCGAAGACCGGCTGCGAGATCCTCGTCCACCCGTTCGAGAACCTGCTGATCGACTGCGCGCATGACGTCGGCGCCACGACCATCGTGCGCGGCCTGCGCGCGGTGGCGGATTTCGAATACGAGTTTCAGATGGTGGGCATGAACCGGGCGCTGGATTCGTCGGTCGAGACGGTGTTCCTGATGGCCGAAGCCCGCTACCAGCCGATCGCGTCCAAGCTGGTGAAGGAAATCTGCCGGCTGGGCGGCGACGTGGCGAAATTCGTCACCCCGGCGGTCAAGGTGCAGCTCGAGGCGCGGCTCAGGGGCTGAGTGTTCCTGGCGCGGCTTGGGTCGCGCGCCGTCACGTCTGCGCGAGACCGGCTTTCATCGGCGCATCGGGTGGTGTCTAAACCCGTGCAGTTCTGCGCCGGAGTGCCGATGCCCCACGATATCACCTTCGCTCGCCTCAGCGACGTCCCGCCCGGCGAGATTCTCGACCACATGTCCGATCCGCGGGTGGCCGAGCACATGCCGCTGGCCACGTTCGCCTGGGATGCCGAGGCGGTCGAACGCTTCGTCGCGATGAAGGAGGCCTGTTGGGCGCGCGACGGGCTTGGCCATTGGGCCTTCCTCGACGGCGGCGCCTATGTCGGATGGGGCGGGTTCCAGAACGAGGACGGCGAATGGGATTTCGGGCTGGTGCTGCGGCCGGACCGCTTCGGGCTCGGCCCGCGCATCGCGAAGGCGGCGCTGGATTTCGCGAAACGCGAGGCGAAGATCCCGTTCGTGACCTTTCTCGTGCCGCCGTCGCGCAGGAACCTCGGCGCGCTGGAACGGCTGGGCGCGCGGTTTCTGGGCGAGGTCGACTATGCCGGCGCCACCTTCCGAAAGTACCGGCTCGACACGATGTGATCAGGGCCGGCGGTGGGCCCTGGTCGCGGGTGGCCCCGGCCCGAAACGCAAACGGGCCGGCGATCTGCCAGCCCGTCACGTGGTCCGATGTGCGTCCCCTGTGGCCGGGGTCTCCCCCCGCGGCACGGCGTCAGGCGCCGTAGACCGCGGCGCGGGCGATCGCCTTGACGTTGGTCGGGTCGAGGCCGAGGTCTTCGATCGCCAGTTCGAGCGGCAGGGCTTCGATCTCGCGGATCGTGCGGTGGTAGAGCGCGCGTTTGGCGACGGCGTCACGGAGATTTGCAAAAGTGGTAATCGTCGTTCCTTTCGGGTTTTCTTCGGTTTCTGCTCAACATCCCGGGGGTCTGTTCCGGTGTCGTCCTCTTTACACGGGTCAATTTAGCTATGCCGCAGCGCAGCACAACGGCTTGTTAGCGATAACCGGATTGCATTCCGTGCATGGCTCGGCAAGCGGTTGAAATGGCTTCCGAATTGCCGAGGTTCGGCGGAAAGTCGCGCGTAACTGTCCGGAAACGCGCGGTTTCTTCACGGAATCGTCACCTTTTCCCCGGTTCCGCGCGAGTCATGCAGGGGGTGCAACGATCCGCAGCGCTGTCCCGAACCAGGGCCGCTGCGGATGCGAAAAGGCCCGGGGATTTCCCCGGGCCTTCGCGTCAGCCTTGTGGCCGATGTCAGAGGAACTTGCCCATCGCGACGGCGGTGTCGAGCATCCGGTTCGAGAAGCCCCATTCGTTGTCGTACCACGACAGGATGCGGACGAAATTGCCGTCCATCACCTTGGTCTGGTCCATGTGGAAGGTGGACGAGTTCTGGTTGTGGTTGAAGTCGATCGAGACGTTTGGCACCTCGGTGTAGCCGAGGATGCCCTTGAGCGGCCCGGATTCCGCGGCGGCCTTGATCGCGGCGTTGATCTCTTCGACGCTGGTGGCCTTCGAGGCTTCGAAGGTGAGGTCGACGACCGAGACGTTCGGCGTCGGCACCCGGATCGCCACGCCGTCGAGCTTGCCGTTGAGCTCGGGCAGGACGAGGCCCACGGCCTTGGCCGCACCCGTCGAAGTCGGGATCATGCTCATCGCAGCCGCGCGGGCGCGGTAGAGATCC
>JAGRMO010000145.1:4401-10798 GCA_020441205.1 Maritimibacter sp.
GTCGTGCACGAGGCGTTGGAGACGACGAGATCGTCGGCGGTCAGCGTGTCGTGGTTGACGCCGTAGACGATGGTCTTGTCGGCGCCTTTCGAGGGGGCCGAGACCAGCACCCGCGACGAGCCGTTCTCGAGGTGGATCTGCGCCTTCTCCTTGTCGGTGAAGATGCCGGTGCATTCGAGCACGATGTCGACGTGGTTCCAGGGCAGATCGTCGGGGTTGCGCATCGCGGTCACTTCGATCGGGCCGGAGCCGGCGTCGATCGTCGAGCCCTTGACCTTCACCGTGTTGGGGAACCGGCCATGGACGCTGTCGAATTGCAGCAGATGCGCGTTGGTCTCGACCGGGCCGAGATCGTTGATCGCGACCACCTCGATATCCTTGCGGCCGGATTCCTCGAGTGCCCGCAGCACGTTGCGTCCGATCCGTCCAAACCCGTTGATGGCGACCTTGACCGTCATGTGACTATTCCTCGCTTTGTGATTGGCCTGGCCGGATGGCAAGACCCTGAAATCGCCGCCAACCTTTGACAAGGGCCGCGTGGTGTCAAGCCCAAGTGGTCGCATTGCCGGCATGCGCCGGGGCCGGGGCCGATGTTAGCGCCAGAAGGCGAGCCATTCGATGAAGGCGAGGCCCTTGCGGCCGATCAGCACCGGAAGCTGGCCGCCGAAATAGATCCGGTCGGCGAGGAAGATGCCGAGGACGATCACCGCGAGAAAGATGGCGAGCCGGTTGGTCATGGGGTCTTGTGGGTCAGACGCGGCGGCCGAACAAGGGGAAACCGCGCGGTCAGCTGTCGAACATGCCGGTGCGCGAACGGGCGCGGATGTCGGTCCAGACGAGCGTGAGGCCGATGGTCGAGCAGAGGACGATGCCGGTGAGCAGGGGCACCGGGGTGCCGTCATAGGCGAGGCCCAGGGGGGCGGCGATGAGCACGCCAAGCCCGGCCGAGAGCGCGCCCAGCACCGCCGCCGCGGTGCCGGCGATATGGCCGAGCGGTTCCATCGCCAGCGCGGTGACGTTGCCGATGGTGAGCCCGTTCATGAAGAAGAGCGTGATCGACCAGGCGACGAACAGGGCGAGCGCGGGGCCATGGGGCAGGGTGGGCGCCCAGCCGGTGAGCCAAGCGAGGAGGTAGGCGCTCCCCAGCACCACCTGGCTCGCATAGGCCGCGCGCACCAGCCGGCGCATGCCGAGCCGCATCACCAGGCGCGAATTGAGAAATCCCGAGCCGGCCGAAATCAGCGCCACCAGCGCGAACAGCACCGGAAACAGCGCGCCGGCGCCAAGTGCGTCGGCATAGAGCTGCTGGGCTGAGGAGAGGTAGCCGATGAACTGGCCGAAACCGACGATGGCGACGGCCAGGTAACGGCGCGAAACCGGGGTGCGCAGCACTTCGCGCGCGGCCTGGGCGACGGGGCGCAGGCGGAACGGGCGGCGGTTGGCGGGGTTCAGGGTCTCGGGCATCCGGACGAGGAACCAGGCGAGCACGGCGAGGCCGAAACCGAGGTAGACGGTGAAGATCGCGCGCCAGCCGGCGAGCGCGATGATGCCCTGTCCGGCCAGCGGGGCGATGGCGGGGATCAGGACGAAGAACATGAAGGTGAGCGAGGCGACGCGGGCCTGATCGCGGCCCGAGTAGAGATCGCGGGTGACGGTCTGGGCGATGGTGCGCGAGGCGGCAGCGCCGAAGCCCTGGAGCGTGCGGAAGGCGAACAGCATCTCGATGCTCTGGGCGTGGCGGGCGCCGAGGGAGGCGAGCACGAACAGCCCGGCGCCGAGCGTGAGCGAAACGCGGCGGCCGTAGCTGTCGGCAAGCGGGCCGAACAGGAGCATGCCGATTCCGGAGCCGAACATGTAGGTGCCGACGACGAGCTGCGCGCGGTCGACATTACCGGGCGAGAGCTCGGCGGCGATGTCGGGCAGCGCCGGCAGCATCGAATCCACCGCGAAAGCCATGAGCGACATCAGCGCCGCGAGGATCAGGATGATCTCGATCGGGCGGGGCGGCGTCTGGGGAGCGGTTCGCAATGGCATTGTCGGGATCACCTCGGACCCCTCATGCCCGAGGCGTCGGGGAATGGCCAGAGGCCGCGTCGCGGTTGGTTCAGGCTGGAAGCGGGCGGGTCGAGCGGTTGCGGAAGAACAGTGCCGCCGCAACGAGCCAGATCGCGATCTCGGCGAGGAAAGTCCAGTGGAACAGGAAATCCCAGATCCAGTGCGTGCGGACGAGGGGGATTTCGACCAGGACGAACAGTTCGTTGGTCGCCGGCCAGAGCCAGGAGATGCCGCCGACCAGAGCGTCGAGCAGGAGGTGCAGGGCGATGGCGGCAAAGAACACCGTCGCCACCGGCAGGGCGTATCTCGCTTTCCAGGCGAGGGCCGGAAACACCACCGCGCCGATCATTGCCCAGAAGGCGGGAATATGAACCCAGTATTCATGGTGATGGAACCAGCCGTGGTCGATGAAGTTCTGCCACAGGGGGTCGAGATCGGGGAAGACGGCGCCGATCAGCGCCGCGACGGTTAGCACGCGGCCCTTTCTCGGCCAGGCCTTCGACAGAAGGTAGCCCGCGGGCAGATGGGCGATCAGCATGTCGGGCCTTCGGCAGCGCCCGAGGCCGGGTCGGGCTCCCCGGCGCCGGCGCCCGCCAGTTCGTCGATCACGTTGAGCCAGAGCTCGGTGGGTTGCGCGCCGGGCACGACATGGCGGCCGGCGATGACGAAGGTGGGTACGGCCGAGACGCCCTTGGTGCGGGCGTCGGCGTCGCGGGCGCGGATGTCGTCGGCATCGGCGTCCGACGCGAGCAGGCGCGCGACCAATCCCGCGTCCATGCCGATGTCGGCGGCGATCTCGGTCAGCACTTCCGCCGCGCCGATGTCGCGGCCCTGGGTCCAATAGGCGGTGAACAGCGCCGAGACGGCGGCGGTCTGGCGTCCGTCGATGCCCGCCCAGTGGATCAGCCGGTGGGCGTCGAGCGTGCTGGGGGTGCGCTCCATCGCCTCGAAATTGAGGGTGAGGCCCGAGCGCTCAGCCTCTGCGGCGACCGGGGCATAGGCGCGGGCCGCGCCGTCCCTGCCGCCGAACTTGGCTTCCATATAGGCGCGCCGGTCCACCCCCTCCCTCGGCATCGTCGGGTTCAGCATGAACGGGTGCCATTCGACCACGAAGCGGTGGTTCGGGCGCTGTTCGAGCGCGCGCCAGAGCCGCGCCTTGCCGATGTAGCACCAGGGACAGATGGGATCGGAGAAGATGACGAGCCGGACCATGGCGCACGGTAACGTCTCTGAAAGATTTAAGGAAGTGCACGAACGCGCGATTTGCGTCGCGGCCGGGCTCGCGTATATGAGGCGATCATGACCCGAACGCCGCCCGCCCAGCCCAGCCTCATCAAGCTCGCCCGCGAGAGCGGACAAGACGCGCCCGATCCCCAGCCGCTCGACCTCGGCCAGCGGGTGCGGAGCTTGCGCAAATCGCTCGGGCTCACGCTCGAACAGGCGGCGGGGCAGGCGGGGCTCGCGCGCTCGACGCTGTCGAAGATCGAGAACGGGCAGATGAGCCCGACCTACGAGGCGTTGAAGAAGCTCGCCACCGGGCTCGAGATCTCGGTGCCGCAGCTGTTCACCCCGCCCAAGGACGCGCGGGTCTCGGGCCGGATGGCGGTGACGCGCTCGGGCGAGGGGGCGGCGCATCCGACGGCGACCTACGAGCACGAGCTGCTCGCCGGCGCGCTCACCAAGAAGGCGATGCTGCCCTACCGCGCCCGGGTGCGGGCGCGCAGCTTCGACGAGTTCGACGGCTGGGTGCGCCACGACGGCGAGGAATTTCTCTACGTGCTCACCGGGGCGATCCGGCTGATCACCGAGTTCTACGAACCGATCGAGATGCGCCGCGGCGACAGCGCCTATTACGACGCCTCGATGGGGCACAACGTGATCTCGGTCTCCGACGAGGATGCGACGATCCTCTGGGTGACGTCGCTCTGACGGCGCCCGCGCCGTGGCGCGGAGGCGGTCCGGGGCGGCCGGAGACCGGCGCGGCGCAATTCCGCGCGCGCATGTCGGTTTGGGTGTGACGCAAACCGCCCGGGCTGATATTCGAAGCGGCATGTGGACGGTTCTCAAAAACTCCTGGGCGCTCCTGTTCGGCATGCTGCTGCTCATGGTCGGCAACGGCATGCAGGGCACGCTGCTCGGCCTGCGCGGCGCGATCGAAGGTTTCACCACCGGGCAGATGTCGGTGATCATGGCGGGCTATTTCGCGGGCTTCCTCGGCGGCAGCCGGGCGGCGCCCTGGCTCATCCGCCGGGTCGGACATGTGCGTGTGTTCGCGGCGCTCGGCAGCCTGATCTCGGCGGTGCTCATCCTCTACCCGGTGGCGGCCCACCCGGTGGCCTGGACGGTGCTGCGCGTCGCCATCGGCTTCGCCTTTTCGGCGGTCTACGTGACCGCCGAGAGCTGGCTCAACCACGCCGCCACCAACGAGACCCGCGGCAAGGCGCTGGCGGCCTATCTCATCGTCCAGATGATCGGCATCATCGCCGCGCAGGGGCTGGTGCTTCTGGCCGACGCCGGCGGTTTCGTGCTGTTCATCCTGCCTTCGGTGCTGGTCTCGCTCGCGTTCGCGCCGATCCTTCTGTCGGTGAGCCCGACGCCCACCTTCGCCACGGCCCGGCGGATGACGCTCGGCGCGCTGTTCCGGATCTCGCCGCTCGGCGTGGTCGGGATGGCGCTGATGGGGGCGGTGTTCTCGGCGCAATGGGGGATGGCGGCGGTGTTCGGCACCAACGCGGGGCTCACCGTGGCGCAGATCTCGCTGTTCATCTCGATGATGTATGTGGGCGGGCTCACGCTGCAGTTCCCGATCGGCTGGATATCCGACCGGGTCGACCGGCGCGAGCTGATCCTGGTCATCGCCGGGCTCGGGGCGCTGGGCGCGCTGGTACCGGTGGTGGTACCCGACAATTTCGTGGCGCTGCTGATCGCCTCGTTCCTGATGGGCGGCACCGCCAACCCGCTCTATGCGCTGCTCATCGCCTATACCAACGACTTCCTCGAGACCGACGACATGCCGGCGGCCTCCTCGGGGCTGATGTTCGTGAACGGCACCGGCGCGATCGCGGGGCCGCTGGTCACCGGCTGGGCGATGCAGCGGTTCGGCCCCTCGGGCTTCTTCGTCTTCATCGCCGCGATCCTCTTCGTGCTGGTGGGCTACGGGTTGTGGCGGATGACGCGGCGCGCGGCGCCGGCGGTTGCGGCCACCCATTCCTACGCCCCGGTGCTGCCCTCGGCGAGCCAGGTGGTGGTGGACGTGGCGCAGGAGCTCTATGCCGAAGCGGCCGACGATCCGGACGCGGCGCGCAGCGGCGTGAGCGGCGCGGGCAGAACCGGGTTTGCCGATTAATACCGCGCCATTTCCGGGGGGTTGCACGATCCGTCAACATTCCGTTGATCCGGCTTGCGGCCGGCAGGAAATCGGTTGCGTGAATATGTAACTTTTGCAACGCTTGATCCGATCCGATGGGCAATACGGGCGAGGAGGGCTGCCGGATGATCAGACCTGAGGAAGTTCTGTGGTTCTGGCTCGACGAGGTCGGGCCGAGTGGGTGGTTCTCGGGGGGCGACGCGCTCGACGCGGAGATCATGAAGCGGTTCAGCCCGGCCTGGGCCAACGCCCAGCAGGGGGCCTATTCGCTCTGGCTCACCTATCCCAACGGGGTGCTCGCCTATGTCATCCTGACGGACCAGTTCCCGCGCAACATGTTCCGCGGCGACAAGCGGGCGTTCGCGTCCGATCCGGCGGCGCTGGCGGCGGCGAAATGCGCCATCGACAAGGGCTGGGACATGCGGGTCGACGAGCCGGTGCGGCAGTTCTTCTACCTGCCGCTGATGCATTCGGAGAGCCAGACCGATCAGGACCGCTGCGTGCGGCTGATGCTGACGCGGATACCGGAGACCGGCAAGGACAACCTGCGCCACGCCAAGGCGCATCGCGAGGTGATCCGCCGGTTCGGCCGATTCCCCTATCGCAACGAGGCGCTCGCGCGCAAGGACACGCCGCTCGAAGAGGCTTTCGTGCGCGACGGCGGCTACGGTTCGGTACTGCGCGAAATGAGCGCCTGAGGCCGGGTCGGCCCGGAATCCCGTTCGGTCCGGGTGTCTTAGCCCGCCAACGCCCCGCTCGGCGGGGCGTTTTTGTTGGCCGAACAGCTCGGTGGACGGCGCCGGACGGGCACGGCGACAGCGCCCGTCGTCAGGTATGATTGAACCTTTGAGCAAAGTAGTTTAATACCAAACTACTTTTTCAAATGGAGGCGCGCATGGCCGGCACAACCTATGACCTGATCGTGGTGGGCGCGGGGCCCGGCGGCTATGTGGCGGCGATCCGCGCGGCCCAGCT
>JAGRMO010000146.1:0-2210 GCA_020441205.1 Maritimibacter sp.
CGCCGCCACCAACCGCAAGGACGTACTCGACCCGGCGCTTCTGCGTCCCGGCCGGTTCGACCGTCAGGTCACCGTGCCCAACCCCGATATCAAGGGCCGCGAAAAGATCCTCAACGTCCATGCCCGCAAGATCCCGCTCGGCCCCGATGTCGACCTGCGTATCATCGCCCGCGGCACCCCCGGCTTTTCCGGCGCCGACCTAGCCAACCTGGTGAACGAGGCCGCGCTCATGGCCGCCCGCGTCGGCCGGCGCTTCGTCACGATGGAAGATTTCGAGCAGGCCAAGGACAAGGTGATGATGGGCGCCGAGCGCCGCTCGATGGTGCTGACCGACGAGCAGAAAGAGCACACCGCCTATCACGAGGCCGGCCACGCCGTCGTGGGTCTCGCCCTGCCGAAATGCGATCCGGTCTACAAGGCCACCATCATTCCGCGTGGCGGCGCGCTCGGCATGGTCGTGAGCCTGCCCGAGATGGACCGGCTCAACTGGCACAAGGACCAGTGCCAGCAGAACCTCGCGATGACCATGGCCGGCAAGGCCGCGGAAATCCTCAAATGGGGCGAGGAAGAAGTGTCGAACGGCCCGGCCGGCGACATCATGCAGGCCTCGCAGCTCGCCCGCGCCATGGTGATGCGCTGGGGCATGTCCGACAAGGTCGGCAATATTGACTACGCCGAAGCGGCCGAAGGCTATTCCGGCAACACCGGCGGTTTCTCGGTCTCGGCCCACACCAAGGAGCTGATCGAGGAAGAGGTGAAGGGCTTCGTCCAGCAGGGCTACGCCCGCGCCAAGCAGATCCTCGAGGAACGCCGCGAGGAATGGGAACGGCTGGCCCAGGGCCTCCTGGAATACGAGACCCTCACCGGCGACGAGATCAAGCGGGTGATGGCCGGCGAACCGCCGCATCTCGACGAGAACGACGACCACGGCGCCGCGGCCAAAGAGGAAGAAACCTCGGTGCTCGCGATCCCGAAGACCAAGCCGCGCAAGAAGCCCGCGGGCGAGGGCGGGCTGGAGCCGGAGCCGATGGCTTGAGCCAGAACGACCGCAAGGATTGGGATCCCGGAACCTACGCCAGGTTCCGGGATTTGCGTTTGCGCCCGGCCCGCGATCTCATCGCCCAGATCGGCGAGGTGCCCTTCGGCCCGGTGGTCGATCTTGGCTGCGGCGACGGCGCGGTGGCGATGTCGCTGGCGCTGAAGTTCTCCGGCAACCCGCTGGTCGGCGTCGACAACAGCCCCGCAATGCTGGCCAAGGCGGCCGAAACCCGCTGCTACACCGACCTGATCGACGCGGATATCGCCAGCTGGCGCGCCTTCGATCCGCCCTCGGTGATCTTCTCCAACGCGGCCCTCCACTGGCTCGACGACCACGCGGCGCTGATGGGCCGGCTGGCGGCGATGCTGGTGCCGGGCGGCGTGCTCGCGGTGCAGATGCCGCACCAGTTCGACGCGCCTTCGCACAGCCTGCTGCGCCAGCTGGCGGACGACCTGTTCCCCGGCCGGGTGACCGCGCCCGGCGCCTGGGCGACACCGGTGGGCCGGGCGGAAGATTACGCGCGGATGCTCGAACCGCTCGGTCCCGTCGAGGCCTGGGAGACGACCTATGTCCAGCGGCTGGAGCCGGTCGCCTCGGCCCATCCTGTGCGCCGCTTCACCGAGGCCACCGCGATGCGGCCCTTCCTCGCCGCGCTGAACGAGGAAGAGGCCGGGCGCTTCACCTCGGCCTACGAAGCCGAACTTGCCGCCGCCTATCCGGCCGAGGACGACGGCACCGTGCTGTTCCCGTTCCGCCGGGTGTTCTTTACCCTGACGCTGCCGCGCTGAACCGCGCCCCACATCCGCGTCACCCCCACGCCCCCCGCGCCGCGGATGGCGAACGACGTTTCCCATTCGAAACCTCCGCCGCTCATCGCGGCGAATTCACGTGCTGAACCGTCGCTAATCCTCCTGTGCGGCCGTTCCCGGCCCTGTATACGCGAGTGGCAAAGGGTCGCACCTCAGGGAGACAAGGGCTGCAAATGACGTACAAATCCGATATCGAGATCGCCCGCGAAGCGAACAAGAAGCCGATCCAGGAGATCGGCGCCAAGCTCGGCATCCCCACCGAACACCTGCTGCCCTACGGCCACGACAAGGCCAAGGTGGGCCAGGATTTCATCAATTCGCTCGAGGCCCGGGACGACGGCAAGCTCATCCTGGTGACCGCG
>JAGRMO010000146.1:2235-2398 GCA_020441205.1 Maritimibacter sp.
CGAGGGCAAGACCACCACCACGGTGGGTCTCGGCGACGGGCTCAACGCCATCGGCCGCAAGGCGGCGATCTGCATCCGCGAGGCCTCGCTCGGACCCAACTTCGGGATGAAGGGCGGCGCCGCCGGCGGCGGCTATGCCCAGATCGTGCCGATGGAGGACATG
>JAGRMO010000147.1:0-7985 GCA_020441205.1 Maritimibacter sp.
CGAGATCCTCGCCTCGGTCGGCTCCTCGGGCTATTCGCACGACACCCGCCAGGGCTTCGTCGACATGACCCGCGCGCTCCGCTCGCCCGGCTCGACGCTGAAGCCGCTGGTCTACGCCCTCGCCTTCGACGAAGGGCTGGCGCATCCGCAGACGATGATCGACGACCGGCCGATGCGTTTCGGCAGCTATGCGCCGCAGAATTTCGACGGGCTCTACCGCGGGCCGGTGACCATCGAGCAGGCGCTGCAGCTCTCGCTCAACATCCCCGTCGTCGCCCTCACCGCCGAGCTCGGCCCCGCCCGTCTCGTGGCCGGGCTGAAACGCGCGGGCGTTACCCCGGTGCTGCCCGGCGACGCGCCTCCCGGGCTCGCGCTGGCGCTGGGCGGCGTCGGCGTGACGGCGGAAGACCTCACCGCGCTCTACGCGGGCCTCGCCTCGGGCGGCCTCGCGGTGCCGCTCTCCGCCCGCCCCGCCGCACTACCGCCCGTACGCGAGCGTATCGTCTCGCCCGAGGCCGCCTGGCAGGTCGGTCATATCCTCGCCGGCATGCCACCGCCGCCCAACGCGCCGCGCCAGCGCCTCGCCTACAAGACCGGCACCTCCTACGGCCACCGCGATACCTGGGCGGTGGGGTTCGACGCCCGCCATGTGGTGACAGTATGGATGGGCCGGCCCGACGGCACCCCGGTGCCCGGTGCCTTCGGCGCCGACGTCGCCGCCCCGGTACTGTTCGAGGCCTTCGCCCGGCTCAAACCCGCGCTCGACCCGCTGCCGCCGCCGCCCCCCGGTGCGCTCATGCTGTCGACCGCGGCGTTGCCGGCGCCTCTGCGCGCCTTCCACCCCCGCGCCGCCGCCTTCGCGGCCGAAGCCGGGCCCGAGCTCGCCTTCCCCCCCGACGGCGCGCTGGTCGAGACCGCGGGCGGCCCGCTCACCGTCAAGATCGCCGGCGGCCGCCCGCCCTTCACCCTGCTCGCGAACGGCGCGCCCATCGTCGTCGCCACCCGCTCGCGCGCGCCCGATCTCGCGCTCGCGCCCGGCCACGTGACGCTGTCGGTGATCGACGCGGGCGGCGGTTCGGCCCGCGCCGCCATCGAGGTGCGCTAGCTCAGCCCGCGAGCCGGCTGCACAGCCCCTGGTCGATCTCGCCCGGATACCAGCCGAACCCGAGCTCGACGCCGCCCCGATGCGCCGAGATGAAACTCCATCCGTCCGGCCATGGCAGGCTGTCGTACTCCCAGATGATGTCGTCGCCCGCCTGCACCACGCCCGTGGGCGCGGCCCCCGGCCTCGGCCCGGCCAGCAGCGTGAGCGCGGGCCCGGTCCAGCCGAGGCAGCCCGAAGCGAATTCCGAACGGAACACCACCTGTTCGAGCCTGAGGCGCAGCCCGATGTTTTCCACCTCCAGCGCCCGCCGCGTGGTGTCGACCTTGCAGGGCACCTGCGCCTCCAGCGCGGAGATCGCCGCGACCATCTCGGCTCCGCCGGGCTCCAGCGTCACCTCCTTGCCGATGCAGCCCGCGTTGCCGAACACCGCCTGCCCGAGCGGCGAACCGAAGCAATAGCCCGCGCGGGCGAACAGCTGGTTGCGCGCGAACCACAGATCGTCGCAGAACGGATCGGCCCCGGCAGGGGCGGCAAACAGCAACAGAAATAATGCGAGCCGGATCATCCAGACCTCCCCGGGAGCGCGATGCCTGGCCCGATCCTACCACGGCGCCATTCCCGGCGATATCCAGTGTGGATGCCGCCAAAACAAAAACCCCGGGCGCCGGGCCCGGGGTCGTTATCATGGCGAAACGGCGCGCCTCATTCGTCGTCGTCGTCATCCTCGTCCACGTCGGGCAGGTTGAACAGCGAATCCGCGTCGATCGGCGCGCTCCGCCGGTCGTCGTCGCCCGACAGCGTGAAGGTCTCGAGCCCCTCGATCGCGGTCGGGATCTTCGGCTCGGTGTCGGCGGCAAGGCTCTGCTCGGTCGAGAGCAGCTTGCGCCGCTCGTCGTCGGTCATCGGCGTCCCGTCGGCGTCGCGCTTCTTCGCCGCCTTCTGCACCGCGGCGTCGAGCTCGGATTGCTTGCACAGCCCCAGCGCCACCGGGTCGATCGGCTCCATCGACGAGATGTTCCAGTGGGTCCGCTCGCGGATCGACTGGATCGTCGGCTTGGTGGTGCCCACCAGCTTGGCGATCTGCCCGTCGGTCAGCTCGGGGTGAAACTTCACCAGCCACAGGATCGAGTTCGGCCGGTCCTGGCGCTTCGACAGCGGCGTGTAGCGCGGGCCCCGCCGCTTCTCCTCGCCCACCGCGGCGGCGTTGAACTTGAGCTTCAGCTTGTGGGTCGGGCTCTTCTCGGCCGCGTCGATCTCCTCCTGGGTGAGCTGGTTGTTCGAGATCGGATCGAACCCCTTCACCCCCTGCGCCACGTCGCCATCGGCGATGCCCTGCACCTCGAGCTCGTGCAGCCCGCAGAAATCGGCGATCTGCTTGAAGCTGATCGTCGTGTTGTCCACCAGCCAGACGGCGGTGGCCTTGGCCATGATCGGTTTGTCCATTCGGGCACTCCTTCAGATACGCCGGTACCACTCCCCGGAAAGGGGCGGCTGTCTCAGCCTGGGTTACCGTTGTCGGGAAACTTGGCCGCTATATAGTGGCCGCGTGCCGTTTAGGAAAGTCAAAATGCGTTCATTCGTTGCCGTCCTCCTGATGCTCGCCTTCGCCGCCCCCGCCAGGGCCGAGGGCGAACGGGCCGGCGAATTCGACTACTGGGTGCTGTCGCTCTCATGGTCGCCCAACTGGTGCGCCCTCGAAGGCAGGGCGCGCGGCTCCGAACAATGCGAGGAGGATTTCGGCTGGGTCGTCCACGGTCTCTGGCCGCAATACGAACGGGGCTGGCCCAGCTATTGCCCGACCTCTGCCCGCGCGCCCTCGCGCGCGCAGACCGCCGCCCAGGCCGATCTGTTCGGGGCAGGGGGCGCGGCCTGGTACCAGTGGAAGAAGCACGGGGTGTGCTCGGGGCTGGCGGCCGACGACTATTACCGCCTCGCCCGCGAAGCCTTCGCCCAGGTCGCCCACCCGGAGGTGCTCGACAAGCTCGATCGTTCGGTGAAGCTCCCCGCCGAGGTGATCGAACAGGCCTTCCTCGAAGCCAATCCCGACTGGAGCCCCGACACGGTGACCATCACCTGCGAGCAGGGCTACATCCAGGAAGCCCGCATCTGCTTCACCCGCGACCTCACCCCGCGCCCCTGCGCCCCCGACACGGCCCGCGATTGCACGATGCAGGGCGCGCTGTTCGAGCCGATCCGGTAACCAAATTGTCGTGACGCGATTTCGAAATCGCGTGCGAAAAGCCATTCGAATGGCTTTTCCCGCTCAGTCGTCCCACTTCGGGCACCACGGCCCGTCGACCAGTCGCATCCCCCGGTCGAGCCCGCGCACCCGGGCAATCTCGGCCTCGGTGAGCCTGAGCTCCCGCGCCGCGAAATTCTCGGCGATCCGTGCCTTGCTGCCGGCGGACGGGATCACCACGAAGCCCTCCGCCATCAGCCAGGCCAGCGCCACCTGCGCCGGTGTCGCCCCATGCGCCCGGGCGATCTCGCCCAGAACCGGGTCGTCCACCACCCGCCCCCGCGCCAGCGGCGAATAGGCGGTGAGCCCGATCCCCTTCGCCCGGCAATGCTCGACGATGGTGCGGTTGGCGAGGAACGGGTGCAGCTCCACCTGGTTGGTCAGCAGCACACGATCCCCAAGCAACTCCACCGCCCGGTCGATGTAGCGCGTGGTGAAATTCGATACCCCGATATGCCGCGCGAGGCCTGCGTCGTAGACGGCGGCGAACTGCGCCATGTAATCCTCGATCGCATATTCGTCGCCGATCGACGGGTAATGCAGGAGCAGCAGATCGACGTCATCGAGCCTGAGCTTCTCCAGCGAGGCCTCGACATGGGGCCGGATCTGCCCCGGCCCGAAGCTCTCCGGCGCCACCTTGGTGGTCACCCAGACCTCGTCGCGTGGCACCGCGCTCTCCTCGAGCGCAGTGCCGACGAAATCCTCGTTGCCATAGCCCTCGGCGGTGTCGATATGCCGGTACCCGATCTCCAGCGCATCGAGCACGCCCTGGAAACAGGCCACGCCCTCACGCTGCCAGGTGCCGAACCCCATCTGGGGGATCGTCTCGATCCGCGCCATACCGTCCGCCTTTCGTTGCCCGTCAGCCGCCCAGAGCGGCGGCCCAGATGCCAATGTAATACGGCCAGACGATAAGCGCGATCACCCCTTTCCAGAACCCCAGTTTGAGAAATCCGAGGGTGAACAGCCAGCCGGCGAACCACAGCGCCCCGCACTGGCTCTGAACCTTGATGGTGCGGTCTTTCATCATGGGAAGCCCCCTTCCGTTCCCCCTCATATGGGGTCGAAAGGGGCGATTTTCATCCGCCCGCGACGAGAAGTCCGACCACCATCATGACGAGCCCGGCGTGCCCGATCCCCCAGACCGCCGAGCGCACCGGGACGATGCCCGACGCATAGGCGGGGATGTAGGCCACCCGGGCGAAGAAGAACACCGCAGCCCCGAGCGTGGCCCAGCCCTCGGCGCGCCCGGTCGCGACCGCCAGCACCGCGAGCGGCAGGAACACGACGAGCGCTTCGAACATGTTGGTCAGCGCCCGCGCCATCCGCCCCGACATCACCGTGTGCGGCGGTTCGACGTCGCGCGCGCCCTTGAGATACGCCCGCTGCTCCGCCCCGCCCGACGCCGCCCGCGTGGCGTTCGGCAGCAGGGTCTGCACGACGAAGAGCCCGAGCACCGCGAGAATCCATCCGATCATGGTACGGGCCTCAGGGGAGAAGGATCGTCGAGCCGGTGGTCTTGCGGCCCTCCAGCAACCGGTGCGCCTCGGCCACCGCCTCGAGCGGGAACCGCTGGTCGACATGGATCTTCACCGCGCCCGAGAGGATCTTGTCGAACAGATGCCCGGCCATCGTCCTGCAGGTCTCGGGATCGCCGATATGGGTAAACAGCGTCGGCCGCGTCACCTTGAGACTGCCGCGCTTGGCGAGCTCCTGCAGCCCGAACCCCTCGACATTGCCCGAGGCCGAGCCGAACGAGATCATCATGCCGAGCGGCTTCAGGCAATCGAGCGAGCCGAAGAACGTATCCTTCCCTACCCCGTCCATCACCACGTCGACACCCTTGCCGCCGGTGATCTCGCGCACCCGCGCGACGAAATCCTCGCTGCGGTAGTTGATGCAATGCGCGGCCCCGTTGGCCTTTGCCTCGTGGCATTTCTCGTCCGACCCGGCGGTGCCGATGAGGGTGATCCCCTCCGACTTCGCCCATTGGCAGGCGATGAGCCCGACCCCGCCGGCGGCCGCCTGGAACAGCACCGTGTCGCCCCTGGTGAGCGGTGTCGTGCGGTGGAACAGATATTCCACCGTCATCCCCTGCAGCATCGCGCCCGCCGCGGTCTCGAAGCTGATCCCGTCCGGCAGCGGCACCACGTGTTTGGCCGGCATCACCCGCTCGGTGGCATAGGCCCCCGGCGGCTGCGCGGCATAGGCGGCGCGGTCCCCGGGCTTGAGGTGGGTGACGCCCTCGCCCACCGCCTCGATCACGCCGGCCGCCTCCATCCCGAGCCCGCCCGGCAGCGGCATCGGATAGGCGCCGGTGCGGAAATAGACGTCGATGAAGTTGAGCCCGATCGCCTCGTGCCGGATGCGCACCTCGCCGGGCCCCGGCGCGCCCACCTCGACCTCGACCAGCTTCATGTTCCGGGGGCCCCCGAATTCCTCGATGATGACCCGTTTCGCCATGGCGCTCTCCCGTAGATTTTGGCCCGTCATGCCCAAGCTAGGCTCCACGCGCGGCAGGGGGAAGGGGCCATGATGTCACCTTTGCCTCGTGGCGGCCGAACCCGCGCCAGAATGCCGGGTCCCGCGCGCGGCCGGCAACCCGCCGCAAACCGGTCCCTGCGTGCGGCAACTATCCAATCTATTGCAATGCATTAGCGCGGGGCGTCCAGCGGCAAACCGTCAACCCGTCACCCAATTCCTAACGCACGCCTACCCGCCGACCCGCAGCACAACCTTGCCGATATGCGCCGCATCCTCGAGCCGCCGGTGCGCCTCCGCCGCTTCGTCGAGAGCGAATTCGCTGTCCATCACCGGCGCGATCCGGCCCGCGTCGAGCAGCGGCCAGACCTCGGCGCGCAGCGCCTCGGCGATCCGCGCCTTGGCCGCGTCCGATTGCGGCCTCAGCGTCGAGCCCGTGACCGTCAGCCGCCGCACCATGATCTGGGCGAAGTTGATCTCCGCCTTCGGCCCGCCGAGAAACGCGATCTGCACCAGCCGCCCGTCGTCCGCCAGCGCCCTTAGGTTGCGCGCGATGTAATCGCCTCCGACCATATCGAGGATCAGATCCGCCCCGCCCTTGGCGTTCAGCACCTCGACGAAATCCGCCGTACGGTAGTTGATCGCCTGCTCGGCCCCGAGCCGCTCGCAGACCGCGCATTTCTCGTCCGAGCCGGCGGTGGCGAACACCCGCGCGCCGAAGAGATGCGCGAGCTGGATCGCTGTCGTGCCGATCCCGGAGGTGCCGCCATGGACGAGGAACCGCTCGCCCGCCTTGAGCCCGCCGCGCATGAACACGTTCGACCAGACGGTGAAATAGGTCTCGGGCAGGCAGGCCGCCTCTTTGAGCCCCATGCCCGTGGGGATCGGCAAAGCATGCGCCGCCGGCGTCACCACGTATTCCGCATAGCCTCCGCCCGGTAGAAGCGCGCAGGCCTTGTCGCCCACGGCCCATTCGGCCACGCCCGCGCCCACGGCCACCACCTCGCCCGCGGCTTCGAGCCCCGGCAGGTCGCTCGCGCCCGGCGGCGGCGCGTAGCTGCCGGCGCGCTGCAGCGCATCGGGGCGGTTCACCCCGGCATAGGCCACCCTGATCAGGATCTCGCCCGCGCCCGGCCGGGGCACCTCGCGCTCGGCAATCCGCAGCACCTCGGGCCCGCCGGGCGCCGAGATTTCGACGGCGCGCATAAGCTGGGGCAGGCTCACCTTGCGTCGCCCCGCGAATGCCGCGGCGCCCGCACAATGTCGAGCACCGCGCCCGGTCCCTTCAGCATCGCGTCCACCAGCGGGTTCTTCGTCACTTGCGCCTTCACCTTCTCGAACTGCATCACGTTCTCGATCCGCCGGTCGAGGAAGGCCCAGGTGTCGGCATTCTCCGCGCTCTGGTCGCCGAGCCAGTAGAGCGCGGTCGAGGAATAGACCCCCGCGAGCGTGGTGCGCTTCGTGTACCAGTTGTAGTCCTTCGACGTGTCGCCGAGCGCGGTCCAGATCTCGTCCGAGGTCTCCCAGATCAGCCGCGCGCCGGTGGCGGCGTTCTGCGGCAGGGCGAACAACGCCATCCCGCGCCGCACCAGCTCCTTGTCGGCCAACTCCAAGCGCAGCCGCACCGCGTGCGCAGTCCGGTCGCGAAACCGCATTCCGCCCAGATCGGCGGCCCTCAGCCGCTCGACCATCTGCGCGTCGCCGCGCCGGTGATAGGCCGAGGCGAGCCCCACCGCGCCGCGCGGAAACAGCCGCTTCGCCCCCTCGGCGCCGATCCCCAGATCGGCCGCGGTCGCCTCGATCGTCGCCTGGCTCCAGCCGTCGAACACGGCATGGCCCATCGCCGCGTCCAGAAACTCGTCTCGGGTGGTCATCGGCCTGCTCCGTTGTGGTTTTCCACATCCCAGCACATCCCCGCCCGGGCTTCAACGCCCGACCGCCGCAGCGCCGCGCTCCGGCGCCATCCGGCCGGCCTGCCCGCTGGACAAACAGGTGCGGGGCTGCTATGCGCGGGGCTCCTGCAATTCTGCAACTCAAACCTAGAAAGGTGGTGACAACCACATGCAGGTGTCCGTTCGCGACAACAACGTCGATCAGGCGCTCCGTGCCCTGAAGAAGAAGCTGCAGCGTGAGGGTGTCTTCCGCGAAATGAAGCTTCGG
>JAGRMO010000147.1:7994-9752 GCA_020441205.1 Maritimibacter sp.
GCCCTCCGTCAAGAAAGCGCGCGAGAAGGCCGAGGCCATTCGCCGTGCGCGCAAGCTGGCGCGCAAGAAAGCCCAGCGCGAAGGTCTTCTCTGACGTTGACCCGACGGTGCGGGGATTTTCCCCGCAAAGGCGTTACCGGTGGCCCCGGCCATCAAAAACCCTCGGGCCCGCCCCGGGGGTTTTGCTTTTCATGGAGCAGCGATGGCCTACGAGGTGACGATCGAAGCCCGCTATCCCCGCGATGCCGACACGGTCTTCGCCGAGGCGCTCAATTTCGCCGAGTTGCGCGAGGCGATGCGCGGGCTCGCCCGCTACGACGGCCTCCCCGACGGCGTGGCCTACGAGGGGCAGAGCTGCACCGTTGACGTCACCCTGTTCGGCATCCTCCGTAACCCGGGCCACCACATGCATGTCGAGCGGCTCGACCGCGCCGCCCGCATCCTCCAATCGCGCGAGCACAACCCCTCGGTCCGCCGCTGGGATCACACCCTCAGCGTCCAGCCCGAGGGCACCGGCTGCCTCTGGACCGACCGCGTGGTGATCGACGCCGACCGCCTCGCCTGGGGCACCGCCCGCTTCGCCCGCTTCGTCTACACCCGCCGCCACCGCCACCGCGGCGCGCTCTCGATCGCGCGCACCATCCGCCGGGTCTGACCCGCCGCCCCTCCGCGCGGCCCCATGGACATTCCCGCCACCCGGGCCCATCTAGGCGCGATGGACTTCTCAGCCCCCCTCGTGCCCGCCACGCTCCTGAAACGCTACAAGCGCTTCCTCGCCGATTGCCGGCTCGCCGATGGCACCGAGGTGACGGCCCATTGCGCCAACCCGGGCAGCATGATGGGCCTCGCCACCCCCGGCACAAGGGTCTGGCTCGAACCCAACGACGATCCGAAGAAGAAGCTCGACTGGGGCTGGCGGCTGGTCGAGCACCACACCGGCCATTTCATCGGCGTCGATACGGCGGTTCCCAACCGGATGCTGAAAGCGGCACTCGAAGCCCGCGACGTGCCCGCGCTCGACCTCTACGACAAGGTCCGCGCCGAGGTGCCCTACGGCGAGAAAAGCCGGATCGATTTCCTGCTTTCGGCCGAGGGCCAGCCCGACGCCTATGTCGAGGTCAAATCCGTCACCCTCTGCCGCACCCCCGGCGTCGCCGAGTTCCCCGATGCCGTGACCGAGCGCGGCGCCCGCCATATGTTCGAACTCGCGCTGATGGCCAAGCAGGGCTACCGCGCCGCGGTGTTCTTCCTCGTCCAGCGCACCGACGCCTCCGAGATGCGCATCGCCGACGATATCGATCCCGGCTACACCCGCGCGCTCCTCACCGCCTACCGCGCCGGCGTCGAAGTGATCTGTCATTCGACCAACATCTCGCCCCGGGGCGTCACCTTGGGGCCGGAACTGCCCTTCACCCTGCCGGTGCCGAAATAGCCCCAAAACCCCCGGTCCGGGCCGCAAACGCTGGCCCCCGGCGCCATTCTGTCCTATGAAAAGCCCCGGACAACAAAGGAGACCACATGGATACCCGCGGCCGCATCACCAGGGAGGGAATTCGCATCTACGAGGACGCGGATTTCGCCGGCATGCGCAAGGCGGGCAAGCTCGCGGCCGAGATCCTCGACCGGATCATCCCCCATGTGCAGCCCGGCGCCTCGACCGGCGAGATCGACAAGGCGGTGGAGGAGATGGTGAACGAGGCCGGCGCCACCTCGGCCACCATCGGCTACAAGGGTTACCAGCACGCCACCTGCATCTCG
>JAGRMO010000147.1:9771-10034 GCA_020441205.1 Maritimibacter sp.
ACGTCGTCTGCCACGGCATCCCGTCCGACAAGCGGCTGAAGGAAGGCGACATCCTCAACATCGACGTCACCGTGATCGTCGATGGCTGGTACGGCGACACCAGCCGGATGTACGCGGTGGGCAGGATTCCCCGCAAGGCCGAGCGGCTGATCGAGATCACCCACGAAGGGCTGATGCGCGGCATCGAGGCGGTCAAGCCCGGCAATACCTTCGGCGACATCGGCCATGCGATCCAGAGTTTCGTCGAGGCGAACCGGATGAGC
>JAGRMO010000342.1 GCA_020441205.1 Maritimibacter sp.
CATCGGGTGCGCGCATCGTCTCTGCCGCGCCGCCGGAGAATTCCGGCGGGGCGATCTCGGGGCCGGGATCGAACGGCTCAGGCACCTCGTAAGGCGCGTCCGCCGGCAGGTCGAAGGGCGCTGGCGCGATCTCGTCGGGCGCGCTGTCGGGGATCTCGAAAGGGGTCGGTTCTGGCGCCTCGGGGGCCGCGGGGACGGGGCGCGGTTCAACCTCCGGCTCGGGCACCGGCATGGGTTCGGGCTCAGGCTCCGGTGCGGGACCTGGTTCGGGCTCGGGTTCTGGCGCGGGGACGGGTGCCGGCTCGGGCGCAGGCACGGGCTCCGGTTCCGGGGTGATCTCGGGCTCGATTTCCTCGGCGGCGACGACCTCTTCCTCCTCGGCCACCCCGCCGTCCTCGACAATCGCCTCCAGCCCTTCTTCGAGCTTCGACGAGGAGCGGGTCAGGCGGTTTCTGAGCTTGGAAAAGAACGACATGCGGCCTCCGGACTTCTGCCTTTCACCTAATGCCGAATGCCGGTCTTGGAAAGAGCGGCGGCGCAACACGGGGCCTTGCTGCTCGCTTGGCGGGTTTCAGCCTTGGCCATGCATTCACTTTGCGGAAAACCTGCGGAGCCGCCGGGAGAACCCGGCGACCGGGACATCCGAGCGTCCCCGCTCCGGGCTCGGCGCTCGCCAGAAACCAGCTTGAGAAAACAGCCTGTTTCCCTTGGTTTTCAGAACTTTACTGCCCTATGCGGCAACAATGTTGAGCACACCCACGACCACCAGCGCATGGCCGGCGATATGCAGCCCCCAGTGCAGCCAGCCCGCCCGCCCTGCCAGCGGATCGTCTTCCTCCAGCCGGAATCCGCGATAGCCCGCGATCACCTCGCCCGCGACGATATAGACGACGCCGATGATGATCGCGCCAAGCGGCAGCGTGAGCGCGGCCAGCGCCATCAACCCCACCACGATGACATAGGCCCGCACCGGCCATTTGAGCCGGCCGACATAGGGTGTGAGCCAGAGCTCGGTCGACATCGCGACCCAGACCAACAACAGCGAAAGCAGCCACTGATAAACGAAGGCCATGTAGGGCGCACGGCCCGACAGGGTAGTGAACAGCAGGAAATAGAAGACATGCGCGGCGGCAAAGGCGAGTTGGCCACCGAGCAGCGCGCGCGCGCCGGGCCGCGACAGGGCGAAGTCGCCGAGCGCGAGAAAACCGAGCGCGACCGCGAGCAACATGGGTCCGCCGGCCATCAGCGAGGTCAGCAGGAGCGCGACGAGCGGCAGCGCCTTGACCACGCTGCGAGCCCAGGTCGGGCCGCTCTCGCTGAACGGCAGATAGACGACGGCGGCGACGATGCCGGTCCAGAATACGGCCACGGGGGTCATCGGAGGCTCCTTCGCGCCGATCATCGCCGCGCGCGCGCCGGGGTCAACCCCGTCGCGGCCACAGTCGCTTGCCTGTGCCGATCCGGGCGCGTGCGCCCGCCGCGGTCCGCCTCCCACCGCGCCGTCCTCCCGTGAAGCCCGCCCGCAGCCCCTTGCCGCGGCCGGGATCGCCGGTAGACTGTCGCCCGTGTCCGGTAAAGTCGTCAGAGCTCGCCCGTTTGAGATGCCAGCCGTCCTTTCCTTCGCCGTCATTTCGCTCGCCCCGGCGCTGCTCGTCGGACTCGGTGCGGTTCTGGGCGGCGGCTGGATCTGGGCCGCGCTGGTCTACATGACCCTCGGCGCCTGGGCGATGGACCGGCTCGCGGCGCCGGCAAGTGATGCCACCGCGCCCGTACTGGACGGCGCCCCGACCCGCCCGGCCGACCACCTGTCGGTCGCCCTCGCCATGGCCCATTTCGCCCTGCTCGCTCTCGTCATCGGCGGGCTCGCGCAAGGGGGATACGGTATCGCGGGCTGGATCGCGCTGTTCTACACAGCCGGGCTGTTCTTCGGCCAGGTCTCGAATTCCATCGCCCACGAACTCATCCACCGCACTGACCGGCGGCTGCACCGGCTGGGCCAGTGGATCTATGTGAGCCTCCTGTTCGGCCACCATGTCTCGGCCCATCTGAAGGTCCACCACCGCCACGCCGCCACGCCAGACGACCCGAACACCGCCCGGGCCGGCGAGAGCTTCTACCGTTTCGCGCCGCGCGCCTGGCGGGGCAGCTTCCACGCCGGCTACCGGGCCGAGCGGGCCGACATCATGCGCCGGGGCACCGGGGGGGCCACGCCCTACGTCGGCTATGTGCTGGGCGGGCTCGGCTTCGCGGCCGCCGCTGTCCTCGTCTTCGGCCCCGCGGGGCTTGCGACCTATCTCGGCCTCGCGGCCTTCGCCCAGACCCAGCTTCTGCTCTCGGATTACGTCCAGCACTACGGCCTCGCCCGCGCCGCCGGCCCCGACGGCAGGCCGGAGCCGATCGGCCCCGCCCACAGCTGGAACGGTCCGCACCGCTTCACCGGACGGCTGATGCTGAACGCGCCCCTGCATTCCGATCACCATACCCACCCTGCCCGGCGGTTCGACCGCCTCGCCCTGCCGCCCGAAACCGAGGCCCCGCGCCTGCCCGCGCCGCTCCCGGCGATGGCGCTGCTGGCGTTCTACCCGGAGGGCTTTCGCCGGGTCATGGCCCGCGCCCGCGCCCGGTGGGACGCAATCGAAGGAACCCGAGCATGATCCGCGCCCTGCCACTCTGCGCCCTCCTGACCCTCGCCGCCCCGGCCCTTGCGCTCGACCCGATGACCGGCCCGGAATTCGACGCCTATGTCACCGGCCGGACCCTGATGTACGGCACCGGCGGCGACCCCTACGGCGGCGAGGATTACCTGCCCGGCAGAAAGGTGCGCTGGTCGTTCCTCGACGGGCGCTGCCTCGAGGGGCGCTGGTACGAGAACGCGGAGGCGGGCAGCATCTGCTTCGTCTACAGCGACAACCCCGCGCCAGTCTGCTGGACCTTCTACGAGACCCCGGGCGGGCTCACCGCCTATCTCGACGGCGACGCAGGCCAGGTGCTCTACGAGACCGGCGTGGCCGACAAACCGCTGTTCTGCCTCGGGCCGGAAGTAGGGGTCTGAGCCGCCGCCGGCCCGCCGTGCGGGCCGCCCGATTGGGGGCGCTGCCCCCAAACCCC
>JAGRMO010000148.1 GCA_020441205.1 Maritimibacter sp.
CCACCATGTTGAGCGCGATCGGTTTCACCGCCGGCCCGCAATAGCCGCCATGCGCGCCCCAGCCGTCGATCGTCGGCTCCGGCATCAGCGTGTCGAGATTGACGGAGGTGATCGAGTTGATCGTGTTGATGAGGCTCACCGCGTCCGCCCCGCCCGCCTTCGCCGCGCGCGCCGGCTTGCGAATGTCGGTGATGTTGGGCGTGAGCTTGACGATCACCGGCATCCGGCTCGCCGCCTTCACCCAGCGCGTCACCATCTCGATATANNGATATATTCCGGCACCTGGCCCACCGCCGAGCCCATGCCCCGCTCCGCCATCCCGTGCGGACAGCCGAAGTTGAGCTCGACCCCGTCGGCCCCGGTCTCGGCCACCTGGGCGATGATCTTCTCCCACGGCGCCTGTTCGCAGGGCACCATCAGCGAGACCACCAGCGCCCGGTCGGGATAATCCCGCTTCACCGCCTTGATCTCGCGCAGGTTCACCTCGAGCGGCCGGTCGGTGATGAGCTCGATGTTGTTGAGCCCCAGAAGCGTGCCGTCCGGCCCCTTGATCGCGCCGTAGCGCGGGCCGTTGACGTTGACCACCGGCGGGCCTTCCTCGCCCAGGGTCTTCCACACGACACCGCCCCATCCGGCCTCGAAGGCGCGGCGCACGTTGTATTCCTTGTCCGTCGGCGGCGCCGAGGCGAGCCAGAACGGGTTGGGCGACTTGATGCCGAGAAACTCGCTGCGAAGGTCGGCCATGGCTCACGCCCCTCCCATCAGATTGGTGTGGATGTCTTCCGCCGCGTCGCGCCCCTCGGCGACGGCGGTGACGGTGAGGTCGTCGCCCCCGGTCGCGCAATCGCCGCCCGCCCAGATGCCGGCGAGCGAGGTCCGTCCCGCACCGGTGACGGCGATCTTGCCGCCCTCGAAGCGCAGCACCTCGGGCGTCGAGCCCAGCGCCTGGCCGATCGCCACCAGCACCTGGTCGGCGGGCAGGATCGTCTCTTCCCCGGTGGTGACCAGCTTGCCGTCCTTGGTCGCGGTCCGGGCGACGGTGATCGAATTGGCCGAGATCGCCCGCGGCACCGCGTTGTAAAGGATGGTCACGCCCTTGGTGGCGGCCAGATCCTGCTCGTAGAGCGAGGCCGACATCGCCGCCTTGTCGCGCCGGTAGACGATGGTCGACGACCGCGCGCCGAGCAGCTTCGCCTGCACCGCCGCGTCGACGGCCGTCATCCCGCCGCCGATCACCACCACGTTCTGGCCCACCTTGATGTCGGTCTTGTCCTTCGACTGCCTCAGCGCCGCGATCCAGTCGACGGCGTGGGCGAGGCCCGGATGCGCGCCCTCGAGCGCGAGGTCGTTCACCGCCCCGAGGCCGAGGCCGAGAAACACCGCGTCGAACCCCTCCTGCAGCTCGCCGAGCGTGATGTCATGGCCGAGCTTGCGGCCATGGCTCATCACGATCCCGCCGATCTTCAGGAGCCATTTGAGCTCCTTCTGGGCGAAGTCGTCGGGCGCCTTGTAGGCGGCGATGCCGTATTCGTTGAGCCCGCCGCCGAGTGGCCGCGCGTCGAAGATCTCGACCTTGTGGCCCTTCATCGCGAGCCGATGCGCACAGGCGAGCCCGGCCGGCCCCGCGCCCACCACCGCGACGCGCTTGCCGGTCTCGGCCGCGCGCACGAACGGATGCCCGCCCTTCGCCATCAGCGCGTCGGTGGCATAGCGCTGCAGCCGGCCGATCTGCACCGGCTCGTGCTCCGCCGTCTCGCGCACGCAGGCCTCTTCGCAGAGGTTCTCGGTCGGGCAGACCCGCGCGCACATGCCGCCGAGGATGTTCTGCGCGAAGATCGTGCGCGCCGCCGCTTCCGGGGTGCCGGTCATGATCTGGCGGATGAACAAGGGCACGTCGATCGTGGTCGGACAGGCGTCCATGCAGGGCGCGTCGTGGCAGAAATAGCACCGCGCCGCCGCGGTGTGGGCCTCGTGGGCCGACATCGGCGGATGCAGATCGCAGAACGCTTCGGCGATCTCGCCGGCAGACAGGCGGCCCGCGGCCACGTCGGGGGTGGAGGGAGAGGGCATAAGTCTGATCCCTGTTCGCGTTGGTCGGACAAAGTGTCGTCGGGTCTGTTCCGTTCAGGTCTTTACCATACGGTCAAAACCTCGATTTCACCAAGCCCCTTCGCAATGGCATCGGCAAAATCCTTGCGTCCGGAGGCCCGCATGGGCACCGGCACAGCGCTTCGCCCCCCACAACGCGCAATTTCTGTGCAGATCGGGTCCGGGGCCGGGGGCGCGAATCCCCCCCCGGCGTGGGTCAGAGCGTGTCGGCGAGCCGCTTGAGGAAACCCGCGATCGCCGCCACCGCCGCGCCCATGTCCTCCGCCGTGGCGTGTTCTTCCGGCCGGTGGCTCACCCCGCCCGTGCAGCGCACGAACAGCATCGCCACCGGGCAGAGATCGGCCATCGCCGAGGCGTCATGCGTGGCCCCCGAAGGCAGCCGCCGGGCCGGGCCGCCGGTCACCTCCGCGACGGCCGCGGCGAGCAGTTCGCTGAGCCCGTGATCGCAGAGCGTGGCGGGCTGCACGTAGCGCCGCCGCATCTCGAGCCCGAGCCCGCGTTCCGCCGCCATCGCCCGGGCGAAATCGGTGAGCGCCGCGCCGGCCGCCTCGCGCACCGCATCCTCCGGTGCGCGCAGCTCGACCACGCTCTGCACCTCGCGCGGCACCGCGTTCACCGCGCCGGGGGCGAGGTCGAGCGTGCCCATCGTGCCGAGTAGCCCCGGCGTCGCTCGCGCCAGCCTCTCCACCTCCAGCACCAGCTCTGCCGCGCCTGCCAGCGCGTCGCGGCGCATTTCCATCGGCAAGGTGCCGGCGTGCCCGGTCTCGCCGGTGAGCACCAGGGGATGGCGCTCGATGCCGCAGATCGCGGTGACCACGCCCAAGGCAAGCCCCTCCGCCTCCAGCACCGGCCCCTGTTCGATATGGGTTTCGAGATAGCCGAGCACGCCGCCCGGATCACGCGCGAGCCCGGCGATCTCGCCCGGGGCGCAGCCGAACCCGTCGAGCGCTTCGGCAAGCGTCACGCCCGCACCGTCCGCCATCCCCAGCACCTCCGGATCGAACGTGCCGGCGAGCGCGCGCGGCCCGATCAGCGCGGTGGGAAACCGCACGCCCTCCTCGTCTGCGAAGGCCAGCACCTCGACGGCGAAGGGCAGGGCGGTGCCCTCTTCCTGCAACGCCTCAAGCGCCAGAAGCGGCAGCACCACGCCCATGATTCCGTCGAACCCGCCGCCCTCGCGCACGCTGTCCTGATGCGTCCCCATGAGCAGCGTGGGCGCGCCCGCGGGCCCGTCGAGCCGGCCGACGAGCGTGCCGGCGGCGTCGATCTGCACCGCGAGCCCCGCCGCCCGTATCCAGCCGGTGAGCAGATCGAGCGCCGCGCGATGTTCCGGCGTGAACGGCAGCCGGGTGACGCCGGGGCCGGGCAGCGAACACGCGGCCAGCGCGGCGAGCCGGTCGGCCGCGTGCGCCCCCCACCGCGCGGGGTCCGGGTCAGCCGGCATAGGTCCGTTCCGGATCGGCAAGGCAGGGCACCTGCGCCGCCCAGGCGGCGTAATCGCCCGAGGTCGCCCGCTTGAGCAGCGATGCGAGCGCGTCGAGCGGCGCCTCGGCGTAGTCTACCCGCAACGTCAGCGGCGCGTGATGCGGCGACAGCACGAGGAGCGCGGCCGATTGCAGCCCGCGCGAATCGCTGCCCGCGGCCTCGGCGGCGACGAGCCCCGCGAGCAGCCGTTCGGGAAACGCGCCGGTCGCTTCGGCAAATCCCGCCCCCAGCGCGTCGACCACCGCGGCGCGCGTCAGCATGTTGCCAGCGGCAACCCCTCCATCGAACACCAGCTCGCCGATCTCGGGCGCGTTTTCGGTGCCGCTGAACACCGCGCCCGGCCCCACATAGGGCAGCGCCGTGAGCTGACGCTGCGCCGCGCCGCTGTCGGGCGCCGTCACCGCTTCCACCGCCTTTTCCGCAGCTTGCCCCTCGGCCATCGCCGCCAGCACGTCCTCGCCCCAGAAGGTCGACGGGGCTTTGCCCTGGCTCGCCGACATGCCGCCCGAGAGCGAGCCCCTGAGCACCCAGCCGCCGACACAGAGCGATCCCGTCGCCGCCGCGCCGCCGATCGCGCCGCTCGCGGGGTCGCGCGCAAGTAGTGAAAAGGTCATGTCTCCTCCCGGGATTGCTTCAAAATATCTATCATGAAAAATTGACCGATACAATTAATCATGATAATTCTCGCCCATCAAAACCAACTGGGAGATCCTCACATGAAACCCATCGAATGGACCCGCCGGGGCCTGTTCGCGGCCGCCCTCGGCGCCGCAATGGTCCCGAGCCTGTCGGCGCCTGCGGCGGCCCAGACCCCGCCCGGCGTGCTGGTCGTCGGCCAGATCGCCGAGCCCAAGTCGCTCGACCCGGCGGCGGTGACGGCGGTGAACGATTTCCGCATTCTGGTGAACCTCTACGAGGGTCTCCTGCGCTACAAGCCCGGCACGCTCGAGGTCGGTCCGGCGCTGGCCGAAAGCTGGGACGTGTCCGAAGACGGCACCACCTACACCTTCAAACTGCGCGAAGGCGTGATGTTCCACGACGGCACGCCGTTCAACGCGGACGCGGTCAAGTTCAACTTCGACCGGATGCTGAACGAGGATCACCCGTTCCACAACACCGGCCCCTTCCCGCTGGCCTTCTATTTCTCGTCGATCGCCGAGACCAACGTGATCGACGACCTCACGGTCGAGATCAAGCTCACCGCGCCTTACGCGCCGTTCCTGTCGAACCTCGCCTACCCGACCGGGCTCATGGTCTCGCCCGCCGCGGTCGAGGCCCATGGCGCCGATTTCGGCCGTAGCCCGGCCGGCACCGGCCCGTTCAAATTCGCCGAATGGCGTTCGAACGAGGCGGTGGTGATCGAGAAGAACCCCGAGTATTGGGGTGAGCCCGCGGCCACCGACGCCGTCGTGTTCCGCCCGATCACCGACGCCAACACCCGCGTGGCCGAGATGCTCGCCGGCGGCATCGACCTGATGGTCGAGGTTCCGCCCACCGCGCTGTCGGAATTCCAGAACGAGAACTTCTCCGTCGTCGAACAGGCAGGTCCCCACCTGTGGTTCCTGATCCTGAACGCGAAGGAAGGCCCCTTCGCCGACAAGCGCGTGCGCCAGGCCGCGAACTACGCGATCAACAAGCAGGCGATCGTCACCGACGTGCTCGAAGGCACCGCCGATGTCGCGGCCGGGCCGACGCCGCCGGCCTTCGCCTGGGCCTATGACGAGAGCCTCGAGCCCTATCCCTACGATCCCGAGAAGGCCAGGGCGCTGCTCGCCGAAGCCGGTGTCGAGCCGGGCACCCCGCTCACCTTCTACGTCACCGAAGGCGGCTCGGGCATGCTCGACCCGGTGCCGATGGGCACCGCGATCCAGGCCGATCTCAACGCAGTCGGCTTCGACGTGAAGATCGAGACCTACGAGTGGAACACCTTCCTCGGCGAGGTGAACCCCGGTCTCGAAGGCAAGGCCGACATGGCCGAGATGGCCTGGATGACCAACGACCCCGACACGCTGCCCTTCCTCGCGCTGCGCACCGCCGCCTGGCCGGACGCGGGCGGGTTCAACTCGGGCTATTACTCCAACCCCGAGGTCGACGCCCTGCTCGAGGCCGCCCAGACCTCGAACGACCAGGCCGAGCGCGCCGATCTCTACCGGCAGATGCAGAAGCTCGTCCAGGACGACGCCCCCTGGGTCTTCGTCGCCAACTGGAAGCAGAACGCGGTGACCTCCTCAGCGGTCGACAACCTCGCGCTCGAACCCTCGTTCCTGCTCTACCTCGAAGACGTGGTGAAGAACTGACGGGTTTCGGGCCGGCCTTGGCCGGCCCGACCAGCGCCCGATCCGCTGGCGGATCGGG
>JAGRMO010000020.1:0-9269 GCA_020441205.1 Maritimibacter sp.
AGGCCGAAATGCACGTTGAGGCCGTGGGCGAAGGCGATGGCGGCGCCTTCACGCAGGTTGTCGTGGACGTATTTCTTGTAGGTCGCGGCCTGGAGCTCGTCGGGCATGGTGAACATGATGAGATCGGCCCAGGCGGCGGCTTCGGCGATGCCCATGACCTTGAGGCCTTCGGCTTCGGCCTTCTTCGCCGAGGGCGAGCCCTCGCGCAGCGCCACGACGACGTTCTTGGCGCCGGAATCGCGCAGGTTCAGCGCGTGGGCGTGGCCCTGGCTGCCGTAGCCCAGGATGGCCACTTTCTTGTCCTTGATGAGATTGATGTCGCAATCCTGGTCGTAATAGACGCGCATGATCGGGTCCTTCCTCGGTTCGGGTGGTTCTGGTTCCGGGGCAGAGCATAGGGATTTTCGACGCATGGGGTTTGCAAATGCGCGGGTAGATGCCTAAGAAGCGACAAATCCATTCTCGATTTCGCAAGTTGACGGTAGAATCATGCAGATCGACGATACCGACCGGCGGCTGCTGCGCCGGTTGCAGGCCAATCCGGAGGCGACGGCGGCGGAGCTTGCCGAGCTGGCCGGCGTCACGGCCACGACCTGTTCACGCCGGCTCGACAGGCTGGCCCGCGACGGTGTGATCCGCGGCCAGCACGCGGTGATCGACTGGCCGGCGCTCGGCTGGGAAGTGGAGGTGAGCCTGCGCTTCACTCTCGACAAGACCGATCCGCGCGCCTTCGACGAGTTCCTCGCCGCCGCGCGCGAGGTGCCGGAGGTGACCGAGATCCAGACCTTCCTCGGTCGGGTCGACGTGCGGCTCCACGTGATCGCGCGCGACATGGCGCATTACCAGCAGATCTACCGGGAAAAGATCCTGGTGCTGCCGCATATCGCGGATATCGAGGCGCTGATGCAGGTGGCGGTGATCGCCGAGAACGAGGTGCTGCCGCTGTGATCCGGCTCGACGAGACCGACAGGGCGATGCTGCGCGCGTTGCAGGCGGATGCGACGCTGTCGGCCGGCGCGCTCGGGCGGCGGTTCGGCCTGTCGCAGCCGGCGGCCTGGCGACGGCTCAAACGGCTCGCCGAGGAAGGCGCGATCCGGGGGCGGCGGATCGACCTCGACCGCGAGGCGCTGGGCTTCGGGGTGACGGTGTTTCTGGGCGTGAAGCTCGCGACGAAGGGGCGGGTAAGCCTCGAGGATTTCGAGCGCGCGGTGCGGGCGATCCCGGAAGTCCAACTCGTCCACCATGTGCTCGGGCATTACGATTACCGGTTGAGGATCGTGGCCCGCGATCTCGCAGATTTCGAGCGCATCCTCAGGCGGCGGATCATGACGCTGCCCGGGGTGGGCGATGTCGAGGCCAACGTGCTGTTGTCGGAAGAGCGCCGTCCCGGGCCGCTCTAGGCCTCGCGCTACCGCTTCATCGCGGCGCGGAAATCCGACAGCCGGAAGGCGTTGATGAGATGGCCGATCAGGAAATAGCTGGCCGCGCCCAGGGTCACCAGGATCGTGAGCGCGATGGCTTTCCAGCCGGGGGTGAGAAACAGCGGTCCGAGCAGATAGGCGAGCCCCCAGAGCACCGCGCCCATCGACCACGAGGCGATGCCGATGCGCCAGAGCTTCTGCCAGAACCGCTTGTCGAACCGTGTGGGCTCGCCCATCCGGGCGGCGCCGATCCATAGGAGCGCAGCCATCGCCCAGCCGGCCAGCGTGGTGCCGAGGGCGGCGGCGGAATAGCCTATCAGCGGCGAAAGCCCGATGGCGAGGCCCGCGTTCACCACCATCGAGACGATGGCGAAATAGAAAGGCGTGCGGGTGTTCTCGCGGGCGTAGTAGACCGGCTGCAGCACCTTTTGCAGCACGAAGGCGGGCAAGCCGAGGCCGTAAATCATCAAGGCCAAGGCGGTTCTCGCGGCATCGTCGGAGGTGAAGGCGCCGCGTTGGAACAGGACGGTAATCAGCGGGTCAGGGATCACCAAGAGCGCCACCGCGGCGGGCACGGTGAGGGCAAGCGAGATCTCGCCCGCGCGCGACATCGAGTGCCGCCCGCCGGCATCGTCCCCGGCGCGCAGGCGGCGCGAGAGATCGGGCAGCAGCACCGTGCCGATGGCGATGCCGATGACGCCGAGCGGCAGCTGGTAGAGCCGGTCGGCATAGCTCAGCCAGGCCACCGCGCCCTCGGTGAAGGAGGCGACCTGGCGGCCGACGATCAGGTTGATCTGCACCACACCGCCCGACAATACCGCGGGGCCTGCGATGATCTGGAGCCGTTTCAACTCCGGCGTCATGCGCGGGATGCCGGGGGTGAGGGTGTAGCCCACCTTGCGCGCCGCGAACCAGGTGAACAGGAACTGGGCGACGCCGGTGATTGGCACGGTCCAGGCCAGCGTAAGCCCCATGTCCCAGCCGAATTGTGACGCGAGCCACATCGCGATGATGAACATGAGGTTCATCAGCACCGGCACCAGCGACGCCTCGGTGAAGCGGCCGAAGGCGTTCAGCACGCCCGAGAGCAGCGCCACCAGCGAGATGAACATGATGTAGGAAAAGCCGATCCGGCCGAACAGCACCGCAAGCGTGAAGCGCTCGTCGCCGGCAAAGCCCGAGGCCATGGCCCAGACCAGCCAGGGCATCGCGAGCGTGCCGAGAATGGTGAAGACGAAGAGCACAGCCGAGAGGCCCTTGAAGGCGTCCTCGGCGAAGCCTTCGGCGTCTTCGCCGGCTTCGAGGCGCTTGGCGAACATCGGCACGAAGGCCATGTTGAACGCGCCNNNNAAGCGGCGGAACATGTTGGGCAGCGAGAAGGCGATCAGGAAGGCCTCGGCGGCAGGGCCGGCGCCGAGATAGGCGGCGATCATCACGTCGCGGACGAAGCCCAAGATACGGCTCGCCATGGTCCAGGCGCCCACGGTGAGGAAGCCTCGCACCAGCCGGATGCTCGACATCAGTCGCGCGCCCTCTCGGCGCCGCGCTGGATCGCCTCGCGCAGCTTCTTCTCGAGCGATTTCTGCTTCGCGTCGCTGTGGAATTTGAGCCCGAACATGTCTTTCACATAGAAGGTGTCGACCACCTGTTCGCCATAGGTCGCGATCACGGCGGAGGCAATGTAGACGTTGTTGGCGGCAAGCGAGCGGGTGAGGTCGTGCAACAGGCCGGGCCGGTCGCGGGTGTCGACCTCGATGATCGTGTAGATCTCCGAGCCTTCGTTGTCGAAGATGATGTTGGTCGGCACGGTGAAGGCGCGTTCGCGCTTCTTCATCCGGTCGCGGTCGCGCATCGCCTCGCGTGCCACCACCTCGCCCTTCAGGATCTTGTGGATCATGGTGGTGAGGCGGCTGAGCTTGGCCGCGTCATAGGGCCGCCCCTCGTGGTCCTGCACCCAGAACACCGCCGTCGCCCAGCCGTCCTTCGAGGTGTAGGTGCGGGCGTCGACCACGTTGGCGCCGACGAGCGCGAGGGCGCCGGCGAGGCGCGAGAAGATGCCGGGGTGATCGGCCAGCGCGAAGGAGACGCGGGTGGCGTCGCGCTCGGTGTCGGCCGACAACCGGATGCGGATGTCGTCCTCGTTGATGTCCTTCAGAAGCTCGGCGAAGATCACGTGGTCCGAGGTCCAGAGCCCCTGCCAATAGGGGTCGTAATGGCGGGCTGTCTCGGTGCGCAGATCCTTCTTGTCCCAGCTTTCCAGCGCGCCGCGCAGGGCCTTCTTGGCCTCGTCGGCGCGGGCGCCGGTCGAGAGCGCCTCGATGCCGCCTTCGAGGGCCTCGCGGGTGTGGCGGTAGAGATCGCGCAGCAGCGTGGCCTTCCAGTTGTTCCACACGTTCGGGCCGACGCCGCGGATGTCGCAGACGGTGAGGACAAGCAGAAGGTCGAGCCGCTGTTTGGTGCCCACCGCCTTGGCGAAGGCATTGACGGTGCGAGGGTCGGAGAGATCGCGTTTCTGGGCCACGTCCGACATCAGGAGGTGGTTGCGTACCAGCCATTCGACGGTGGCGGCCTCGGTTTTCGACAGGCCGAGCCGGGCGCAGATCGGCCGGGCCAGGCGGGCGCCGACGATCGAATGGTCTTCCTCGCGGCCCTTGCCGATGTCGTGGGTGAGCAGCGCGAGGTAGAGCACCTTGCGGTTCAGCCCTTCCTCGAGGATGCGGCTAGAGACCGGCAGGAGGTCGACGCGCTCGCCACGCTCGATCTCGGCCAGCGCCTTGATGCACTGGATGGTGTGCTCGTCGACGGTATAGGCGTGATACATATTGAACTGCATCATCGCCACGATCGGCTCGAATTCGGGGATGAAGGCGGCGAGCACGCCGAGCTCGTTCATCCGTCTCAGCGCGCGTTCGGGGTTGCCGTGCTTGATGAGCAGATCGATGAAGATGCCCGCGGCTTCCTTGTCCGCGCGCAGCTCGTCGTCGATCTGATCGAGATGGGCGGCGACGAGGCGCATCGCGTCGGGATGCAGCAGGAGCCCGGTGCGCAGCGCCTCCTCGAACAGCCTGAGCATGTTGAGCTTGTCGGCGAGGAAGGCCTCTTCGGAGGCATAGCGCAGCCGGCCCTGGGCGACGACGAAGGGCGGTTTGACCTTGCGGCGGCGCTTGAACAGGCCTTGCAGCAGCGGCTCTTTCTTGTGCTGGTCGTTTTCCAGCGCGGTCAGCAGGATGCGGGTCAGCTCGCCGACACGGGTGGCGTGGCGGAAATACTCCTGCATGAAGATCTCGACCCCGCGGCGCCCGGCGCGGTCCCGGTAGCCCATGCGGGCGGCGACCTCGACCTGGAGATCGAAGGTGAGCTGGTCCATTGCCCGGTTGGCCACCAGATGCAGGTGGCAGCGCACCGCCCAGAGGAATTCGTCGGCCTTGCGGAAGGTCTCGTATTCCTCGCGGCTGAAGACCTTGTGGTCGACCAGCTCGCTGATATGGGCGACCCGGTGGGTGTATTTCGCCACCCAGAACAGGGTCTGAAGGTCGCGCAGCCCGCCTTTGCCTTCCTTCACGTTGGGCTCGACCACGTAGCGTTGGCCGCCCTGCTTGCGGTGGCGGGTCGTGCGTTCGGCGAGCTTGGCCTCGATGAACTCGGCCTCGGTGCCCTTGAACAGGTTGCTCCAGAGCTGGTCGTCGAGCTCGCGGGCGAGGTCGCGGTCGCCGCAGATCGCCCGGGTTTCCAGAAGGGCGGTGCGGATGGTGATGTCTTCCTTGCCGAGGCGCAGGCAGTCCTTCACCGTGCGCGAGGCGTGGCCGACCTTGAGCCGCAGGTCCCACAGCACGTAGAGCACGCTCTCGATCACGCTCTCGGCCCAGCCGGTGAGCTTATAGGGCGAGAGGAACAGGAGATCGACATCCGAGAACGGCGCCATCTCGAAGCGGCCGTAGCCGCCGACGGCGAGCACGGCGAGCCGTTCGCCGGTAGTCGGGTTGTTGAGCGGATGCAAATAACGGGTGGCGGTGTCGAAGACCGCGCGGACCACGCCGTCGGTCAGCCAGGCATAGGCCTTCACCGTCGGGTGGGCGTCGAACGGCCGGGCCTCGAAGGCCTCCTGGATCGCCGCACGGCCCGCGGCGAGCGCGTCGCGCAGGACCGCGACAGTGTGGTTGCGAATCGCGGCGGCATCCGCGCCCGCGGCTTCGGCGCCCGCGGCAATGGCGCGGGCGACGGCGTCGGGGTCGAAAATCTCGCCCGCGGGCCGGATCAGGTCCGCGGGGTTTGCATGGAACCTCGTTGAGGCGAAATCAGTATCCGGCACCGGCGAAGCTTCTCGGGGCGGGATCGAGAACCACGATCTTCTGGTCCTGGATCTGCGCAATGGCCAGGCCGCGCTCGGTGGTGCCGTTCGGCAGAAGGCGGAAGACGCCGTTGACGCCGACGAAGCCCTGCGGCTGGGTGAGCGCCGCGCCGGTCAGCGCGTCGGCCTTGCCGGCCTTCACCAGCGCGCCGATGGCGGCAATGCCGTCATAGGCGAGACCCGCGATGGCATGCGGGCTCGCGCCGTAGGCGGCGAGGTAGCGCTGCTGGAACTCGTCCTGCAGGCCCGGGTCGGGCATCGCGAACCAGCCGCCCTGAAGGCCGGGCAGGGTGCGGGCCGAGGTGGGAATGTCCCAGCGCTGCAGGCCGATGTACTGGATCTGGCTCGGTGCGAGACCGTTCTCTGGCAGTAGCTGGGCGAGGAAGGGGATCGCGCCGTCGGTGCCCGACGTGAGGAACACCGCGTTGGCGCCGGAGGTTTTCGCCGCCTTGGCGATCTCGGGCACGGCGTTGATTACGCTGGTCTGCGACAGTTCGAAGCTCTGCACGCCCGCGGCGTTGGCGCCCGGGGTCGACGAGATCGCCCGCAGAACGGCGTCGCGGCCGAGCTCTTCGGCGATGTTCTGGCCGTTGACCACGAGGATGTTGCCCTTGCCGGTGGCGGCGGCGTAGCGCACGAGGCGGTCGGCGGTGTTCTGGAAGCTGTTGCCGAGGACGAAGACGTTGCCGCCGGCGACGGCGGGGTTGTTCGAGAACGACAGCACGTTGAGCCCGGGCGCGGCATCGCCGGCGGCCGTGGCGTTCTGCGCGTAGACCGGGCCCAGGATGATCTTGGCGCCGTCGGCCACCGCCTGGGTGGTGGCGATGATCGTCTGGTTCGGATTGCCCGCGGTGTTGTAGACCTTGAGGTCGATGGTCACGCCGGCGAGTTCCGACATCGCGAGGCGGGCGGCGTTCTCGAGCGACTGGGCCAGCGCGTCGTCGGCCGCGTTGCCGCCACCTGCGGGCACCAGGAGCGCGACCGGCACCGGCTTCGAAGTGTCGATCTTCGGCCCGCCGCTGTTGGCTCCGCCGCCGAATCCGCCGCCGCAGGCGGTGAGCCAGACCAGCGAAAGCACCGCGAAGATCGCGCCCGAAAGCTTGCGGGCGCCGCACAAAAACGCAAACATGTCCTAAGTCCCTTTTCGCCAGTTCTGCCCCGCCGGGGTGGCGCCCGGCACTCGGGGCCAATCATAGAGGCAATGCGGGACAAATCCAGCCTTGAAACTCCAGCTTTGAAACCCGGGCCAACGCAGATTCCCGCCGCCTTGGACCCCGGGCTCTATCTTGTCGCCACGCCGATCGGCAATGCGCGTGACATCACGCTCAGGGCGCTCGACATTCTCGCTTCGGTCGAGGTGATCGCCGCGGAAGACACGCGGACGGCGAAGAAGCTGATGGAGATCCACGGCATCGCGCTCGGCAAACGTCCGCTCATTGCGTACCACGACCATTCGGGCGACCAGGGCCGGGCCGGGATACTTAAACTGATCGGCGCCGGCAAGTCCGTGGCCTATGTGAGCGAGGCCGGCACGCCGCTGGTCTCCGATCCCGGCTATGCGCTGGCGCGCGACGTCGCCGCGGCGGGCGGCTACGTCACCGCCGCACCGGGCGCCTCCGCCGTGCTCGCCGCCCTCAGCCTCGCCGGGCTCCCCTCGGACCGGTTCCTGTTCGCAGGCTTCGCGCCCGCGGCCCAAGCGGCCCGGATCGTCTGGCTAGAAGAGCTCGCGCCGGTGCCCGCGACGCTGGTGATCTACGAAAGCCCGCGACGGGTGGGCGAACTGCTGACCGATCTGGTGCGGGTCGCGGGCGCTGATCGTCCGGCCGCGATCGCCCGCGAGCTGACCAAGAAATTCGAGGAAGTGCTGCGCGGCACGCTGGGCGAGCTGGCGGAGGTACTGGCGACACGGGAGCTCAAGGGCGAGGTCGTCGTGCTGGTCGACCGGGGCCGCGCCGAGGTGGCCGACGAGACGATGGAGGCGGCGCTGAAGCGGGCGCTCGAGACGATGAGCCTCAAGGATGCGGCCGCCACCGTGGCCGAGGCCTACGGGCTCAAGCGGCGCAAGGTCTACCAGGCGGCGCTCGAACTGGAGAAGGACGGGTGAGCGGGAAGACCTCGTATCTCGCCGGCCATTCGGCCGAAGACGCGGTGGCGCGCGACTACGAGCGTCGGGGCCATGCCTGCCTCGCTCTGCGCTGGCGCGGCACGCGGGGCGAGCTCGATCTCGTGTGCTCGGACGGCGAGGGGGTGATCGTGGTCGAGGTGAAGCAGGCCCCGGATTTCGACCGGGCGCTTGCGCATCTGACACCGGCGCAATTGGCCCGGATCCACGCGACGGCGGAGGAGTTTGCCGCGACCCTGCCGACGGGGAACCTGACCGAGATGCGGCTCGACGTGGCCCTGGTCAACGGGCTGGGACGGATCGAGATCCTGGAGAATTTCTGGGCCTGAGCGGCTGAGCAGGGGGACGTCCCGGGCTGCGCCCGGGCCTTGCGCCTGCGGCGGGCGGGGCGGGGGGCAAGCCCCCCGGACCCCCGGTGAGTATTTGGACCAAGATGAAGGGGCACGGACCTCAGGCTCGCGGGCCGGCGCGCCGGCGCCGGTTGTCTGATCGCTCGGGCATTGCCTCTCGCCCGACCTCGCGCCATGTAAGGGAAAACGCCATTTGGAGATACCCATGAGCCTCAAAGTCGCCGTCCAGATGGACCCGATCGGCCCGATCAATATCGAGGCCGACAGCACCTTCCGCATCATGGAAGAAGCGCAGACGCGCGGGCATGCGCTGTTCTATTACACGCCGGACCGGCTTTCGTATCGCGAGGGGCGGATCATGGCGCGGGGCTGGCCGGTCGAGGTGCGCCGGGTGAAGGGCGATCATTTCACGCTGGGCGAAGAGCAGGACATCGACCTCGCCGCGTGGGACGTGGTCTGGCTCCGGCAGGATCCGCCGTTCGACATGGGCTACATCACCACGACGCATCTTCTGGACATGGTCCATCCGAAGACGCTGGTGGTGAACGATCCGTTCTGGGTGCGCAACTACCCCGAGAAGCTGCTGGTGCTGCAGTTTCCCGAGCTGACGCCGCCCACCATGATCGCGCGCGATCTCGCGACCTTGCGCGAGTTCAAGCATCGTCACGGCGATATCATCCTGAAACCGCTCTACGGCAACGGCGGGGCGGGCGTGTTCCGGCTCGACCCGAACGACCGCAACCTCGCCTCGCTGCACGAGCTGTTCGCGGGCATCAACCGCGAACCGCTCATTGCTCAGAAGTTCCTGCCGGCGGTGGAGAAGGGCGACAAGCGGATCATCCTCGTCGACGGCGCGCCGGTCGGCGCGATCAACCGGGTGCCGGCGGCGGGCGAGACGCGGTCGAACATGCATGTGGGCGGACGGCCCGAGAAGATCGGGCTCACCGCGCGCGACCGCGAGATCTGCGCCGCGATCGGCCCGGTCTTGCGCGAGAAGGGGCAGGTGTTCGTCGGCATCGACGTGATCG
>JAGRMO010000020.1:9291-17290 GCA_020441205.1 Maritimibacter sp.
GACCTCGCCGACCGGCATCCAGGAACTCGAACGGTTCGACGGCACCAACGTAGCGGCGAAGATCTGGGAGGCGATCGAGGCGCGGCGCGGATGACGCGGGCGGGTCGGCCGGCGTGAAAGGGTGCGGATGAGTGTGCGGCTGAACCTGCTGATCCTCGCGTCACGGCTCCTGGTCCGGCCGGTGGCGCTTCGCGCCGATCCGATCAAGCTGCGCGCGGATTTCGAACGCGGCGCGGTCGCGCTGCTGCGCTGCCCGCCTTACACCTGCCTGACGCCGACCCGGTTCGCGCCGGGTCTGTCGGGCCTCGCGATTCGTAGTCGACCTGGCTCGCGCCCGCCGCATCCGGGGCGGGTGATGCTGTGGTTTCATGGCGGGGCCTTCGTGGCGGGGAGCCCGCGCACCCATGCCGGGCTGCTCGCGCGGCTCGCGCGGATGGGCCGCCTCGAGGTGGTCGCGCCCGCCTACCGGCTGGCGCCCGAACATCCGTTCCCGGCGGCGGTCGAGGATGCGCGGACGGCGTTCGACGGGCTGGTGGCGCGGGGCTACGCGCCGGGGAATATCGTGATCGGCGGCGACAGCGCGGGCGGGAATTTCGCGCTGGGGCTGCTCGCGGGCCTGCTCGGCGACGGGGTGCGGCCGGCGGGGGTGGTGGCGCTTTCGCCGGTCACCGATCTGACCTTTTCAGGCGCCTCGATCGCGGCCAATGCGGTGCGCGACCCGATGTTGCCGGCGGCGCGGCGCGGCGATGTCGACCGGTATTACCTGGTGGGCGCCGATCCGTCCGACCCGCGCGCCTCGCCGCTGTTCGCGGCGTTTCCCGACCCGCCGCCGGTGTTCCTTCAGGTCGGGAGCACGGAAATCCTGCGCGACGACAGCGTGCGGATGGCCGAGGTTCTGCGGGCCGCGGGCGGGCGGGTCGTGCTCGACGAATGGGAGGGGGCGCCGCATGTCTTCACCCTGCTCGACGGCTGGCTGCCGGAGGCGCGAGAGGGGCTACGCCGGGTTGCGGGCTTCATCGACGGGCTCTGGGCGGAGGCGGTTTGAGCGCGGGCGAGGTGCGGGCGAACTCGGACACAGTGTCAAGTGTCTGAAAAGGTTACTGGTAGCGCTAACTTTGGCTTCGCCCGCCTTCGCCCGCCTTCGCCAAATGCCGCGCCCGGGTCAGGCGACGACCAGCGATTTGGCGATCCGGTAGCTCAGCGCCTCGGCGAGGTGCGGTTTCAGGATCCGCTCTTCGCCGGCGAGGTCGGCGATGGTCCGGGCGACGCGCAGGACGCGGTGGTAGCCCCGGGCCGAGAGGCCGAAACGCTCTGCAGCCTTGACCAGCATGTCGCGGCCCTCGGCATCCGGGGTGGCCACCGCTTCGAGCACCGCGCCCTCGGCATCGGCATTGACCCGGGCGCGGGTGCCTTCGTAGCGGGCGGCCTGCACCGCGCGGGCGCGGGCGACCCGTTCGGCGACGGCGCGCGAACCCTCGGCGGGCGCGGGAAGGTCGAGATCGGAGAACGCCACCGGGGGGACGTCGAGCCGCAGGTCGAAGCGGTCGAGCAGCGGGCCTGAGATGCGGCCCAGATAATCCTCGCCGCAGGCGGGCGCGCGCGAGCACGACCGGTTCACATCCGCCAGATGGCCGCATTTGCACGGGTTGGCGGCCGCGACCAGCAGGAACCGGCAGGGGTAATGCACATGGGCATTGGCGCGGGCGACCATGACTTCGCCGGTCTCGATCGGCTGGCGCAGGGTTTCGAGCACGGGCCTCGGAAACTCGGGAAACTCGTCGAGGAACAGCACGCCATTGTGGGCGAGGCTGATCTCGCCGGGCTTGGCGCCGCGCCCGCCGCCGACGATGGCGGCCATCGAGGCGGTGTGATGCGGGGCGCGGAAGGGCCGCGCGCGCGAGATGCCGCCCTCGGAGATCAGGCCCGCGAGCGAGTGGATCATCGAGGTCTCCAGCGCCTCGGCGGGGGAGAGCGGCGGCAGGATCGACGGCAGGCGGGCAGCGAGCATCGACTTGCCCGAGCCGGGCGCGCCGACCATCAGGAGATGGTGGCGGCCGGCGGCGGCGATCTCGAGCGCGCGCTTGGCGCGTTCCTGGCCCTTCACGTCGGCAAGGTCGCGGGTCGCGTCCGGGCCGGTAACCTCGCCGGGTTCGGCCGGGTCCAGCACCTTCTGGCCGGTGAAATGGCGGATCACCGCGCCGAGATCGGGGGCGGCCAGCACCCGGGTCGCGCCGACCCAGGCGGCCTCGGGGCCGCAGGCCCGGGGCACGATCAGGGCGCGGTCGGCCTCGGCGGCGGCGAGCGCCGCCGGCAGCGCGCCGTTGACCGCGACGAGCGAGCCGTCGAGCGAGAGCTCGCCCAGCGAGATGGTCTGTTCGATCTCGTCGGCCGGCAGCGCGCCCACTGCGGCGAGCAGGGCGAGCGCGATCGGCAGGTCGAAATGCGAGCCTTCCTTGGGCAGATCGGCGGGCGAGAGGTTGATGGTGACCTTTTTCGACGGCAGCGCCACCGCCATCGCCGCCAGCGCCGCCTTGACCCGCTCGCGGGCCTCGCTCACCGCCTTGTCGGGGAGGCCGACGATGGTGAAGCCGGGAAGGCCGGCCGAGAGCGCGCATTGCACCTCGACGGGCCGGGCCTCGACCCCTTCGAAGGCGACCGTATAGGCGCGTGCCACCATGATAACGTCCCTCGTCCGGCCCCCGGGAAAAGGGTTAACGACGGATGGTTTAGGAAAGGTTAACGCGGGCCGGGGCGTGTGTGGGGAATTGGGCCGGAGGCGCGGGGTACGGCCCCTGCGCCTGCCAGAACGCCGGAGCGGGGGGCCAGCCCCCCGCGCCCCCCGAGGTATTTGAGACAAGAAAAAGGGGCCGGAGGTGGTGCGGGTGGGCTGTCGGACTGAAGGGGGGGGGCCGTGGTTGCGGCCCTGCTCCCAGACCGGGGCATTCCACCGGGATTTCGGGCGGTGCGCCAAGCCCGGCAATATCGCTCGGGCAGGACATGGCGGCAGGTTCGGGAGGCGGCCTTCATCGCCATAGTGTCCCCGTGACAGGGGGCGAGTCGCTGGCCCGCCCGGGGCGCGGGGCCGGGGCGGGCTATGTCGGCTCCCGTGCCGCCGATCAGGCGGGCCAGGCCTTTCTTGGCAGGTTCATCGCGTAGGGCACGGGATCGTAGCTGAGCTTCAGCCCCTCGGCGCGCCACGCGCGGAAGGCGGGATCGGCGAGATGGGTGTTAACATAGGTGCGCGCGGCCTCGCTCACCGGCAGATCGTAGCCGGCGATGCGGGCGGCGACCGGGGCAAAGAACACATCGGCCAGCGAATAGGCGCCGAACAGCCAGGGGCCCGATTGGCCGTGGTTGTCGCGGGCGAGCGCCCAGAGGGTTTCGAGCCGCGCGAGGTCGGCCGCGACCGCGTCGGAGGGCGTGAAGCCCTCGTAGACCTTCAGAAGCTGCATCGGGCAGGCGGAGCGCAGGGCCGAGAAGCCCGCGTGCATCTCCGACACCAGCCAGCGCGCGCGGGCGCGGGCAGTGGGATCGGCGGGCCAGAGCCCGGCGTCGGGGTGGCGTTCGGCCAGCGTTTCGGCCATCGCCAGGGTCTCGCCGACCACCACGCCGTCCGGTGTGCGCATCACCGGCACCAGCCGGGCGGGGGCGAGGGGGGCGAGGTCTTCGGCCATCGTGCCGGCGTAGAGGCCGACCATATGGGTGCGGACGGGCAGGCCGAATTTCTCGAACATCAACCAACCGCGCAGCGACCAGCTCGAGAAGCTCCGGTCGCCGATAAACAGATCGTAGGTCATCGTGAAACATCCCTCATTCGATGCCGCGACCGTAGCGGGCGCGGGCGCGGGCGCAAGGGGTTACGGCCGGTGATTGGCGAGGGTCTCGTGCCAACCGTCGGCGTCGCGGCGGAGCGCGGTGACCGAGAGGTTGTCGACGTGCTGGGCGAGCAGATCGGTCATCGTGCCCTGGCGGGCGCGGTGGAGCTGGCTCAGGATCACGCCGAAATGGGCGACGGCGATGAGATTGCCGTCGGGGCCGGCGTGCCGGGCGAGGGTATCGACGGCGGCGTTCACCCTTGTGGCGAGATCGGCGAAGCTTTCGCCACCGGGAGGGCGGACATGGGTCGGGTCGGTCCAATAGGCGCGGGCTTTCTCGGGGTCGCGGGCCTCGAGCGCGTCGGCGGTCAGGAGCTCCCAGGCGCCGAAATGGATCTCGCGCAGGCCCGGGGCATGGGCAAGGCGGGGGCGGGCGCCCTGGATCGCGTCGGCGGTGGCGACGGCGCGGGTCAGGTCCGACGAGATCACCGGGGCGTCGGGGAGGTAGGCGTCGAGCCGGGCCAGCGCCGCCTTGTCGGAGAGATCGGCGGGCAGATCGGTCCAGCCGACCATTTCCTTGCGATGCGTCGGGCCGTGGCGCACCCACCAGATCGTGAGGTTCATGGGGCGGTTCCCGGCAGGTGGCCCTTCAGCACGAGCGGCAGGCCGGCGCTGACGAGGACGACGAGATCGGCCTGGGCGGCCAGCGCCTGGTTGAGCCGGCCCTGGGCGTCGCGGAAGCGGCGGCCGAGCGTGGTTTCGGGCACGAGGCCGGCGCCGACCTCGTTGGTGACGATGATGACCGGGGCGGGGCAGGCGGCGAGGCTCTGGAGGAGGTGGGATTGCTCGGCGGCGAGGTCGGCCTCGGCGAGAAGCTGGTTGGTGAGCCAGAGGGTCGCGCAATCGAGCAGCACCGGCTGGTGGGGGCGGGCGGCGGCGAGCGGCGGGGCGAGGTCGCGCGCGGCCTCGACGGTGGTCCAGCCCGCGCCGCGGCGGGCGCGGTGGGCGGCGATCTTGGCGCGCATTTCGGCGTCGTGGGCCTCGGCGGTGGCAATGTAGAGCGCGGGCGCGCCGGTGGCCGTGATAAGGCGTTCGGCGAAGGCGGACTTGCCGGAGGCGGCGGCGCCGATCACGAGGGTGAGGGGAGGCAGGGCAGCGGTCATGGCCTCGGGCGTAGCATTGCCGCCTTGCGAGGGGAAGCGCTTGCGCGACGGAGCGGGGCAGCCCAGATTGGGGGAATGGAAAAGCTGTTCGTTTCGATTGCGTTGGCCCTGGCGCTCGTGGGCGGCCCGCTCGCGGCCGGACCGCTCGGCGGGGCGGAGGCCGAGATCTATGTGCTGGGCGAGGTGCATGACAACCCGGCCCATCACGCGGTGCAGGCCGAGGCGGTGGCCGAGGTGGCGCCCAGGGCGCTGGTGTTCGAGATGCTGACGCCCGGGCAGGCGGCCGGAGCTTCGGGCGTGGCGCGGGACGATGCCGAGGCGCTCGGCGCGGCGCTCGACTGGGCGGCGAACGGCTGGCCGGATTTCGCGATGTATTACCCGATCTTCGCCGCCGCGCCGGAGGCGGCGCTCTACGGGGCGGGGGTGCCGCGGGACGAGACGAGGACCGCGATGAAAATCGGGGTGCCGCGGTCGTTCGGCGCGGGGGCGGAGCTCTACGGGTTGACCGAAGAGCTCGACGCGGAGGCGCTGGCCGATCAGCTCAACCTGCAGATGGACGCCCATTGCGGGGCGCTGCCGCTCGGGCTGTTGCCGGGGATGGTCGAGCTGCAGCGGCTGCGCGACGCGGTGTTGGCGCGGGCGGCGCTCGCCGCGCTCGAGGAGACCGGCGGGCCGGTCGTGGTGATCACCGGCAACGGCCATGCGCGGCCCGACTGGGGGGTGCCGAGCTACATCGCTCGGGTGGCGCCCGAGGTGGCGGTGTTCACGCTCGGGCAGGGCGAGGACGGGGGCGCGCCGGAGGGCGGGTTCGATCTGGTGCTCGACGCGCCCTCGGTCGAGCGGCCCGATCCTTGCGCGGAGTTTCAGTGAGCGCCTTCGCGGCGGCGAACGCGCGGCAGCGCTCCGCAAGGATTGCGCGGGCGGGTCTCGCTTCGTAACAAGGGCGGGCGCGGGGCAGAGCGCGGGAGGCGCAGGATGCTGGCAGGCAAACGAATTCTACTCGTCATCGGCGGCGGGGTGGCGGCGTTCAAGGCGCTCACGCTGATCCGGGTGCTGCGCGAGCGCGGCGCCTCGGTGGTGCCGGTGCTGACGCCGGCGGGGCGCGAGTTCGTCACGCCGCTGTCGGCCTCGGCGCTGGCGGCGCAAAAGGTCTATACCGAGCTGTTCGATCTCACCGACGAGGCCGAGATGGGGCATATCGAGCTGTCGCGCGACGCTGATCTCGTGGTGGTGGCGCCGGCCACCGCCGATCTCCTCGCCAAGATGGCCAACGGGCTGGCGAACGATCTCGCCTCGACCCTGCTGATGGCCACCGACAAGCGGGTGCTGGTGGCGCCGGCGATGAACGTGAAGATGTGGGAACACCCGGCGACGCAGCGCAATGTCGCGACGCTCGCGGCCGACGGGGTGATCTTCGCCGGGCCGACCGAGGGGGCGATGGCCTGCGGCGAGTTCGGGCCGGGGCGGATGCTGGAGGCCGAGGAGATCGCCCAAGCGGTCGACGAGGCGCTCGCCGACGGGCCGCTTCGGGGCAAACATATCGTGGTGACCTCGGGGCCAACGCATGAGCCGATCGACCCGGTGNNGCGCTACATCGCCAACCGCTCGTCCGGCGCGCAGGGCACCGCGATCGCCCGGGCGCTTGCGGCGCTCGGGGCGGAGGTGACTTTCGTCACCGGCCCGGCCGACGTGCCGCCGCCTGCGGGCGTCAAGGTGGTGAAGGTCGAGACCGCGCGCGAGATGCTGGCGGCGGTCGAGACCGCCCTTCCGGCCGAGGTCGCCGTCTTCGCCGCCGCGGTCGCCGATTGGCGGGTGGCCTCGGAGAGCGCCAGCAAGATCAAGAAGGACGGATCCGGCACGTTGCCCAGCCTGCAGTTCGCCGAGAACCCTGACATCCTCGCCCGGGTGAGCCAGATGGCCGAGGGGCGGCCGCGGCTGGTGGTCGGCTTTGCCGCCGAGACCGACAATGTGATCGACAATGCCACCGCCAAGCGCGCCCGCAAGGGGTGCGACTGGATCGTGGCGAACGATGTGAGTCCGGCCACCGGGATCATGGGCGGGAGCGAGAACGCGGTGCATCTGATCACCGCCGACAGCCGCGAGGACTGGCCGCGGATGGGCAAGGCCGAGGTGGCGGCGAAACTCGCGGCGCGGATTGCCGAGGCGCTGGCCGGCTGAGGCGGGCAGGACAGAGGAACGGGAAGATGAACGTGATCCGGGTGATCTGGGACGAGGGCGCCGACCGGAGCCTGCCGCTGCCGGCCTACGAGACCAGAGGCGCGGCCGGGGCCGATCTGCGGGCGAACCTGCCCGAAGAGCACCGCGCGCTCGGGATCGTGCTGGCGCCGATGGAACGGCGAATTGTGCCCACAGGCCTGCGGGTCGAGGTGCCCGCGGGGTTCGAGATGCAGATCCGGCCGCGCTCGGGGCTCGCCTACAGGCACGGGATCACCCTGCCGAACACACCCGGCACCATCGACAGCGATTATCGCGGGCCGCTCGGGGTGCTGCTCGTCAACCTCGGGATCGAGCCCTACATCATCCACCACGGCGACCGGATCGCGCAGGCGGTGATCGCGCCGGTTGTGCAGATCGGCTACGAGCTTGCCGATGCGCTGGGCGAGACGGCGCGGGGCGCGGGCGGGTTCGGCTCGACGGGGCGGAAATGACGCTGTTTCTGATCGTCCTCGCGGCGATCTGGGGGCTCGGCGGCTGGGCCGGGTTGCCGCGCGGGCTGAAGCTCGGACTGACGGTTCTGCTGTTCGCCGCGATCCTGCTCGCGCATGGGCTCCTTCCGGCAGACCATGCGTTGGCGCGCATCTTCGGCGGCAGTTTCGCCGGATGGGCGACGCTCGCGGGTGCTTCGGTGCTGGTCTGGCTCTACGCCCAGGCGCTGGGATGGCTGAGAGCAAGGGCGCGGAGGCCGGATGTGGAGGCGGCCCCGGCGGCGGCGGGCACGTTCGGCCCGGCCGAGCTTGACCGCTACGCCCGCCACATCGTGCTGCGCGAGATCGGCGGGCC
>JAGRMO010000149.1 GCA_020441205.1 Maritimibacter sp.
GCCGATCTCGTCATCGTCGGCATCGGCGCGGTGCCGGTCGACGCGCTGGCGCGCGAAGCCGGGCTCGCAGTGGACAACGGCATCGTCGTCGACGACCGCCTCGCCACCGCCGATCCGCATGTCTTCGCCCTCGGCGATTGCGCGAATTTTCCGGTCGGGCCGGGCGGCGCGCGGATGCGGCTCGAGTCGGTGCAGAACGCCACCGATCAGGCCCGCGCGCTCGCCGCGACATTGGCGGGTCGGCCCACGCCCTATGACGCGGTGCCGTGGTTCTGGTCCGATATCGGGCCGATGAAACTGCAGATCGCGGGCCTCCTCGCCGGGGCCGACGCCGAGATCGCGACCCGGCACCCGGATGGGACGCTGAAATCGCTCTACCACCTCGCGAAAGGGCGGCTGGTGGCGGTCGAGACGCTGAACAGCGCCGGCGAGCACATGCTCGCGCGCCGCCTGATCGGCGATGGCGTGACGCCGCCAGACGAGGTTCTGGCCTCGGGCGACACCGCCCGGATCAAGGCTGCGTGGCAGGCCGCCACAGCAGTGGGCTGAGGCGAAATTGCAGCCGGATTCGGGAGCGTGCCGCGCCCCGGATCATGCTGCAATGCGGCGGTCCGGAATCGCCCATTCTTGTGACGGATATCCAGGTGAGTGAAGCGACAACGCATTGAAAATAAACAGAATATAGAGTTGCCACGAACCAAAGGAAAACCAAAGATTGGCCCTCTAACGTGATTCTCGATGCGGCGGAAAGTCGCACGGAATACAGCCGCCGCGCCGACAGGGAGGAGGGCGCTGCGGCGGGAACGATCGGGTGCCCATTCGGGGCCCGCTCCGGTCGTTTCGCAACCTGATCGCCTCCCGCAAGCAATACGCCCGACTGCCGGACATCGTCCGCGGTTCGGGACCGGCACGAACTGGGAGGTCTGTCCATGCCGAAGCTGCAACGCCACGATTACTACGACACCGCGAGGGACATGAACTGGGCCTTCAGCTACGTGCCGGAGGAGGAGGCCTTCCCCGAGGCGCTCACCAAGAGCTTCGGCATCGAGGGCGAGAAGTGGTGGGGCTGGGACGAGCCCTACAAGCTCACCTACCGCGAATACGTCCACAACCAGGCCGGCAAGGACGCGGGGATCTACTCGATCCGCTCGACCATCGCGCGTTCGAACATGTACGACAAGCTCGACGAGGGCTGGAAATCCGCGGTCAAGGCGCATTACGGCGCGATCCCGATCCCGGAATACCTGGCGTCCATCGGCGAGGCGCGGATGGCGCGCTTCGGCCGCGCCGCGGCCTGGCGCAACATGGCCTCGTTCGGCACGCTCGACGAATGCCGCCACGGTCAGGCGCAGATCTATTTCCCCTACACGCTGACGGACAAGGATCCGCAGATGGATTGGGCGCACAAGACCGTGCACACCAACGAATGGGCGGCGATCGCGGCGCGCAGCCTGTTCGACGACATGTTCACCGCCAACGATGCGGTGTCGACGGCGATCCAGCTCACCTTCACCTTCGAGACCGGCTTTACCAACCTGCAGTTCCTCGGCATGTCGGCCGACGCGCTGCATGTCGGCGACATCGAGTTCGGCGCGCTGATCTCGTCGATCCAGACCGACGAGGCGCGGCATTCGCAACAGGGCGAACCGACGCTGAAAATCCTGGTCGAAAATGGCCGGGCGGCGGAGGCGCAGAAACTCGTCGACCAGATGTTCTGGCGCTCGTGGCGGATCTTCGGCCTGCTCACCGGCTTCTCGATGGATTACTACACGCCGCTCGAGCACCGGACGATGAGCTTCAAGGAATTCATGAAGGAGTGGATCGTCCGCCAGTTCGTCGACCAGTTCAAGGACCTCGGCATGGACCTGCCGTGGTACTGGGAGGAATACTTCCTGCCCGAGCTCGACTGGTATCACCACGCCCAGCATCTCGGCGTCTGGTTCTGGCGCCCGACGGTCTGGTGGAACCCCGACGCCGGCGTCTCGCCGGACGAGCGCGACTGGCTGGAAGAGAAGTATCCGGGCTGGAACGACAGCTTCGGCAAATACTGGGACGTGATCACCGAGAACGTCCGCGCCGGGCGGATCGAGAAGACCTATCCCGAGACCCTGCCGATGGTGTGCAACTGCTGCCAACTGCCGGTGACCGGCACGCATGTCGGCAAGAAACCGTTCACCACGGTTCACAATGGCCGCAAGGTGACCTTCTGCAGCGAGATCTGCCAGTGGGTCTGGGAGAGCCAGCCGGAGCGCTACGACACCCATCTCTCGGTGGTCGACCGCTTCCTCGCCGGCCATATCCAGCCGCCGGACCTCAACGGGGCGCTCGCCTACATGGGCATCACCCCCGACGTCGCCGGCAACGATGCCGACAACTACACCTGGGCGCAGAAGATGCGCGCGGCGGCCGAATAGGCCGGCGCCGCGCCGAAACATCGGGCCGGCGGCCGCGCCGAGATTGCGCGAAGCCGGCCCCACCAAAGAACAACTGGGAGAAGACAGACATGGCGATGATCCCCTTGATGGCGGCCTTCCGGGGCGATTTCCTGACCCAGCTCGTCCCCGTGGACGACGGCGACGACATGGCGGCGGTGGCGGCCAAGGTGGCGCACCACGCCGTCGGCCTCCGGGTCGCCGAACGCAACGCGCCGATGGCGGTCTGGTTCAACGACAAGCAGTTGCCGGCTGACATGAGTTTCGCCGACAGCGGCATCGGAGTGATGGACTATATCGAGGCCGGGTATGTCGAATGAGCTGAACTGGGTGAAGGCCACCACGCTCGACGACCTCTGGGAAGGCGACTTCGTCGACGTCGAGATCGAGGGCGAGGTGGTCATCATCCTGCACCGCGAGGGCGGCGAGCTGCGCGCCTACCAGGGCATGTGCCCGCACCAGGAGATCCTGCTCGCCGACGGTCATATCGACTTCGAGGCCGGCACCATCACCTGTTCGGCGCATGAATGGGAGTTCGACATGGACAGCGGCAAGGGGCTGAACCCCGCCGGCTGCCGGCTGTTTCAATATGACGTCAGACTTGACGGCGAAGACGTGATGGTTGGCGTGCCCACCGATGGCCGCCTGCGGCGTCTGCGCCACGAAGCCGAAGAGGTTTGAGGAGGAAACCATGGCGGAAGAACAAAGCAGAAAGCTGGTCGGACCGATCATCCGCGGGATGGATGACGACATCATCGACGCCGTGATCGGCGCCGCCGAACAGGACAACCCGGGCCGCGAGATCCTGATCGAAGACCGCTCGGGCTATGTCCGGGTGCAGGCCGAACACTCGATGGTGCTCACCGAGGACAGCATGGTCGAGATGCTCGGCCGGCCGTTCCGGCTGTCGGAACTCGAACCCAGCCTGGTCTCCTTCGCCGGTCGCCTCAAGACGATGGACGACCGCTGGGAATGGGCGCTGCACTGATTGGCCCCGCGCGGGCAAGGGAGGACAAGAGATGATCGCAAGTTCGCAGACACGCAAACGCAAGCAGCCGTGGAGCCTCTGGAAAGAGCGGCGGGTGCCCTCGGAATACGAGGCCGTCACCTACATGTTCCACAACCACTTCCGCAACGAGCCGGCGCCGTTCGAGCTCTCGGAGGATTGGGGGATCAACGTTTTCTACAAGACCAACCGCGAGGGCTCGGCGCTGGTGGCGGCGGTCGACGACTGGGAAGGCTACCGTGACGCGCGGGCCTATACCTACCGCCGCTACGTCGAGGACCAGAAGGACCGCGAGGTCTATTGCGACAACCTGATCGACGAGTTCGAGAGCCGCAATCACTACGCGGGCCTCGCGCCGGACTGGCTCGATTTCATCGCTGATCACTACCTTCCGGTGCGCTTCCCCGGGCACGCCGCGCAGATGAGCGCGGTCTATCTCGGCCAGATGGCGCCCTCGGCCTTCGTTACCAACACCTTCTACTTCCAGATGGCGAACGAGATGCGGCGGGTCCAGCGTCAGGCCTATCTCGCCCAGGTGATCGCGATGGACACCGGCCGGCCCGAGCTTGCCGACAGCGCCCGCACCCGCGCCGCCTGGACCGGTGGCGCGACCTGGCAGGGGCTGCGCGAACTGGTCGAGAAACAGCTCTGCGCTTACGATTTCGGCGAGGCCTTCGCCTCGCGCCAGCTCGTCCTGCGGCCGATCTTCGATCACCTGTTCAACACCGAGTTCGCCCGCATCGCCGAGGCCAACGGCGATCGGCTGATGGCGATGTTGCACGACGATTTCCGCGATCACGACGAGCGCTACGCGGTCGACAACACCAAGGGCTTCGTGCGCTACGCGGTCGGCAAGGCGGCGAGCAACGCCGGGCTGTTGCGCGACCTTGCCGCGCGCTGGCTGCCGCTGGGCGAGGCGGCGGCGCGGGGTGTCGCCGAGGGGCTGGCGAAGGCGCCGGGGGCCGACAGCGCCGAAGCGATCGTCGCCCGCACGCTCGCGGCCCAGAGCGCGCTCGTCGCCGGCTGCGAGCTCTAGGAACGATGGGCCGGCGCGGGGAACCCCGCCGGCCCAACCAAGGGACGCTCCGGATGAGCCACACGGTCACCATCGAGCCCGACGGCAGCCGCTTTGCCGCGCGGGAGGACGAAACGCTTCTGCAGGCGGCGCGCCGCGCCGGCCTCGTCCTGCCGCACGAATGCGGCTGGGGCAGTTGCAGCACCTGCAAGGTGACGCTGGTGGCGGGCGAGACCGAGCTCCTGTTCCCCGCCGCCCCCGCGATCAGCCCGCGCGATGCCCGTACCGGGCGCATCCTCGCCTGTCAGTCGATGGCGCGCAGCGATCTCACCATCCGGCTGTCGCCGGCCGCGCCGCCGCCGCTTGCCGTGCCGGACCGCGAACAGCGCGCCGAGCTGGTGACGGTGGAAGAGCTCGCGCCGGAGATCCGGCGCTTCACCTTCAGAACCGAGGCAGAGGCCGCCTTCCTGCCCGGGCAATATGCGATCCTGCATCTCGCCCCGGGGCTCCGGCGGGCCTATTCGATGTGCAACCTTCCGGACGGCGAGACGCTCCAGTTCATCTCGAAGCGCTATCCGGGCGGTGCCGGCTCGACCGCGCTCGCAGCGCTCGATCCGGGCGCCGAGCTGGTGCTCGAGGCGCCGTTCGGCACCTGCACGCTCGCGCGGCGACCCGGGCGCAAGCTGTTCGTCGCCGGCGGCACCGGGATCTCGCCGATCCTCGCGCTGGTTCGCGAAGCGGGGCGCGACCGGGTCGATTTCGCGGCCCCGGTCGACGTGATCTATTCCGCCCGCCGCGCCGAGGATCTGGCCGCGGGCGACGAGCTTGCCCTGGCAGTGGCGGCGCTGCCGGGGGCCACCTACCGCGCCTATGTCGAGGAAGGCGCCGGGGTGTCCGGGCTATCGGCCGGTCGGGCGACCGATGCGGTGGCGGCGAGCGATTTCGACCCCCAGGCGGCGGAGTTCTACGTCGCCGGGCCCCCGGTGATGGTGGCGGCGGTGAAGGCGCAGCTCAAGGAGGCCGGGGTGCCGATCACCCGGGTGCATTATGACAGTTTCGGCTAGCGCCGGCGTGCCGCTGCCGCCCGGATTGCGACGGCTGGCGACGCGGGCGGGCGCACGCCCCCGGCTCGCACCGAAATGGCCCTGCGCGCAGCTCGACTCGCTCGCGCCCGCGGCACTGGTCGAGGCGCTGGCGGCGGCGGTTGGCGCGTTCGACGGGGTGCGGGCCGTTGCGGCACCGTTCGAGGCGCCCGGCACCGGTTTCAGCCTCAGCGACGACCTCGCCCGGGGTCAGCCCGAGGCGTTCATCGGCGGCGGTTGCTTCCTGGTCCTCGCGCCCGGTGGCGCGATGCATTTGAGCCTCCGGCCTGACTGGGCACAGAAGGTGGTGAACCACGGCTGGGCCACGGTCCACCCCTTCGCCCGCTACATGGCCGGCGCGGTGCCGCCGCAGAGCCTGGTGGTCTACGCCCCGCGCGACGATCGCGAGCTCGGCGTCGTCACCCATATCGCCGCTGCCGCCCACGCCTATGCGATCGGCAGGGTCGGCGATATCGTGTTGCCCGACACAAGGTGGTGACGGCGATGGCGAACGACCCGCACCCCGAACGGTTTCGCGTGACGCTGCACCGCCCCGGCGAGAGCTTCGAGTTCGACGCCCCGGCCGACGAGTTCCTGCTCTACGCGATGCAGGACGCGGGCATCGAAAGCCCGCAGATCTGCGAGCAGGGATGGTGCCTCGCCTGCGCCGCCAAGCTGGTGTCCGGCGAGGTCGACCGCAGCGCCGCGCTCACCAACTACCCGGAGGACGCAGAAGCGGGGTTCGTCCTCCTGTGCTCGACCCTGCCGCGCTCGGCGCTCACGGTCACGCAGGATATCCACGAGACCCGGCGCGAGATGACCCAGCACCGGATCGGACACAACCAGCTGGCCCGCGCCTATCCGCCCGGTGTCCGTTTCGGGTTCCGGCGCGGCCGGGTGAAACCGGATTGAGTGACGTCGCGATGGATGATGGCCCCGCGCTTGCCGATCGTGCCGTCCAGGGATCAGATACGAGCATGGACACCGATCCTCCGCCCCAACAGCCGCCCCGGAGCCTGGCGTTTTTCGGCACCAAGCAGGGCCATATCCTGCGCGATGCGGCGTTGTTGGTGAAGCGGCATCTCGGAGCGACGTCGCTGGTCCATGTCGGCCCGCTCGCCCGCACGCGCACCGGCCGGATCGCGACGGTCGGAGGCTTCCGGCCGGTCGCGCTCACCGCCGAGGAACTGGGGTTCGAGCGGGTGCCGATCTCGTTTTCCCGGGTGCAGCACGAGCTCGCGGAACGGTTGGCGGCGACCCCGGAAGGTACGGTGCTCACCGTCGACATGGGCTGGGGCCTGCAGACCGCCTCGGCAACGGCGAATTTCGAGGGCTGGATGGCGGTCGCCCAGGCGCTGGCCGCGTCGTCCCGGCGGACCATCGTCTCGCTCTACAACCGCAGCCTGCTGATCGACGAGCACCTGCTGGCGGCGCTGCGCGGCCACCCGGCCGTGCTGGCGCCGGAAGGGGTGACGACCAACCCGCACTGGCTGCCGCCGCCGCTGGTGGCCGGGGGCACCCTGCGCGAGCAGGTCAATTTCTGGCTCGGCGGCATCGCCCCCAGCCTGATCCGCGACAACCCGAACGCGGACCGCCACGCCGCCGAGGGCGCCGACCCGATGTGGCTTCTGGCCCGTGGCGCGGACGAACCGGCGATTGCCGGCGAGGACAGCCGCGAGCGCTGGAAGATCCGCTGTTTCGGTCGCCTCAGGGTCTATCGGGCGAACGGCAGCCAGGTCGAATGGGCGGTGCCGGGCGGCGCTACGATGAAGACCAAGACGCTGTTTGCCTATCTGTTGCAGCAGGGCGGCCGTGGCGCCCGCTCCGACGATCTGGCCGATCTGCTCTGGCCCGACGCGGACTCCGCCGAAAGCGCGCGCAACCGTCTGTACCACACGGTTCGGTCGCTCCGACAGGCGCTGGAAGGCAGTCGCGGCGGCGACGGGGCGGGCTATGTGCTGCGCGACGGCACGAGCTATGTACTTGCGCCGCCGGATCGCAGCTGGCTCGACATCACCTCGTTCGAGCAGCTCTGCCGCCAGTCGCAGAGCCACATCAAGGCTGGCGATCTTGACGAGGCGCTGGTGTGCCTGCGGGCGGCCGACCGGCTCTATACCGGCGATCTGTTCGAGGATATCCCCTGGGAATATGTCGACGATCAGGAGCGCGACTGGTGCTGGACCCGGCGCTACTGGCTGCGCGACATGTACCTCAAGGTGCAGCGCGACGCGGCCCGGATCTATCGCGGCCGTGCCGAGTATTCCGCCGCCCTCGCGCATTGCCAGAAGGCGCTGAAGGTCGACGCGCTCGCCGAGTTCGCGCATGAGGAGGCGATGTGGGTGTTCGCCGCGCAGGGCCGGCGCGAGGCGATCGAGCGACAATTCGCGCTCTACACGGAATCGTTGTCGCGGTTCGACGATCGTCCGCGCAGTGCGGAGCTCACCAAGCTGTTCAAGACGCTGACGAAATGACGGCGCCGATTGTTCGCAGCAGGTGTTCTCGCGTGTTTACGTCGAGCGATCTTCCGATGGCCTGCACCCGGCCCGATCTGACCGGGCACCGTTGAGGACCGGGGCGGAGAGATGCCCCGGGTGTTCTTCCGAGAGCGATTGGTCCGAGGCCGATCCCCTCCGCCATACGTCGTTGGTACAGGTCTCCACGCTGCGTACGCTTTCGCGTCCGGCTGACCTGTCGGGGCACGGCCCTTGGCAGAGCCGTGACCTTTTGGGTGCGTCCGGCAAGCGCCACTCCACGTCGCCCCGTGCCCAAGGCGGCACTGCATCCGTTACAGGGCGGTTGCCGCAGGACGCGGTCAATTTGGCGGATGCAAAACGTCGTTGACCGGGCCAAGTGCCTGATACAGCTCTTTGAACGCTTCGAACCGCGTGTCGGCGAGCGCGGCCCGGGCCGGGTCGGGTTCGAACGCACGGTCGACCGAGACCAGCCCCTCGGTGGCGACTGCGAGATCCGCGACCGTGCCCGCGGCCGTGGCCGCGATCACCAGGGCTCCCATCGCCCCCACATCGGCAACCGAAACCCGGTCGAGCCTGCGGCCGAGCGCGTCGGCCCGGATCTGGCACCAGGTGTCGGAGGCGGCGCCGCCGCCGCCGTGGCGAAGCACGGAAACCGTCCGGTTTCCGCTGCGTTCGATCGCTTCGAGCGCGAGGCGCGCCGAGAAGGCGACACCTTCCATGACGGCGGCCGCGAAGTCTTCGGCTCCATTGGCGGAGGACATGCCCGCGAAGGCGCCGCGCGAGCGTGCATCCCAGAGCGGTGCGCGCTCGCCTTCGAGATGGGGCAGGAACAGCGGACTTTCCCGCGTGATCGGTGCCTTGGCCGCAAGTGCGCCGAGCTCGTCGACATCCCGCCCGAGCAGGCGCGCGGCCCAGGCGAGCGAGGCTCCGCCCGATTGGGTCGGTCCGGCATGCAGGGTGATGCCGCGCCAGGGCGGGAAGGTGATGATCCCGTCCGCCCCGGTCCGGTCGGCCGAGATCAGGCCGAGTACGTCGCTCGTGCCGGAGAGATACATCGCCGCACCTTCGTCGGCGACGCCGAGCCCGAACATGCCGGCCCAGGCGTCCATGGTCCCGGTGGCGAGCGGCACGCCGGCGAAGGGTTGCCCGGGCCGGATTTGTCCGGCCAGGTCGAGCGGATCGCGCAGGGTCGGCAGAACATCGCCCGCCCGCGCAAACAGCTCCAGGATGGCCGGGGCATAGCGCAAATCGGTGCCGACCAGACCGACGGCCGATATCGGATCGGCAACGGCCTGACCGCTCAACCGGGCGATCACGTAGTCCTTGGGAAGAAACACATGCCGCGTGGCCGCCCAGATCTCCGGGTGGGCCTCGGCCATCCAGGCCATCCGGGCCAGCGCGTGGCTTGCGTCGATCGGGATCGGGGCCCCGAGCGCCGCGACCTTGGCCGCCGCGCCGATCGCCGCGTCGAGGCGGGCGGCCCGGGCGGCGGGGCGGGTATCCTGCCAGGTGATCGCCGGGTGCAACGGCGCGAAGTCTGCATCGCAGAACACATGGGTGTTAACCTGAGATGTCACCCCGATGGCGACGACCTCGCCCGCGTCCGGATGGGCCGCGAACCGGGCCAGCGCGGCGTCGACATGACGCATCCAGTCCGCCGGATCCTGTTCGACCGCGCCCGGCGCGGGCCGCCGGGTCTGGTACTGGGCGCCGTATCGTTCGAGAAGGATGCCGCCCTCGCGTCCCATGATCGCCTTGACGGAACTCGTTCCGACGTCGATGCCGATGAATGCCGGGGCGGACCCGCCTGATGACGACATGGCTTTCTCCTGGCGCAAGGCGCGTTTGACGGGCCTCAAGGCCGATGCCAAAGATACACCAAGAAAAATTGAGACCACAGGGAGAATCATGATGGTTTGGAAAGCACTACTGGCCGGCGTTGCCGTGGCGACCGGGATCGGCGGCGCGGCCGCTGCACAGGAGGTGGCGGTGATCACGCCCTATCTCGCCCAGCCCGGGACACAGTTCTATGTCGACGGTTTCGAGGCGCGCGCGGGCGAGCTTGGCTGGACCGTGAACGTGATCGACACCGCGGGCGACGTCGCGGCCGTCATCAGCCGGATCGAGGACGTGGTCACCCAGGGCGTCGACGCCATCGTCATCAACGTCGATCCGGCGCAGATCGGGGCGGGCCTGCAGACGGCGGCGGATGCCGGGATTCCGGTGGTTGGCATGGATGCGGGCAGCGATCCGCTGGTCGCGGCCAACGTCACCTCGAACGGCTACGCGATGGCGGCCGAGACCGCCGTCTACCTCGCCAACCGGATCGGCGGCGCCGGCAAGGTGGTGATGTTCACCTTCGACCCGTTCCCGCCGGTGCAGGTGCGCGGTGTGATCGCCGATGCGGTGTTTGCCAACTTCCCCGATATCGAAGTGGTCGACCGGATCACCCCGGACGTGACGGACGGCGGCATCGCCGACAGCCGGGCGCAGATCGAGGCGCTGCTCGCGGCCAACCCCGAGCCCGGCAGCATCGCCGGCATCTGGGCGGCCTGGGACCAGCCCGCGCTCGGCGCGCTGCAGGCGATCGAGGCGGCTGGCCGCGACGGCGAGGGCATCGTCATCACCGGCATCGACGCCAACCCGCAGGCCCGCGAGGCGATTGCGGCGGGGGGCAATTTCGAGGCCTCGGTCGCGCAGGACTTCGCCGGCATCGGGCAGGCCACGGCCGACACCGTGGCGCGGCTCATCGCGGGCGAGACGCTGGTGCAGCGGGTGATCTACGTGCCGACCAAGCTCATCACGGCGACCAACGTCAACGCCGAGTGACCCTTGGGGGCGCCGTTCCGGCGGCGCCCCGCAGCCCCGCGCATGCCCCAGCTCGACCTTCAGAACGTGAGCCGCCGGTTTGGCGCGGTGCAGGCGCTCGACGGCGTCAGCCTATCGCTGCACGCGGGCGAAGTGCATGCGCTCATGGGCGAGAACGGCGCCGGGAAGTCGACGCTCATTCGCATCCTGGCCGGTCTCGACCGGCCCGATGGCGGCGGCCTCGCGCTGAATGGCCAGGCGCTCGCCGCGACCGGACCAGCCGCGATGCGGGCCGCGGGTCTGAGGTTCATCCACCAGGAACTGCATGCCGTGCGCGGGCTGTCGGTTGCCGAGAACATGTTTCTCGACCGACCCTATCCGCGACGGTTCGGACTGGTCGACTGGCGGGCGCTCAACCGGGCGGCGGCGGCGGCTCTCGCACGGCTCGGGCTCGACCGGCTGCGCCCGACCGCGCCGATGTCGGAGCTGGGCGCGGGCGATCAGATGCTGGTGCGCATCGCCGGCACGCTCGTCGGCGGCGATGCGGCAGCGCCCTGGCTCTACGTGATGGACGAGCCCACCGCGGCGCTCACCACCGCGGAGGCCGAGCGGCTGTTCGCGGTGATCGGCGAGCTGGTGGGGCAGGGGGCGGGGGTGCTCTATGTCTCGCACCGGATGCCCGAAGTGCTGCGGCTCGCCGACCGGGTGACCGTGCTGCGCGACGGCCGCCACGTCTCGACCCGTCCGCTGGCCGAGACCGGGCAGGCGCGGATCATCGAGGAGATGACCGGGCGCGATCTCAGCGGGCTGTTTCCGCCGCGGCCCGACACGCATGCGCCCGGACCGGTCGTTCTGGAGGTCGAGGGTCTGGAGGCGGGAGCGCTGAGGACCGCCACGTTCGACCTGCGTGCCGGCGAGGTT
>JAGRMO010000150.1 GCA_020441205.1 Maritimibacter sp.
CGACATCATCCGCTACGACGACGATCCGAAGGCGGCGCTGATGTACGAGGACTGGTCGCGCAAGCATCAGGCCGGGATCAAGCGTGCGACGGATGAAAGCGACTACGTCTCGCCGCTGGTGGGCGTCGACGTCGCTGCGCTGGAGCTGCAGGACGACCCCGAAGCCGTCGCCCGCGGCGTGCTCGAGGAGAGCGCCGAGGGCGGGCCCAAGATCCCGCGCCGCTATGCCGGGCGGTCGGAAGGGCTGTCCGACGTGCAGGCCGACGCGATCCTCAACATGCGGCTGCGGAGCTTGCGCCGGCTCGAGGAGCTCGAACTGATCCGCGAACGCGACGCGCTGATGGAAGAGCGCGCCGGCCTCGAAGACCTGCTCGACGCGGAAGATCTGCAATGGGCGAAGATCGCCGACGAGCTCAGGGACGCGAAGAAGAAATTCGGCAAGGATTATGAGCACGGCGCGCGGCGCACGCTGATCGAGGAAGCGGGCGAGATCGAGGACGTGCCGCTCGAGGCGATGATCGAACGCGAGCCCGTCACCGTGGTCTGCAGCCAGATGGCCTGGATCCGGGCGATGTCGGGCCATATCGACCTCAGCCGCGAGTTGAAGTTCAAGGATGGCGACGGCCCCCGCTTCGCCTTCCACGCCGAGACCACCGACAAGGTGCTGGTCTTCGCCGAGAACGGCCGGTTCTACACGCTCGCGGCCGCGAACCTGCCCGGCGGGCGCGGCATGGGCGAGCCCCTGCGGCTGATGGTCGATCTGCCCAACGAGGCCGGCATCGTGACGATGTTCACCTACCAGCCGGGCCAGAAGCTGATCGTCGCCAGCGCCGAGGGCAACGGCTTCGTCGTCTCGACCGACGAGGTGGTGGCCCAGACCCGCGCCGGCAAACAGGTGCTGAACGTGGGCGACAGCGTCGCGCGGGTCTGCAAGCCGGTGAGCGGCGATCACGTCGCGGTGGTGAGCCAGAACCGCAAGCTCCTCGTCTTCCCGCTCGACGAATTGCCGGAAATGAGCCGGGGCAAGGGCGTGCGACTGCAGAAATACAATGCCGCGCGCGGCAAGCAAGGCGTGCTGGAGCTCGACGGCGGGCTGTCGGACCTCACCACCTTCGACCTCGCCACCGGGCTGAGCTGGGCCGCCGCCGGCGACCGCACCCGCACCGAGGTGGACATGGGCCCCTGGATCGGCAAGCGCGCTTCGGTCGGCAAGCTGCCGCCGCACGGTTTCCCGCGCGACAACCGGTTTACCGACTGAGGTATCGAGCGGGCAGGCGCCTTGCGGGGCCGTGCGCTGCCGCATTACTGCCGCGCGACAGGGGCGGCAGGCGGTCTTGCTCCGCACCGGATCGCCGCCGCGGAGCACCGGCTCTCCAAGATACCGGACCGCGCTGGGTCTCGGAAAGTCGTTCGAAAACAATTGGTAATCAGGTTTCACGGCAGGCAAACGCGTCACCTTGGGAAGGCCGGCGACCCGTGCGACTTGGGACCCGCAGTCGCGGTGGCGGGTCCTCTCGCGGCGCAGGACAGCGAAGCCGCCCCGTGCAGCTCACCGCGCCGACCCCGCGCCCTGTGCCTCGGAGCCCCGTCCGATCCGGATCGGTGGCGCGCCCTCGCGCCCCGGCGCGACGCTTGTCTCGCGCCGCAAACTCCACATAATCGGCGCAGACCCGACACCCGCCGCAACGGACCGGGCCGGCCCCGTGAGTAGACCGCTGTAACATGTTCCACCCCCTCAGAACCGACTATGCCGGGCGCAGCGGGCCGATGTTCCGCCTCGCGCTCAAGACCAGCCTGCTCACCGTGCTCACGCTCGGTTTCTACCGGTTCTGGATGAAGACCCGGATGCGACGCTACTACTGGTCGGCGATCCGCCCCGGCGGCCATCCGCTCGAATTCGTCGGCCGCCCGACCGAGATGCTCACCGGCTTCCTCACCGCCGTCGTCTTCCTCGCCTTCTACATCGGTATCGTGAACCTCCTCCTGATGTTCGTCTCGTTCTCGCTGTTCGAAGGCCAGGGGCAGGCCTATGTGGTGAGCCTCATCGGGATCATGCCGCTCATCTTCTTCGCCCAATACCGCGCCCGGCGCTACATCCTCGCCCGCACCCGCTGGCGCGGCATCCGCTTCGGGCTCGAGCCCGGCGTTAAGGGCTTCGTCTGGCGCTCGGCGCTGTGGTGGGGGCTCACCGGTCTGACCGCGGGCATCCTGTACCCGGCTCAGGTCTGGGCGCTGGAAAAATACCGCACCGACCGCACCTGGTACGGCGACGCCAAATTCGAACAGGGCGGCACGTGGCGCAGCCTGTTCGGCGCGATGAAGCATGTCTATCTGGGCCTCGGCCTGGTCGTCTTCGGTAGCCTCGCGGAAGCGATTTTCGAGGATCCGATCTGGCTCGTCGCCGCCGCCATGGGCGCGGCCTGGACCGGGCTCGGCTGGGCCTATTGGAAGGCGAACCGCTTCAAGCGGCTGACCGAGCAGAAGACCGTGGCCGGTGCGGGCTTTCGCTGCCACCCGCGCCCGGGCAAGCTCGTCGGCATCTATCTCCTGGGTTCGCTCATCATCGGCGCCATCCTGACGGCTTTGCTCGTCCTGAGCGGCATCGTCATCGGCGTGCTCGCCGCCATGGTCGATCCGGCCGTGGTCGAGGCCGGCGTCGACGACATCGCCGACCTCGCCCAACTGCCCGCCTGGCTGGCCGTCATCGTCGGCGTCGTCGGTTACTTCGCCGTCTTCCTGTTCTGGGGCGTGCTGCGCGAAGCCTTCATCACCCTGCCGGTCGCCCGCCACTTCGCCGAGACCACCGAGATCGTGAACGGCGAAGGCCTCGCCGCGGTACGCCAGCGTGCCCGTGACGAGTTCGTCGAGGCGGAAGGCTTTGCCGACGCCCTGCCGCTGGGAGACGGGATATGAGCGCCGCAAGCCAGGGGCCGCTCGAAGCCTGGGCGGATTACTTCGACGGCGAGACCGCCCGGGTGCAGCGCGTCCTGCTCACCCTCGCCCCCGACCGGCTGACCATCGCCCGGCCCGACGGCAGCCGGCTCGACTGGATGGCCGAAGACCTCCGCGCGCTCGCCGATCAGGCCGAGCCCGGCGGCCTCGTCCTTGCCTTGGCCGGCGACCCGGTTCAGCGCCTGGTGATCGCCGACAGCCATATCGCGGGCCTCCTGCGCAAGAACGCCCCTCAGCTCACCCGCCGCCCGCCCGTCGAGAACAAGGGCCGGATCCTGGGCTGGGGGCTCGGCGCCGTGGCCTCGGTGGCGCTCATCATCTTCGTCCTCGTGCCGATCATGGCCAACCAGCTTGCCGCCTACCTGCCGCCGGGCGGCGAGAAGGCGCTGGGCGACGCCACCTTCGAGCAGATCCGCGCCGCCATGGGCGAAGACCTCATGCCGGTCGAGGCCTGCGAGGCGGAACCAGGCCGGGCCGCGCTCGACACCATGCTGGCGCGGCTCGATGTGGCCGACGATCTGCCCTATCCGCTCACCCTCACCGTGCTCGACCACGAGCTTGTCAACGCCTTCGCTTTGCCGGGCGGGCGGATCGTGATCTTTCGCGGCCTGATCGACGAGGCGAAGAACCCCGACGAGGTGGCCGCCGTGCTCGCCCATGAGATCGGTCATGTCGTCAACCGCGACCCGACCCGCGACGCGCTCAGGCTCGCGGGCTCAGTCGGCGTGCTCGGGCTCATCTTCGGCGATTTCGCCGGCGGCACCGTGGTGCTGTTCCTCGCCAACCAGGTGATCAACGCGAAATACAGCCAGGCCGCCGAGACCGGCGCCGACGATTACGCCCACGCGGTGCTGACCGGCGCCGACCTGCCGCCGGCCGCCCTCGGCAGCTTCTTCGAGCGACTGCGCGATGAACACGGCGATGCCGAGGGGATCAACGCGCATTTCTCGACCCATCCGCAGATGACCGCGCGGATCGAGGCGGCACTGGCGGCGCAGGCGCGGCTCGGCCATGAGACCACGCCGGTGCTGGGCGACGGCGACTGGGCGGCGCTCAGGGCGATCTGCGGGACGCCGGCCGAGCCCGGCGCGGAGGCGGGGGACGTGGACGAACCGGCCGAACATCCCACGAGCGTACGACCCGCCGATGAGGCCGCCCCCATCGACGGCGGCGGGCGTCATGCGGGCGACTGAGCGGGCGGGTCCGAGAGGCAAGGAGCTGGCACCGACCACACCGTTCCCGACCGCAAGGGACCCTTTCGGTCGGGAGACGATGATTATCATCAGGTGCTGAAAACGCTTCTGACGGCTGCGTCAAAATGTCCCACGAGGATATCAGATTCGCACGGATCCGGAAAGCGCTTTGTTTCGCGATACGCGATGGTTCGCGGCCTGGTACAACTCAGGCGGGTCTGGCGAAACGGTGTCAGGCGAAACGGTCGAGCGCCTGCGCGAACAGTGCGGGATCGACATTGCCGCCCGACAGCACGACGACGACCGCCTCGCCCTCGATTTCCCGGCCGTGGAACAGGGCCGCGGCCAGCGCCACCGCGCCCCCGGGCTCGACCACCAGCTTGAGCCGTGTGAAGGCCTGCACCATTGCGCCCAGCGCCTCGTCGTCCGTGACCGCGATCCCGGGGCCTGCGAGCGCCTTCAGGATCGGGAAGGTGATCGCCCCGGGCGCGGGCGTGACGATGGCGTCGCAGACCGAGCCGGTGAGCCGGGCGTTGGGGCTGATCTCGCCCCGCTCCAGCGAGCGCTTCACATCGTCGAACCCCTCGGGCTCGACCGGGCGCACCCTGAGGCCCGGGGCCTCGGCCGCCAGCGCCAGCGCGATGCCGGAGGCGAGCCCGCCGCCGCCCGTGGGCATCAGCACTTCGGCCCGCCCGATCCCGGCCTCGGCCGCCTGTTCGGCGATCTCGAGCCCGATCGTGCCCTGGCCCGCGATCACCTGCGGCTCGTCGAACGGCTTCACCAGGGTGAGCCCGCGCTCGGCCGCGAGCGCCGTGCCGATCGCGTCGCGGTCCTCGGTCGCGCGGTCGTAGAGCACCACCTCGGCGCCGTAGGCCCTTGTATTCGCGATCTTCAGCGCCGGCGCATCGGCCGGCATCACGATCACCGCCGGCACGCCGAACTCGCGCGCCGCCAGCGCCACGCCCTGCGCATGGTTGCCGGAGGAAAACGCGATCACGCCCCGCGCCCGCACTTCGGGCGTCAGCGCCGACAATGCCGACCGCGCGCCGCGATACTTGAAGCTGCCGGTATGCTGCAGGCATTCGGGCTTCACCAGCACCCGGCGCCCGGCGATCTCGTCAAGGAACGGCGAGCCGAGCAGCGGCGTGCGCCGGACCTGGCCTGCGAGCCGCCCGGCGGCGGCGCGGATCATCTCGATATTCATGCGAGCTCCGCGAGCCAGGCCCGGATCGCCGCCAGCGCCTCGGGCTCGTCGAGCCAGGGCACATGGCCGCGCCCGGGGACGCGGGCATAATGCATGTCGGGCCGCCGCCGGCACATCTCGTCCGCCGTGGCTTGAGAGAGGATCGCCGAATGCGCGCCGTGGATCAGCGCGAGCGGAAGGCCCGCGAAGGCGTCGAAAGCGGGCCAGGCCTCGGCAAGCTGGGCGAGGCTGGCGCGGAACGAGTCCCCCAGCGCCGGGTCGTAGCGCAACGCGAGCCCGGTCGCGGTCTGTTCGTAAAGCCGCTCGACATCGGCAAGCCAGCGGCCCTCCGGCACGTTGGTCACCAGGGGATGCGCAAGCGCGCGCGCCGCCGCCGCCTCGGGGTAACTGCGCGCTGCCGGTTGCCGGCCGATGTAGTCGGCGATCGCGTCGAGCCCGGCCCGTTCGATCACCGGCCCGATATCGTTCAGGCAGACGCCCGTGAGCCGGTCATGCGCCGTCGCCGCGATCACCATCGCCACCAGCCCGCCGCGCGAGGTACCGAGGATCGCGGCGCGCGCGATCCCGAGATGATCCATCAGCGCGAGCACGTCGGCCGCTTCCTGCAGCACGTTGTAGCTCTCCCAGGGCGCATGCTGCGACCCGCCGCGCCCGCGCGCGTCGAGCCGGATCAGCCGGACGCCCTCGAGATGCGGCGCGACGAAATCGAAATCGCCCATGTTGCGGGTGATGCCGGCGAGCGCGATCATCGGTGTGCCGGTGCCCTCATCGTCATAGGCGAGCCGCACTCCGTCGGCGGCGGGGACGCTCCCCCGGGTCATAGCGCGGCCGCCATGGCGGGGATCTCGGCGAGATCGGAGAGTTGCTTGTTCGGGGGATGGCCGAGCCGCTCCATCGGCGCGCCGGCGCGGTTGACCCAGGCGGTGACGAAGCCGTGGCCGGCCGCGGCCGAGATGTCCCAGCCGTTCGACGAGACGAACAGAACCTCGTAGGGCGCGCAGTCGAACCTCGTGGTGACGAGATCGTAGACCTGGCGCGCGGGCTTGAACACGCCCACCCGCTCGACCGAGATCACATCGTCGAGCAGCGCCTCGATCCCGGCCGAATGCACCGCGGCGTCGAGCATCTCGGGCGAGCCGTTCGACAGGATCGCGGTCTGCAGACCGGCCTCACGCAACGCGCGCAGCATCTCGGGCACCTCCGGATAGGGTTCGAGCTTCCAGTAGAGCGCGAGCAGCCGGTCGCGCAGATCTTCCTCGCCCGCGAGCCCATGCGCCTCCATCGCCCAGTCGAGCGCGTCCTTCGTCACTCTCCAGAAATCCCGGTGCTCGGCGGTGATCGCGCGCAGCCAGGAATATTCGAGCTGCTTGGCCCGCCAGTCGCGCGCGAGCGGTTCCCAGATATCGGCGAAATGCGCGTTGCCCGGTTCGGCCGCCGCCGCCCGGGCGGCCGCGTTCACATCGAACAGGGTTCCGTAAGCGTCGAAGACGCAGGCGGTGATCTTCATGTCCTGGCCCCTTCTGGCCCCATGTCAGCCGTGCCGGAGAGTGGCACGGCGCTGCGGAGGAGGGAAGGGGCCGCGTGCCGCGCGGGCCACGTCGAGGCGAGCGCGACACGCCGCGGAAAAGGCTGGAAGACGTGGGATTCGCAAGGAAATTCATTGTTTCCGGATCTTCGGTTCCTGGTTTCCCGCGAGGCCGTCGCCCGCGTGTCGCGGTCATTGCCGACGGCAGGCGCGTTGGAACGGGTGCGGGAGCGGGCCAGGCTGCCGCGCGTGTGGGCAGGCTCCGGATACACCCCACCGTGCCGAACAGCATCGCAAAGCCCCGGCCGATGCCGGGGGGGGCGTGCGGGTCTGGAACGGGGGGAACCCCGCGCTCAGAAATCCGCCGTCACGCCGGGCAGCTTCAGCGCCTTCATCAGCTCGCGCAGTTCCTGGCGGGCGGCGACGTTCGAGATGTTCATCTGCCCCTTCACGCCAACATCGCGCAGATCGAGCAACGTCAGCCCGCGCGGAAACAGCTCGCGGAAGATGACCCGGTCATGAAACCCGGGTGCAGTGCGAAATCCGATCCGGGCCGAGAGATCTTCGAGCGCCCGGCCCATCTTCTCCTTGTTGACCATCCGCTGCGCGCCCAGGCGGTTGCGCACCACCACCCAGTCGATCGGCTTGAGCCCGGCCTGCGCGCGCAACTGGCGCGCGTTCCAGACCATCTCGGAATAGACCGAGGGGCCCTGGATCTCGCTGGTCTCGCCGTCGATATGGGCGAGCAGGTCGAAATCGACGAAACTGTCGTTGAGCGGGGTGATCAGCGTGTCGGCGAGCGTATGCGCCACCTGGCTGAGCCGGGTATGCGAGCCCGGGCAATCGATCACGATGAAATCGCTGTCCGCCTCAAGCCCGGCCACAGCCTGGCTCAGCCGGCGGTCATAGGCGTTCTCGCCCGGCGCCAGCGCACCCGCGCCGATCTCGGGCAACTCGGCATAGACCGGGGAGGGCAGGGCGTAGCCATGCCGCTCGATCGAGGTCTTGCGGTTGGCGAGATAGCGCGCGGTGGTCTTCTGGCGCAGGTCGAGATCGAGCATGCCGACGCGATGTCCGAGCCGCGCGAGCGCGGTCGCGACATGCATCGCCACGGTGGATTTGCCCGCGCCTCCCTTTTCGTTTCCGACGACGATGATATGCGCCACGTGCCGTTCCTAACACTTCGCCTGAGCCAAACCCGCGCAGTTTCTGCGCTTCCAGTGACCATAATAGGCGACAGTGATCGAGAAAAGGCGCGACAGTGGCAATTTCGTGAACAATGCCTGCCGCCGCGCGGGGCTATTCGCGCGCCGCCTCCGCTTCCGACACGGGGTTACCGGGAAACAGCCGCGCCACCACCGCCCCGCGCATCGCCCGGGCGAGCGGATCGTGGAAGATCTCGAGCGCGCGGGATTTCTCGGCCGGCGTGAGCCAGCCCTCGGGCAGCCGCCAGCCCCGGTAGAACAGCCAGTCGAGCCGGTCCTCCCGGCCAAGCGCCACGTCGAGACGCATTTCGGCGCGGGTGCGGGCGCGAAACTCGGGGCCGTGGCCGGTCCGTTCCCGAAATTCCCGCCGCCAGGCCTCGGCCTTCGCGAGCGCCGCGTTCACGTCGTCGTCCGAGATCGTCACCTGCCGGCCGATTTCGCGGCGGATGGCATCCGGCGTCGTCGCGACGGTGCGCGCGACGGCTTCGGCGAAGCGGGCGTCGCCGGTCACGTCGAGCGCCCAGGCCCTCGGCTGCACCCGCCAGAGCACCGCTTCTGCCGGCGCCGCCCAGCCGGCCCCGTCGACGAGACCGAGGGCCTTCAGAACCAGCAGAAAGCCCGGCACCGCCCGGGCCGGTCCGAGCCCGTGGCCGGCCGCGATATTGGGCGAGGGCGGCGGGCTCTCGGCGTGGCGGAGGCCGCCGTCGGCCTGGCGATAGGGCGGAACCCAGACGCTGCCGTCCGCGGAACGAAAATCCACCGCCCGTCGCTGCCATGCGAGGCCCACCACGGTGGTCGCGATATCGTCCCACCTGGGCAGCGGATCGGGCAGGCGCGCATCCTTGCGCGGGACCGCGCCCCAGTCGGTTTCCGTCGCCTGGCCGAGCGCGACCAGGGCGGCGCATCCCATCTGGTCGCCCGACGAACAGGCGTGTTCCCAGCCGTCGTCGCGCAGGGCCAGCGGGATATTCTGGCGCAGGAACGAGATCGCCTCGCCCGTCCAGCCGTTGGTTGATCCATCTGCCGTCATCGAAATCCGGCGGTCGTCTTCCGCTCCCGCCCCATGGTCGGACAATTGACCGTTTCGCGCAAGCGCTGCGCAACGAAAAACGCCGCCCCGAAGGAGCGGCGTTCGATCTTGCCATAGGGCGGCGCAGGCTCAGAAGCCGAGGCCTGCGTATTTGTTCTTGAACTTCGACACGCGGCCGCCGGTGTCCATCAGCCGCGACGAGCCGCCGGTCCAGGCCGGGTGCGACGAGGGGTCGATCTCGAGCGACATCGTGTCGCCTTCCTTGCCCCAGGTGGTCTTCATCTGCACCACGGTGCCATCGGTCATCTTGACGTCGATGATGTGGTAGGCGGGGTGGATATCTTTTTTCATCAGGGCCTCTCCTTACTTGTCGTCGAGCGACTTGTAGCCGGTGTGCTCGGCGATCCGGGCCGATTTGCCGCGGCGCGCGCGCAGGTAGTAGAGCTTGGCGCGGCGGACCTTGNNCCTTGCCGCGACGCACCACCTCGATGGTCTCGATATTGGTCGAGTACAGCGGGAACACCCGCTCGACGCCTTCGCCGAACGAGATCTTGCGCACGGTGAACGAGCCGGCGATGCCCTTGCCGTTCTTGCGGGAGATGCAGACGCCTTCGTAGTTCTGCACCCGGGTGCGGGTGCCTTCGGTCACCTTGTAGCCGACGCGGACGGTGTCGCCGGCCTTGAAATCCGGAATGGTCTTGCCGAGCTCAGCGATCTGCTCGGCTTCGAGTTGTGCGATCAGGTCCATGCCTGTCACTCCTATGCTGCTCGCGGTTCGGTCCGCGAAGATGTGCCGCCTCAGAGCTCCGGTCTTCACCCGGGTCCGCTTGATCCTCGATGAGGAGCGCCCGCCGGAGGGTTCAGGTCGTCTTTGCTTTAGAGCGCTTCCGCCGGTCGATACCCCGACGAAGCAGCCGGGCGAATACGGAAACGGTCCGCCGGCCAGAATCGACCCCGGACGCGCGCGGTATATGGGCCAAAGGCCGCAGGATCAAGCGGGAACGGCCGAACGCGCTGGCCGAACGCGCGGATTTCTGGCAGGACAGCCCTCGTCCGGCCGCCACAGACAATTGCATCCGCGGCGGCACGGCGCAGGGATCGCCAGGCGGGAGCGGGCGCGATGTTGAGGACATTCTCGGTCGAACGGGTGCTGAAGACCGTTCACGGCTGGCTCGGTATCTTCGTGCTGCCCTTCCTGGTGGCGATCGGGCTCACCGGGCTCGCCCTTAACCACTGGGGCCTCGTCGACGCGATGCTGTCGCCGCCCGACTACGACGAGGCAAGGTTCGATGCCTGGCCCGACCCGGTGGCGCAGGGCCTGCCCGACGCGCTGGCCCTGGCCCGCACGCTGTGGCCCGACGCGGCGATGACCGACGCGAAACCGACCACCTACCACGACCGCGACGCCTGGGAGCTTTCGGGCGGTGGCCACGACCTGATCGTCGACGCCGCGACCGGGCATTACTGGGTCAAGACCCGCCTGAGGCGCGAGACCTATGCCCCGGACGGCACCCTGCTGCACAGCAGGTTCTACTGGGGCACATTGTTCAAGACGATCCACGAGCGCGGTTGGGTCGACGCCCGCTTCGGCACCTGGCTCGCCGACATCACGGCCGGCGCGATGGTGTTGTTCGGGGTGAGCGGGCTCTACCTGTTCCTCGCGCCCCGGCTGCGCCGGCGCAGGAACCGCAAGGCGCGCACCCGGGCGATGGCGCAGGGCTGACCCCCGCGCCCCGGCCCGAGCGCCCCGCGCCTCAGCCGGGAAAGTTGCCGCGAAGATGCGCGAGCGCGTCCATCACGCCCTTCCAGTCGCGCACGGCACCTTCGAGCCCCACCTCTTCGGCGGCGTCGAGATGCTGGCGCACATAGCCCTCGGCCCCGTCGCCATGCCGGTCCAGCAGCGCGCGGGCGCGATCTTCGATCTGTAGCGCGTCCATTGGGTTCGTCCTCCTCCTCGCTCGGCCCGCGGCCGGAGCGACCGGCGCGGGTGGGGAAATTATTCCCCCAACACCGGCAGCGGGCAAGACCCGCGGGGTGGGACAAAGCCGCGCGTCAGCCCTGGTTGGCGCCGCGCAGCCCGCGCACCGCTTCGCGCACGGCGCGCCATTCCTCCGCCTCGCCGGCCTCGCCGGCCGCCTCGGCGGCATTCATCCTCTGCGCCGCCTCCGCCTCGGCCTTGTCGCCATGGGCGTCATAAAGCGCGCGGGCGTATTCGATGATGTTCTTTCCGTGCATCGGGGGCCCTCCTTACCTCCTCCGTCCGAGCCCCCGGCGACGGGCGGCCTCCGGGGATGTCGGCGGTGACCCAAGTATCGTCGCCGCGACCCGTCCGCGCAATGCGCAGGGTCAAGGACCGGCGGGTTTTGGCCCTAGGCGTCGGCGTCGGGCGCGGGCGTTTCCCGCGCGGCCCAGAGATCGGGCCGCCGTTCGCGGGTGAGCCGCTCGGCTTCGGTCCGGCGCCATTTCGCGATCTCGCCGTGGTGACCCGAGAGCAGCACCGGCGGGATCTCGCGCCCGCGCCAGACCGGGGGCTTGGTGTAGTGCGGATGTTCGAGGAGCCCGGCGGAGAAGCTCTCCTCCTCGGTCGAGGCGGCATTGCCGAGCACGCCCGGCAACAGCCGCACGCTCGCGTCGATCATCGCCTGGGCCGCGATCTCGCCGCCGGTGAGGACGAAATCGCCAAGGCTTACCTCCTCGATCCCGTATTCCTCGATCACCCGCTCGTCGACGCCCTCGAACCGCCCGCAGATGAACGTCACCCCGTCGCAGGCGGCGAAGCGGCGCGCTGTCTGCTGGTCGAACGGCCGGCCGCGCGGCGAGAGATAGACCAGGGGCCAGCGCGCCCGGACCGATCGCACCCCCTCCGACGCCGCGTCGATCGCGGCCGCCAGCACATCGGCGCGCAGCACCATGCCGGCGCCGCCGCCGGCGGGCGTGTCGTCGACATTGCGGTGCTTGCCCTCGCCGAACTGCCGCAGATCGGTGGTTTCAAGCCGCCAGAGCCCCTCCTGCAGCGCCTTGCCGGTCAGGCTCTCGCCCAGCACGCCTGGAAACGCGCCCGGAAACAGGGTGACGATCCGCACCTCCCAGGCGCCGGCGAGCACGGGGCTGCCATCCATCAGCGCGCGGGGTTTCAGCGAGGCCGTAACCTTGAGCCGGCCGTGGGATTTGGGTGTGTCGTTCATGGCCCCTACCTAGACGCTTTGCGGACGGAGGGGAATTCGGATTGGCGCGCGTTGCCAGGCGCGGACGCGGCGACAGCGCGACGGCGGTCACCCCTGGCGGGTTGCGCCGGTTCTGCCCCCCCGCCAGCAGCGCCAGCAGGCCGCGCGCCATCATCAAGATCGCGCCGGTGGCGTTGAGGAACGGGAACGGTCCCAGCCACAGGCCGAGGGCGACGAGCACGACCTGGAGGGGCAGCCACAGCAGCAGCACCGCGGTGACCAGCGGCGCGAGCGCGTCGATCGCCTTGAGCGCCGGCGGCAGCTTCGCCGGCGGCACGACGTAGAGCACGCACAGGATGCCGATCAGCAGCACCACGAAGAACAGCAGGTTGTGCAGGATCATGACGATCCCGACGTGGCTGAACTTGAAGGCGTCGCCGAGGAAGTCGATCCACGGCAACAGCAAGCAGCCGGCACCGATCGCGATGATGATGCGTGCGGTCTGATCGTTGGGTTTCGACAACCTGCCCAGCAACCCGAACAGCAGGATCGCCATGCCGATCGAGTACAGGTACCAGGTGCCGCCGGCGCTGACGCCGATCATCGCGAACGGCCCGATCCCGAGGATCTGGATGCCGGCGAACGACACGGCGAACGGCAGCCACTGCAGGACCCAGGGCGGGACGTTGTTGCGGATGTTGGGCGGGGCGATCGCGACCAGCAAGTAGGCGGCCGCGGCCAGGATCGGCCAGATCACCATCTTGAACATGTCGCCGTCCCACGCGAACGCGGTGGGACTGAGCTGCAGCGGCACGAAGATGGACGCCGCGAGGGCGATGCCGAGGAAGGTGAGCGCCTTGCGCTGCAGCCCCTCGTCGCGCATCTTCGACAGCGGCACGCCGAACAGGGTGCCGACCTCGCCACCGCCGAACTTGCGGGCCAGATCGTCGAGCGGCCCCGGCAGGTTCTGCTGCGGCGCCTGGA
>JAGRMO010000021.1 GCA_020441205.1 Maritimibacter sp.
TAGCCGAACAGCGCGCCCGCCAGCGCGTCGAGCTCGGCCGCCGCCTTGCCGCCGGGCTCCAGCTCGAACGCCGCAAGCCCCTCGGAAAACGACCGCCGGAAGGCCATGCGCTGCACCAGCTTCGGCTCCAGCGCCCTGACGCCCGGCAGCATGTCGAGCGCCTCTTTGGTCTCGAAATTCTCGCGCGAGAGCGGATGCGGATCGGCGCGGTTGACGAAGGCCACAACCTCGATGCCGTGATCCGTGCCGCGCTCCTCGGCGATGATCTCGAGGAAGCGCTGGGTCGCCCAGATGTCGGCCTGCGAGGGCGAGACCGGGATCACCACCCGGCCGACCTGGCCGATCGCTTTGCGCATCGCCTTCATGTCGGAGAGGCCGACATCGACCAGCAGATGGCCCTCGGGCGCATCCTTCGGCAGCTTGGTCACCACCGCGAGCCCGGGCGTGTAGCCCATCTCGTCGCGGATCCCGGCGGTATCGACGATGGTGCGTTGCGGGTCGAGATCGGCCACGGTCACCTGGTGGCCGGCGGCGGCGAGCCAGACGGCGAGGTTGAACACCACCGTGCTCTTGCCGGTGCCGCCCTTGAAATTGGCCACGAGTGTCTGCATCACCTGCCCCCGTTCTGATCAATTCGCCGATGGCGGCGTCGGTACGCCGGAGCCGCCCGGGCCCGGGGGCGCCGGCGGCGCGATCTCGGTCCAGCCCGCGGGCGGTTCGAAAGCGGCCGGGTCGACCGGGCCGACGACGACGTTTTCGAGGCTGCGCTTCGGCCCTTCGGGCAGTTCCTCGCGCAGTTCGACGCGCAATTCGGGGTCGTAATACCAGGCGCCGGTCTTGGTCGGCTGGCCGGGCACGGTCACGGTGATGATCCAGTGTTCGACGGTGCGGCCGGCTATCTGTTCCATCGCGCTGAAGGCCAGGGTCATGACGGTGCCGCCGGGCGATTCCTGGCGCAGCACGCGCTGGCGGGCGCCGTCCCAGAGGATGCGGCTCACCTGGCTCGGGTCGCCGGGCTGGCCCAGTTCCCAGAGCTCGGTGGTGATGCCGGAGGTCACCTCGTTGCCGAGGAAGCGGCACAGGAGCGAGGGATCGTTCTGATCGCAGGGCGGCTGATAGGCGGCGCTGCCGGCGGTCGGGTCGGGTTCGCCCTGGACCTTGAAATAGCTGCGGGTGCCGGGGTCGAGCACATACATGAGCCCTTCGGCGCGGCGGATGATCTGGATCACCGGGCGGCCGGCCTCGGCGAATTCGAGCCGCATGTTGGGCCCGGACTTGACCACGCGACCGGTGCTTTCGGTGCCGTCGGGAGCGCGGTAGACCGCGTCGGCCGCATAGGCGGGAATGGTGTCCTGGGCCGCGGCGGGCGCGGTCAGGGAAAGGGCGAGCGTGAGGGCCGGAGACAGCAACGCCGCGAAATATCTGACACCGGCCGCAAAATGCCGGACCGGCCGCGCCAGGGCGCGCGAACGGGCGCGGGTCTGGGCGTTCAGGGCGTCAGAAGGGCGCAACAGTCGCATCGGGTCCTCCCAGGTCATGGACTTTTGGTCTGCCCCCGGGGAATGCCCGGGGACAGAACCTTGATGTCGCCTCGCCTCAGTTGGCGGGGGCAGCGTCGCCTTCGGCGGCCGGAGCTTCCGGCGCGGCCGGAGCGGCACCCGGAGCGACCGGCATGCCCGGCATCACGCCCGGCGCGCCGTAGCCGTAGCCCGGGTAGCCGTAGCCGTAGCCCGGGTAGCCGTAGCCGTAGCCGTAGCCCTGGCCGGTGCCCTCACCGCGGCCGCGGCCCGAGCCGCTCGCCGAGAAGCCCATGTCGAAGTCGCCGGTGCCGTCCATGAGGCCGTTCATCGGGCCCCAGTTGTTGCCCCAGCCGTTGTTGCCGCCCCACGGCCACCAGTTGTTGTTGCCCCAGCCGTTGTTGCCCCAGGGGCCACCCCAGCCGCCGTTGTTCCAGGGGCCGTAGCCGCCACCGTAGCCGGGACCGGCGTAGCCGGGGCCGTAGCCCGGGCCCCAGTACTGGGCGTCGGCGGCCGTAGCGAGGCCAGCGGCCATACCCGCCGCGAGGGCGATCGTCGTCAGTTGCTTGCGCATTGGTTTCACTCCCAATTTCAAGTCCCGTCCTCCTTGAAGTTCCGGACACCGGGACGTGTGCCCTTCACCGTTCACCTCACCGTCGGGCGAGGCACTCTCATCGCCGCCCGGTTACCAGAACCGGAACGGAGAAACTCCTGTCAGCGGCAGCCCACCGGTGAGCCCGTTGAGCCCATTGAGTCCGCTGAGCCCGCTGCCGTAGCTGCCGGGCCAGCCGGTGCCCAGCCCGCCATAGGGCAGGCCGGTGCCGAGACCGTTCAAACCATTCAAGCCGTTCAGGCCATAGAGCCCCCCCAGAGCGCCCGGCCAACCGGTGCCAAGGCTGTTGAGGGGCAGTCCGGCACCGTAGCCTCCATAAGGCAGTGCGGTGCCGTAGGCGCCATATGGCAAATAGCCGCCGCCGAAGCCCGGGTTGAGCGGCACCGCACCATACGGCACCGCATAGCTCGGCACCGCGAAGGGCACCGCCGTACCCGGAACCGGCGCGATCGCGGCGGTCGTGGTCTGCGGCAGGCTCATCTGCGGCGCGGCCTGCACCGTCGGCTGCGGCGCGGGCTGCGGCTGCACCGCGACCTGCGGCGCTGTCGCCTGCGGTGCGATCTGCGGCGCGGGCGCGACCGGGGCCGGCG
>JAGRMO010000151.1 GCA_020441205.1 Maritimibacter sp.
GATCGTGCCGGTGATGACATCGACGGACGGGCGCTGGGTGGCCATGATGATGTGAATGCCGGAGGCGCGCGCCATCTGGGCAAGGCGCTGGATCGCGGCCTCGATCTCCTTGCCCGCGACCATCATGAGGTCGGCCATCTCGTCGACCACGACAACGATATAGGGCAGTTTCTCCGGGGCGAATTTCTCGGTCTCGAAGATCGGTTCGCCGGTTTCCTCGTCGAAGCCGGTCTGCACGGTGCGCGAGAACATCTCGCCCTTGTCGAGCGCTTCCTTCACCCGGCCGTTGAAGCCCTCGATGTTGCGCACGCCCATCTTCGACATCTTGCGGTAGCGCTCTTCCATCTCGCCGACGACCCATTTGAGTGCGACGACCGCCTTCTTGGGGTCGGTCACGACGGGCGAGAGCAGATGCGGGATGCCGTCGTAGACGCTGAGTTCGAGCATCTTCGGGTCGATCATGATAAGCCGGCAATCTTCCGGGGTGAGCCGGTAGAGCAGGCTGAGGATCATCGTGTTGATCGCCACCGATTTGCCCGAGCCGGTGGTACCGGCGATCAGCAGGTGGGGCATCTTGGCGAGGTTGGCGATGATCGGCGCGCCGCCGATATCCTTGCCGAGCGCCAGCGGCAGGCGCATGTTGCTGTCGCCGTAGTCGCGGGCCGAGAGGATCTCGCGCAGCACCACCTTCTCGCGATGCGCGTTGGGCAGTTCGATGCCGATCACCGAGCGGCCGGGCACGGTCGAGACCCGGGCCGACAGCGCCGACATCGAGCGGGCGATATCGTCGGCAAGGCCGATGACGCGGCTCGCCTTCAGACCGGGGGCGGGTTCGAGCTCGTACATGGTGACGACGGGGCCGGGGCGGACCGAGACGATCTCGCCCTTCACGCCGTAATCGTCGAGCACGGTTTCCAGCATCCGCGCGTTTTCTTCCAGCGCCTCGTCGGAGAGGTGCTGGCGCTCGACCACGCCGGGATCGGCCAGGAGGCTCAGGGGCGGCAGCTCGTAGGTCTCGGCGCCGTCGCCGAAGTTGAGCCGGGGTTGGGCCTCGGCCTGGGCGCGGCTCGAGGGCGCCACCTTGCGGGTCGCGTGCTGGACGACCTTCTTCGCCTCGGGCACCGGCACCGGGGCCATGCGCGGGGCGGGGGCGGGTTGGGGGATGTAGTCGGCCTCGTAGTCGGCCGCATAGTCGGGCTCGATATCGCCGTCGTCCCACATCGGTTCGGTCAGCGGGTCGGCGAGCGGCTCGTCGTAGAGCTCGGTCTGCAGGGCGGCGGTCACCGGCGGTTCGGCGCGGGTCACCGGCGGTTCGCCGCGCAGCCCTTCGGCCTGGCGGGCGCGGGCGCGCGCGATGGCGGCCGACATCGGCGACATCTGCCGGTCTTCGACATCGTTGATGCCGGTGTCGCCCGAGCGGGCGCGCAGCGCCGAGGCGATCTTGTCGCTGATCCGGTCACTCGATTGCGCGCCGGCGTAGCGCGCGGCTTCGCTGAGCGCGGCAGGGGCCGGGTCGGCGGCGCGGCGGGCCAGGCCCGAGACACGGGCGAGCAGGCCCGGGCGCGGCTGCGTCGCCCCCGGTTCGTCCCAGGCTTCCTCCTGGGCAGCGGCGCGCGACATCGGCGGTTCGGCCCGGTTCACCCGGCTCGTCTGCGGCAGGGGCGGCGGGGCGGCGAAGGCGGCGAGCCCGTCGTCCCAATCGGCTTCGGCGGCGGCCTCGGCGCGGGCGACGCGGTCGGCGCGACGTTCGGCCTGGCGGGCCTTCAGCACCCGAAAGCCCGAGGCGGTGCCGGTGAGCGCGCCGCGGGCCGCGCCCTTCATGCCGCGGCCGGTGAGCTTCAGGGCGCCGGCGTAGAACAGCACGATGCCGCCCAGCATGTAGCCGGTGAGATTGCGGATCTCGCGCAGGTTGATGCCGAGGGCGAAGCCCGCGGCCACCAGCATCGCGGGGCCGAAAACGAGGGTCAGCGCCTTGAGGCCGAAGGCGGCGCCGCCGGGGAACATCGCGAGCAGCGCGCCGAGCACGGTGTCGCCGAACAGCCCGCCGAGCCCGAAGGTGAGGCTCCAGTCCGGGCCGGGCACCAGGGTCGAGGCATAGACCGCGCCAAGGGCGATGGCGATCGGCACGAAGACGGCGCGGCCAAGGGCGCGCTCCTCGCCGATATGGGTGACGAAGCGCAGGCCCCAGGCGGCCAGCGCGATGACCAGGCCCCAGGCGGCCTTGCCGATGATGACGGCGAGCGGCGAGGCGATGGCGGCGCCGAGCGGGCCGAGCAGGTTCTGCGTCGGGCCTTCGGTGGCGGCGAGCAGGCCCGGGTCGTTGGGCGAATAGGAGCCGATCAGCATGGCGAAGGCGATGGCGGCCGCGATCAGCGCGAGCCCGATGAGTTCCTTGCCCCGACGCTCGATCAGCGCCTGGGTGGTGCTGTCAAAGATCGGGTCGCGACCCTTCGCCTGATATGCCATGGATTTTCTCACCTTGTCGTCAATCGTAGAGCGCGCGGCGGATCGCTGTCAGCGCCGCGCCGGTTTCGTCCTTCGGGGCCACCAGGGCCACGCGGAGGTATTTCTGCCCGGGGTTCACGCCGTCCACCTCGCGGGCGAGGTAGGCGCCGGGCAGCACCCGCACGCCGGTTTCCAGCCAGAGCCTGAGCGCGGCGGCCTCGCTGTCGTCCACCGGCAGCCAGAGGAAAAAGCCCGCCTCGGGGCTCATGTAGCCGTCGACGCCGTCGAAGATCGCGTCGGCGAGGGCGTATTTCTCGCGGTAGAGCGCGCGGCTTGTCTCGACATGGGCCTCGTCGGCCCAGGCGCGCTCGGCGACGCGCTGGAGCGGCAGCGGCAGGGGGGCGCCGGCATAGGCGCGCAGCTGCTTGATCCGGGCGAGGCTTTCGGGCCCGCCGGCGACGAAGCCCGAGCGCAGGCCGGGCATGTTCGAGCGTTTCGACAGCGAATGAAAGATCACCACCCGCTCGGGGTCGGCGCCGCCGAAGCTCGCCACTTCGAGCGCACCGGGCGGCGGGGCGTCGCGGTAGACCTCGGAATAGCATTCGTCGGCGAAGATGCGGAAATCGTATTTCTCGCCCAGCGCGATGAGCCCGGCCCAGTAGTCGCGGCTCGCCACCGCGCCCTGCGGGTTCGAGGGCGAGCACAGGTAGGCGGCGGCGGTGCGGTTCAGGATCTCTTTGGGCAGCGCCGAGAAGTCCGGCAGGAAGCCGGTCTCGGCGGTGGCGGGCACGAACACGGGTTCGGCCCCCATCGCCTGGGTGGCGATGGCGTAGACCTGGTAGAACGGGTTGGGGATCAGCACGACCGGACGGGCACCGCGCACCGTTTCGGGGATGAGCGCGACGCCGGCGTTGAACAGCCCTTCGCGGGTGCCGTTCAGCGCCATGATCTGGGTGTCGGGATCGGTGTGTACGCCGTAACGGCGCTCGATCCAGGCGGCGATGGCCCCGCGCAGCTCGGGCGTGCCTTCGTTGGGCGGATACCGGCCGAATTCGACGGCATGGGCGGCGACGACGTCGGCCACGAAATCCGGCATTGGGTGCTTCGGCTCGCCGATCGACATATGCACCACCGGGCCGCCCGGCGCATGCGCGTCGAGCAGCGTCCGCAGGCGCGGAAACGCATATTCGGGTAGCCCTGAGAACCGCTCCGGGAACGTCATCTGCCTGTGCTTGCCTCTGAGTTCGGGATCGTTGGCGTCCCGATTTGCGCAGAGAATAACCGCTGCGGGCGGGACGGTCCAGAAAAAGGCAGGAGATTCCCGCCGGTTGAGCGCGGATTTGTGGCTTTTGGGCAGCCCGGGACGGCGCGTTGCGGCCGATAAAGGCGCCCCCGGTCAGGCCAGCGCGGCTTCCGCCGCCGCGCCGAGCCGCAAGAGCCGTTCCTCAGAGCCCGGGGCGCCCATGAACATGATACCGGTCGCGGGCAGGCCGGTGGGCAGGGTGAGCGCGGCCCCGCCCATCAGGTTGCCGATCCTCGTGTTTCTCAGCGTCGCGAGGTTCTCGCTGACGTAATAGTCGTGGTCGTCGAGCAGGCGGGCCGCGTCGGGCGGCAGGTTGGTGCAGGTGGGCAGGATCACCGCGTCATAGCCGGCGGTGCGTTTGCGGTATTCGGCGCGGAGCGCGTCGAGCCGCTGCCAGGCGGCGATGTGGTCGCTCGCGCTGAAGGCCGCGCCGGCGCGGAAGCGGTCGAGGATCTCGTGGAACATCCGGCCGGGATCGGCCTCGATCATGTCCCGCCAGGTGGCCCAGGCCTCGGCGGTGGTGAGGATAACCGAGATCGCCATTGCGTCGTCGACCAGGTCGAGCGCGCCGCGCTCGATCTCGCAGCCGGCGTCCATCAGCCGGCCGACGGCGCTGTCGAAGCCCGCGCGGGGCGCGTCGCGCACATCCACCAGTCCGTTTTCGAGAATCAGCACGCGGCGGCCGGCGAGGCTCGCGCCCGTGAGGTCGGGGCCCCGGGCGCGACCTTCGAGGGCGGCGAGGTAGAGGCCCGCGTCCTCGACGTTGCGGCAGAGCGGGCCGACGGTATCGAAGCGGGCGACCAGCGGCACCACGCCGTCGAGCGGCAGCCGGCCGTGGGTGGTCTTGAGCCCGACCAGATCGTTCCAGGCGGCGGGCACGCGGACCGAGCCGCCGGTGTCCGACCCGATCGCGCCGGGGGCGAGGCCGAAGGCCACCGAAGCGGCGGCGCCGGAGGACGAACCGCCCGGCACGGCGGCGGGATCGTTCACGCAAGGCGGGGTCGCGGTCACCGGGTTCAGCCCGAGGCCCGAGAAGGCGAGCTCCGACATATGGGTCTTGCCGAGGCCGACGAGCCCCATGGCGCGGGCGTTGGCGACGACCTTCGCGTCGCGGCCCGGCACCCGGCCTGCGAGCAGGGCCGAGCCCGCCTCGGTCGCGGTGCCGGCGGTGTCGAACAGGTCTTTCCAGCTTACCGGCACGCCGTCGAGCGGGCCGCGCCTGGTGCCGTTGCGGGCGCGTTTCGCGGCCGCAACGGCCTCGGCGCGGGCGGTGGTCTCGGTGAGGCGGGCATAGATCCGGCCCTGCGCCTCATGGGCGCGGATCGCGTCGAGATAGGTATCGCAGAGCGCCACCGGGTCGATCGCGCCCGAACCGACCCTGCGGCCGAGATCGCCCGCGCTCATCCACAGCCAGTCCTTCGCCATGCGCCCCTCCGCCCGATGCTGGCCGAAGGTAGCGGGGCGGTGGGCGCGGAACAATCCCGTTCCGCGGTCCCGCCCGCCCCGGCTCCGGCTATCCGCGCTTGCCGCAGGCCCTGAGCTGCTGGTCGTACATCACCGCGCGTTCGGCGACCTCGTCCGAGATCCTGAGGAGCCAGGATTTCGAGTTATGGGTGCCGCGCAGGTAGCCCGCCCTTCCCTCGTGATAGGCGAGGTACTGGTTGCGCACGTCGCCGCGGGCGATGCCGGTCTCGGCCTCGGTCTGGGCCATGTACCAGCCCATGAAATCGGTGGCGTGGCGGATGTTGTCGCGCTTGGCGATGCGGCCGCCGCGCTCTTTTTGGTATTCTTCCCAGGTGCCGTCGAGCGCCTGGGCGTAGCCGTAGGCCGAGCTCTGACGGCCCATCGGGATCACGCCGAGGACGTATTTGAGCGGCGTGCGGTTGTTGCCGATGAATTTCGATTCCTGGTAGATGATCGCCATCTGTACCGGCACCGGCACCTGCCAGTCGCGCTCGGTTTCCTGCATTGCCGCCAGATACTTGGGGTATTCGCGCACGATCGAGCAGGCGTCGTCGAGATTGCGCGGCGCCCGGAAATCCTTGCTGCCGCAGGCCGACAGGAGGCCGGCCAGAGACGCAAGTATGAAGATCGTGCGAAGAAGTCTGCTCATGGGCCCCTCGCAATTTTTGGTTTTTTCTTTGCCGCGCATTCTAGCCGAACGCCCGGGGATTGGAAATGGGCTAGATCAGGACGGCCAGAAGCAGCGGAATCGTGACCACCGACATCAGCGTCGAGGTGACGACGAGGCCGGCGACCGCGCCGCTGTCGGCGCCGTATTTCTCGGCCAGCATGTAGGAGGTGACGGCCACCGGGGTGGCGAGCTGCAACACCAGCACCGCGAAGGGTTCGGGTGCGAGGCCGAAGGCGCGGCCGACGGCCCAGCCGGTGGCCACGGTCAGCGCGATCTTGACGAGCGAGAGCAGCGTCGCGCGGCCGAGGGCAGAGGGGTGGAGCCGGGCCAGCGCGACGCCCAGGGTGATGAGCATGAGCGGAATGGCGATCTGGCCGAGCAGGCTCAGCGTGTTGGTGAGGAAGGCAGGGGTCTGCCAGTCCTGCCAGAGGAACAGCCCGCCGAGGAGCGTGGCCCAGACCAGCGGCTCCTTCAGCGCCTTCCAGGGCGAGCCGCCGCCGGCCACGACCCAGACGCCGAAGGTGAACGACCAGATCGCCATCACCGCGAAGACGATCACCGCGTAGCCGAGGCCGGTTTCGCCGAAGGCGAAGAGCGCGAGCGGCAGGCCGAGGTTGCCGGTGTTGCCGACGATGAGCGGGGCGAGGTTGGTGCGAATGTCGAGCCGGAACAGCTTCAGCCCGATGAAGAACAGGACGGTCAGGACGGCGTAACCGGCGATGGCGGCGGCAACGAGGGCGGTGAGCGAGGCGGGGTCGATCTCGGTCTTCATCAGCGCGGTGAAGATCAGCGCTGGGACCGAGAGGGTCATCGTCAGCCGGGTGACGAAAGCGATTCGATACTCGCCGCCAAGCCGCACCCAGACGAAGCCGATCGTGGCCAGGAGGAACACGGGTGCCACGATTTCGACCACTGTCAGAACGAGGTTCACAGTCTGTTTCCGATAATTTCGATCTGCCCGGATAGACAGCGGTTTGGTCACACTTTAGTAAGAAGAGGGTGGCTGTTGAAATGCTAAAAACACGTGCAAAATATCATCTCGGGCAGATTGTCCGGCATCGGAAGCATCCCTTCCGGGGAGTCGTGTTCGACGTGGACGCGATGTTCTCCAACACGGAGGAATGGTACGAGGCGATCCCGGAGGACAGCCGTCCGCCGAAGGACCAGCCGTTCTACCATCTGCTGGCCGAGAACGACCAGAGCTACTACGTGGCTTATGTGTCCGAGCAGAACCTGGTGGCCGATTATTCCGGCGAGCCGGTCAACCATCCCGATCTCGAAGAGCTGTTCGGCGATTTCGAAGACGGGCAGTATCCACTGCACTTCCAACTGAACTGATCGCGCCACGCCCTCGCGGGACGAGCGCGGCGGGAAATGCCGGGGCGGAAGCCAGGGCGCCGCTCTGCGTGGCCGCTGCCGCCGTCCCATGTGACTCATCCCACCAGTGAACCTGCGCGGTCCCGCGTCGCCGGGAACAGGGGGCGTCGAAGGTACGCCGCGAGTTCGGCGGCAGCCTGTCCGGCCGGTCGCGGTCGAGGTGGAAAGGCGTTCCATTTCAACGCGGTGAGGCGCAGGGCGCGACATCCGTGGGGTCCGAATGGCGTGCCTGTCTGCTCGTCGGCATGGGGCCTGTGGCGATCCCTGGCCATGGGATCGCCTGGCGACGGGACGCGCGGTCCGTATTTCGTCAGCGTGGCCGGCATCGCGGTCTGTAGCCCGCGCGCCGGCGCGCCGCGCCGCTGCAGCCTCCCGGCTTGGCAAGGCAGGTCACGCGCAATGGGCGACGCGCCCGGTCTGCCGGAACGGCTGGGGGATGCGCTACCGAGACCGTGCGCGAATGGTCCGTGGCGGACGATACTCAGGGTGCGGGGAAGTGAGCCTCGGTGCCACGAACTGGGTGGGGGCTGTGAAACGTGGCACCGAGGGAAGCTATGCAGCTACAAGCGCGGGTATCGTCGGCGTTTCTGTCCTCGTTGCGGAACCAAAGGGGCATTTTCGCGGCAGTTCGATCAAGATTGGTTAACAGAACCCGGGGTGTGCCGCACGCAGCGCGCGGGGTGGGGCGGTTCGGGCCCGCCGGGGCCTGCGCTCCGGCCAGACTCCGGCGGCACCGAACCAGACCGGGACGGCCGCGCGCAACAGGTCCGTCTCACCCGGCGCCTGCGCCAGGGCCGCTGCCGCCCCTGGGCTCGCGCGGGCCGATCGGAAGGCGAAAGCTCAGCTCGTTCTGCCCGTCCACGCGGCGGTAGCCGAGACCTTCCGTCATCGCGCGGATCATGAACCAGCCGAAACCGCCTTCGGGAAGTTCCGGGAGCGGGCAGTCGAGGTTGGGGCGGGCACCTTCGGGGGCGCTGCCGCCCGGCATCGGGTGGCCGTCGTCGCGGATGCGAAGGGCGAGGGCGTTGTCCTGCCGGTCGATCTCCAGTGCGATCCTACCGTCCACACGCCCGGCGAAGGCGTGTTCGACGATGTTGTTCAGCACTTCGGCCAGCACGATCTCGACCCCGCCGACGGTCTCGGAGCTAAGCCCGAGGCCGCGGCACCAGCCCATCGTCGCCGTCAACGCCGTGCGCACCGCGCCGGTGTCGGCGGCGAAGGTCAGCGCAAGACCGGGCGGCCCCTGGTCGGCGCCCGGATAGTGATGTCTGTCTGCGGCGCACATTCCGGCGAATGTCCTATCCGGCGTCGGCGAGCCCGGCCGTGACGTCGTCCGCCGAGGCGTGAATGGTGAAGACCGAATCCATCCTGGTGAGCTTGAACACCTTGTCGACGGTGGCGGTGAGCCCGGCAAGCTCGAGCTTGCGGTCGGGGCCGAGCTGCTTGTAGGCGGCGACGACGGCGCCGAGGCCGGAGCTGTCGAGAAAGCCGACGCGCGAAAGATCGAGCAGCACCCGGCCAGTTGCGGCATCGGTCAGCTCGCGCATCCGGTCCTTGAACTGGATCGCCACGGCGGCGTCGATTCGCTCTTCTTCCGCCTTGATGACGCGCAGGTCGCCGTAATCCAGATAGCTGAGCTCCATATCCCTCTCCTCGCGACGCGAATGTTGCGGCGAGACTAGGCCAAGGACGTTACCATTCCGTAAGTCTCCCCGTTGAGGCGCGCGGGCGCTCGGCCTAATCTCGCGTCCATGGATGGCGAGGCGCTTCGAGACAGACTGCTCGCGCTCACCGAGGGCGAGACCGACGCGGTGGCGCTGATGGCCACCGTGGCGTGCGAGGTGCATCATGCCGATGCGCGGTTCGACTGGACCGGGTTCTACCGCGTCGTCGCGCCCGGGCTTCTGAAGATCGGCCCCTATCAGGGCGGGCATGGCTGCCTGACGATCCCGTTCTCGCGCGGGGTCTGCGGAGCTGCGGCGCGCACCGGCGAAGCGCAGATCGTCGACGATGTCGCGGCCTTCCCCGGCCATATCGCCTGTTCGTCGACCACGCGGTCCGAGCTCGTGCTGCCGGTGTGGAACGGGGCCGGTGCGCTCATCGGCGTCTTCGACATCGACAGCGACCAGCCGGCCGCATTCACCCGGGCCGATGCCGATCTCTTCAGCGCGCTTCTCACGGAGGTGTTCAAGACATGCTGAAAGGCTCCTGCCTCTGCGGCGCGGTGCGGTTCACGGTCACCGGCCCGGTGCGCGACCCGGGCGCCTGCCATTGCGGCCAGTGCCGCAAATGGTCAGGCCATGTCTGGGCGGCCGGGATCGTCGACGAGGGCGACATCGCCATCGAGGGTCCGGTGCGCTGGTTTCGCTCGAGCGAAGCGGCCGAGCGCGGGTTCTGTCCCGAGTGCGGGTCGAGCCTGTTCTGGCATGCGATCGGCAGCGGACGGATGGATTTCGCGCTGGGCGCGGTCGACGGGCCGACCGGGCTCCGGATCGAGCGCCACATCTTCACCGAGTGGAAGGGCGATTACTACGACATCTGCGCGCAGGAACATCCGCAGGCGGGCGAATGATCCTCGGGCTCGATGCGGCGACGATCGCCGGGTTTCTCGCCGCCGGTGTCGCGCTCAACCTCACGCCGGGGGCGGATGTGATGTTCGCGACCGCCTCGGGGGTCGTGGGCGGGCCCAGGGCCGGGATCGCGGCCGCGGCCGGGGTGTCGCTGGGCTCGCTCCTGCACACCGTGCTGGCCGCCGCCGGGCTTGCGGCGCTGATCGCCGCCGCTCCGGTGGCCTATGAGGCGCTGCGCTGGCTCGGGGCGGGATATCTGCTCTATCTCGCGGTCAAGACGTGGCGGGCGGGGCCGGCCCAGCCCGGCGCGGGCGCGCGCGGGCTTGGGCGAGCGCTTGCCAAGGGCTTCGTCACCAATGCGCTCAATCCGAAGGTGGCGCTGTTCATCCTCGCCTTCCTGCCGCAGTTCACCAGGGCAGAGACGGGGCCGGCCTGGGCGCAGATGCTGCTGCTCGGCGGGCTGTTCTCGGTCACCGGGTTTTTCGTTACCGCGGGCTACGGCGCGATGGCCGGGCTTGCCGCCCGGGGCCTTGCCCGCGCCACAGGTTGGCTCAACCGGGTCGCGGCCGTGGTCTTCGGCCTCATCGCGATCAAACTGGTGCTGGACTGAAGCTACAGTGCCCATTCGAGCGGCGGCGGCAGGTCGGTGGCGGCGTAGTCGATGCGAAGGGTTCGCCTCGGGGCCGAAGACGTCGACGGCAACGATCGATGCAGGGTCAGCATATCGAGGACCAGGACGTCGCCGCGGGCGGCCGCGCAGCTCAGGCCGCCGATTTCTTCGGCACGCCGGGCGGCCTCGGCGGCAGGCACCTTGCCGAGGCGATGCGAACCCGGGGCGATCTGCATGGCGCCGTTTCGGTCGTCCTGGTCGTCGAGGTGGACGCGTACAAACAGCATCGCAGCGAGGATCGTCTCGGGAGGTTCGCAATGCCAGGTGTCGCCCTTCCGCGACCAGGCGGTGAACCCGGGAACCTCGGCCCGGGCGCGCACGGCGATCACGCGATCCTGGTGCCAGGGCACGACCCAGTTGGCCTCGGGGCGCTTGTCGAAGGCGACCAGCCGAACCGGACGGGCACCGGGGGCGAGCCCGGCGATCGCATGTCCGAGCGGGCCGTCCGGAGACAGGACCGCGCGCAGAGCTGCGTCGGGCACGAGGCGGGCGCCGGGACGGGCGCCGAGGTCCGCCGCACGTTCGAAGGGTGCAAGGTCGGCATCGCTCAGAAGGCCACGAAGCCAGACATGGCCGGAGTGTGAGGTCGGGTGCATCGTGGCGATTCTGGCCTGCGGATTTGTGGTTGGCAACGGCGGCCTTGCGGTCGCCGCCGTCTCTTGCCAGATGAACCGGATGAGCGCCGAAGATTACGACCCGCCCGATACGCCGTTGGAGATCGTCCACCAGGACCATGAGCTCCTGCTGGTCAATAAGCCAACGGGCCTGCTCTCGGTGCCCGGCAGGGGCGAAAACCTCGCCGATTGCCTGCTGTCGCGGGTGCAGGAGGTGTTTCCACAGGCACTCCTGGTGCACCGGCTCGACCGTGACACATCGGGTGTCATGGTCTTCGCGCTGTCGCCGCATGCCCAGCGCCACCTCGGGCTGCAGTTCGAACGGCGGCGGATGAAGAAGGTCTATGTCGCCCGGGTCTGGGGCGAGATGGCGGAGCGGACCGGCACCGTCGATCTGCCACTGATCGTCGATTGGCCGAACCGCCCGCTCCAGCACGTGAATTTCGAGACGGGCAAGCCCGCGCAAACCGATTGGCGGGTGCAACGGATCGAAGACGGCACGACGCGGGTGCGGCTCTTCCCGCATACCGGACGGTCGCATCAGCTGCGCGTGCACATGAAGGAGATCGGCCATCCGATCCTGGGCGATCCGTTCTATGCCGAAGGGCGGGCGCGGGATTATCCCCGGCTCATGCTTCATGCCGAGAGCCTCGGGCTGCGGCACCCGGACGGGGGCAAGGGGATGAGTTTCTCGGCGAAATGCCCGTTCTGAGGTGGGTTAGAGACTGGATGTAAGCGCCGCCGCGGGTGCCCAGAGCGTTTGCGAAGTGGCCAGCAGGCCGACGGCGAGCAGTGCGAAGATCAGGGCGAAGGCGAGGGGCAATAGCCTCGAATTGCCGAATTCGTCGGTTCCGAACATCATGTGCATCCTGTGTTGTCTGGAGAACGAACGTGCCGGCGTCCCGGTTCCGTTGCCGCCCGGGGCGCTTGCGGCGCGACATGCCGACGCACCCGACGGATTTTGTCGGATTTGGGCGCCCGGCCCCTTTCCTTCGCCGATTTGGAATGTATCTAAATCGCAGAGTGAACGCACAAGACAGGAGAGCCCCATGGGTCTGCGCATCAACGATACCGTCCCCAATTTCCACGCCGTGACCGATCAGGGCGAGATCGATTTCCACGATTTCATCGGTGACAAGTACACGATCCTGTTCTCCCATCCGGCCGATTTCACCCCGATCTGCACCACCGAGTTCGGTGCCGTGGCCCAGCTCAAGGACGAGTGGGACAAGCGCGGCGTCAAGGTCATCGGCCTGTCGGTCGACGGGGTCGACGACCACGTGAAATGGAAGCAGGACATCTCGTCCTTCGCCGGCGCGCCGGCCTCGTTCCCGATCATCGCCGATGAAGACGCCCGGGTGTCGAAGCTGCTCGACATGCTGCCCGCCGATGCCTACCTGCCCGACGGCAAGACCGCGGCCGACAGCGAGAGCGTGCGCGTCGTGTTCATCTTCGGGCCCGACAAGAAGCTTCGCCTCAGCATGACCTACCCGATGTCGGTGGGCCGCAACTTCGCCGAGGTGCTGCGCGCGCTCGACGCGGTGATGGCGACCGACGGCACGGTGGTGCGCACGCCCGCGAACTGGGTGCCGGGCCAGGACGTCGTGATCGCGCCGAGCCTGTCGACGGCGGATGCCAAGGCCAAGTACGGCGACGTGAAAGAGGTGTTCCCCTACCTGCGGTTCATGGCCGATCCGAACGCCTGAGGCCACAGAACCTTCGCAACAGAGACACCCCGCCGGAAACGGCGGGGTTTTTCGTTATGATCTGGGTCAACGCGCCCGGGCACAAGTCATGACACACTCACTTGTGCGCCTTTCCTGCGCAAAGGGAGAGAGGCCATGACACGCAAGCAAGTGTGGAAAGCGGCGCTGGGCGCCGCCGTATCCGGTATTGCCCTGTTTGCGGCAACGGCCGCCATGGGGCAGACCTTGGTGCAGACGACGGTGGAAAACCGGGTGCTGCTCGCCTTCAAGGTGGCGGATGCCGGGGTTCAGGAGATGCTGCCCGAAGGCTGGGCGCCGCTGACCCTGCCGAAAGGTCCGGTGGCAGGGTCGAACCTGATCGTGTCGTTGTTCGACAAGCTCCTGAGCCTCGATGCCGAGGGCAAGCCCGCCGATGCGGCCCCATCGCCGGTGATGGCGCTGGTCGCCTATGGCATCAACCCCGAGGTCGAGGGGGTGCGCACCTTCGTCACCGGCATCTACGAGGTGCCGCCGCTGGTTGATCCCTACGGGGTGTCGCAAGCCGCGGCGATCGCTCGGAAGGCGACAATGACCTACGATGCCGACGGCCGGTTCCTGGCCGAGGACTGGGCGATCAAGCCCGAGAGCGGCGGGGCGTTCACGCTGGCGCTCGACTACAGGGTCGGCGGTTACGGCTGGAGCGTCGGCGGCACCAGCGAGCCGTTCTCGCCGGTGGTCGAGGGCTTCCACCAGATCTACCGGTACGACCAGCTGGCCGAGCTCGCGATGAACACGACAATGGGCAAGGCGCTGGCGGGGGATGTGAGCTACACGGCCGACATTCCGGCGCTGGCGGGCCTGTTCGACGGTAGCGAGGCGCTAGTGGCGGTCGTGTCGATCCCGGTCTACGTCCGTGAGGTGCTGGAGCCGTAGACCGCGGCGGGTGGGGCCGGTCCGGCCGGCTCTGCCCTACCGGTGATCGAAAAAGCCGGGGCCGGCGCGGGTGAGCAGCCTGTCGGCGAGGCTCTGGCCCAGTTCCGGCCCATCGGCGATGGCGCCGGTGATCTCGTCGGCGATCGCAGCCGATCCATCGGTCTTCAGGATCTCGCCCCTGAGCCGCAGGCTGTCGCCCGCGAGCGTGGCGAGGCCCGCGATGGGCGTCTCGCAGGAGCCGTCGAGGGCGGCGAGGAAAGCGCGTTCGGCGGCGAGGCGCTGGCCGGTCTCCTCGTCGTGGATCGCGGCCAGCATCTCGCTTGTGCGGTCGTCGTCCGCGCGCCGCTCGATGCCGATGGCGCCCTGGGCGACGGCGGGCAGCATGTCTTCGGGCGCGATCTCGGTCGCCGGCACGTCCGCCATGCCGAGGCGGTTCAGCCCGGCCATGGCGAGGAAGGTGGCTTCGGCCACGCCATCGGCGAGCTTTTTCAGCCGGGTCTGCACGTTGCCGCGAAACTCGACGATCTTGAGGTCGGGCCTGCGGTGCAAAAGCTGGGCGCGGCGTCTCAGCGACGAGGTGCCGACGGTGGCGCCTTCGGGCAAGGCCGCGAGGCTCGCATGCGCGAGCGAGACGAAGGCGTCGGCGGTGCTTTCGCGCGGCAGGTAGCACTCGAGCGTCAGGCCGTCCGGCTGATCGACGGGCATGTCCTTCATCGAATGCACCGCGATGTCGATGCTGCCCGCGATGAGCTGTTCCTCGATCTCCTTGGTGAACAGCCCCTTGTTGCCGATCTCCTTCAAGGGCCGGTCGGCGGCGATGAGCGCGGCATCGTCGCCGGTGGTCTTGATGACCACGATCTCGAAGCAGTCCTCAAGCAGGTCGAAGGCCTGCGCCAGGCGTCGGCGGGTCTCGTGCGCCTGGGCGAGCGCCAGCGGCGAGCCGCGGGTGCCGATCTTGAAGGGCGCGGTGGCGGAGGGCAGAATGAGCGTCATGGCCTTCGTTTAATCGCGGCACATCGGCCTGTCCACGCCCCTTCGCTTGACAAGCGGGGCCGGGCTTGGGAACCAGCCGCGACCGAGGAGGTATTCGCCATGACCAAGCTTCTGATGCGCGCGCTCGCGGGCGAGACATTGCCGGTGCCACCGATCTGGATGATGCGGCAGGCCGGGCGCTATCTGCCGGAGTACCGCGCGACGCGGGCCCAGGCGGGCGACTTTCTGTCCTTGTGCTACACGCCGGAGCTCGCGGCGGAAGTGACGCTGCAGCCGATCCGCCGCTACGGGTTCGACGCGGCGATTCTGTTTGCCGATATCCTGCTTGTGCCGCAGGCGCTGGGGGCCGATCTGTGGTTCGTCACCGGCGAGGGGCCGCGGCTCTCGACCGTGTCTAATCAAGGGGATTTCGACGCGCTGAAGCCCGCGGAGGCGATCCACGAAACGCTCGCGCCGGTCTACGAGACGCTGCGCATTCTCGCCCGCGAGCTGCCGTCCGAGACCGCGCTCATCGGCTTCGCCGGCGCGCCCTGGACGGTGGCGACCTACATGATCGCTGGTCGCGGTACGCCCGACCAGGGTCCGGCGCATGCGCTGAAGGCCGAGAACCGCGCGTTGTTCGAGGCGCTCCTCGAACGGATTACCGAGGCGACGATCGACTATCTGTCGATGCAGGTCGAGGCGGGTGCCGAGGTGGTGAAGCTGTTCGACAGCTGGGCGGGGTCGCTTTCGGGCGCGGATTTCACCCGCTACGCGCTGGAGCCCGCGCGGCGGATCGTCGCGGAATTGAAGGCCCGCCACCCAGGCCTGCCGGTGATCGCCTTTCCGCGCGAAGCCGGCACGGGCTACATCGGTTTCGCGAAGGCGACCGGCGCGGATTGCGTGGCGGTGGACAATTCGGTCTCGCCGCGCTGGGCGGCCGAGCATGTGCAGGTCGACGGCTGCGTGCAGGGCAACCTCGCGCCGCATCACATGGTGACGGGGGGCGAGGCCCTGGTCGCGGCCACGCGCGAAGTGGTGGCGGCGTTCCGCAAGGGCCCGCATATCTTCAATCTCGGCCACGGTATCACGCCCGATGCCGATCCCGAGAACGTGCAGTTGATGATCGACACGGTGCGCGCCGGCTGAGCCCTGCCCGCGGCCGCCAGGGCGCGCGCCGGGGGATTTCGCATCCCCCGGACCCCCTGCGGGATATTTGAAGACCAAAGACGGGCCGCGAGAGGCGGTCCGGTGCCTGTTTCTTTGGTCCTTAAATATCCCGGGGGTGCGGGGGCA
>JAGRMO010000152.1:0-1347 GCA_020441205.1 Maritimibacter sp.
TCCTACCTGATCCTCGCCTTCACCGGGGCGGAGCGGGTGACGATGGATGTGGGGTTCTACTACATGTCGAACGCGGCCGGGCGGCTGCTCGGCACGCTGCTGTCGGGGCTCAGCTATCAGCTTGGCGGGCTTGCGCTCTGTCTCGCCACCGCCGCGGCGATGGCGGGGGCGAGCTACCTCGCTGCCCGCCGCCTGGTCTGACCCCGCAGGCCGGGGTCAGAAGTTCAGCGACACGTCGCGGTGGTGCGAGGTGCAGGCGGCCATCGCGAGCGCCTGCTCGCGGCTCAGCCTGTCCTGCACCCTGGCGCCGAGCGTGGGCCGGACCGCCTCGACATAGGTGGTGAGCCCGGGCAGGACGGCAGCGCTTGCGCCCCGCCAGTTGGCCTGGGCCCGGTACTCGGCCATCGCCTCGTCGTATTGCGCCAGCGCTTCCGGGCGGTCGTCCTTTTCGAGCGCGCGGCGGGCCTTCGACAGGGCCGATTTCACGTCACCCGCTCCATCGACAGCGCCGATTGCATCTTCCAGCGCCTCGATCCCGGCGATGGCCTCGTCGCCCGAGCCGGTGGCGAAGGTGCCGCCGGCCTCGATCAGCGGGGTTTCAAGCGCGGTGAAAGCCTCGTTGCCCTTGAGCACTGCGAAGGCGTCGGCGGGGCCCTCATATGCCTCGTCGGCGGCGCGCTGATAGGCGTTGCGGGCCTTGTCCTCGGCCTGGGTCAGAGCGGCGAAGGCGGTATGGACGTCGTCCCATTCGGCCGGGATCCGGGCCTCGAGCGCGTCGCGTTCGGCGGTCAGATCCTCGATCTTCGCGGTGCGGGATGCGCGGCCGGGCGCGTCGGCGTCCATGCGGCGGAGCTGGGTCGAGAGCACCTCCAGTTCGGCGTCGAGCTTGCGGATCTTCTTCTCGAGATCGCGCACCGCGGTAAGCTGCGGGCGGTAGTCGGACGACGCGGCGGCGACGGCGGCCTGCGCGGCATGGACCTCATCGAGCGCGGCGATGGCGGCTTCGGCGGAGACGACGCCGTCGGCGATATCCTCGGCCAGATCCTCCGGCAGAACCGAGAGATCGAGTGCCTTCACGGTGGCGATGGCGTCGGTTACCGCGCTGGAAGCGGCGATCTGTTCCGAGACATAATCCTCGAGACAGAGCTGGAGCTTGGGGTTACGCGGCGGCGGGCTGGTCTCGGACAGGAAGCTCACCCGGCTCGGCAGGTAATTCACCAGCGGCGGGAAGGTGCCGACGATGGCGAGCGCGACGAGCTGCAACAGGATGAAGGGCACCACACCCTTGTAGATCTGGATGGTGCGCACGATCGCCGGCGCGACGCCGCGCAGGTAGAACAGCGCGAA
>JAGRMO010000152.1:1465-6496 GCA_020441205.1 Maritimibacter sp.
GCGATCTCGATGAAGTCGAGGAAAAAGCCGAGGATGAAGATCACCGCCATGACGATGACGAACTGGGTCCAGAACCCGCCCGGAAGCGAGACCAGGAAGTCGCGCACCAGCTCTTCGCCGCCGAAAGCGCGGAAGGCGGCGGTGAGCATCGCGGCGCCGAGCAGGATGATGAAGACGAGCGAGGTGGTCTTCGCGGTCTCGATCATCACACCCTGAAGCGTGTGGTCGATCCGGAGCACGCGGATGCCCGACCAGATCAGTGAGAGGAGGAGAAGCGAGGTCGCGATCACGCCGAGGGCGATGCCGATGCGGTCTTGGGGCGTGTCCATCGCCTTGACGTTCATCTCGTAGGTCGAGAGCGCGAAACCGATCAGGACGAAGGCCACGAGGGCGATCAGCGCCGGGGTGTAGGTGCCGCGGACGCCTTTCGCCGGCAGGCGGTAGCCCGCCATGATCAGCGCGCCGGCCGCGCCGATGGCGCCAGCCTGGTTGACCGTGGCGATGCCGGCGATGATCGAGCCGAGCACGAGGAAGATCAGCGCGAGCGGCGGCACCAGGGTGATGAAGACCTTGCGCCAGAAGGCGGCGTTGTAGGCGCCATCGTAATGCACCGCCGGAGCCGCCTTGGGCTTCAGGATGGCGAAGACGAGGATGTAGATCATGTAGAGCCCGACCAGCACCAGGCCGGGAATGAAGGCGCCGAGGAACATCTCGCCGGCGGAGGTGCCGGCGACGTCGAACAGCGAGGGCATCGAGAGCTCGCCGGTCGCGTCCTTGTGCAGGGTCTTGCGGATGGTCGAGGCCTGGTCGGCGGCCGACGCCAGCTGGTCGGCGAGGATGATGAGCACGATCGAGGGCGGGATGATCTGCCCGAGCGTGCCGGAGGCGGCGATAGTGCCGGTGGCGAGCGGCGTCGAGTAGTTGTTGCGCATCATCGCGGGCAGCGAGATCAGGCCCATGGCGACGACGGTGGCACCGACGATGCCGGTGGTGGCCGCCAGAAGCGCGCCGACGAAGACCACCGAGATGCCGAGGCCGCCGGGGACGGGGCCGAACAGCTGGGCCATCGTCACGAGCAAGTCTTCGGCGATCTTCGAGCGCTGCAGCATGATGCCCATGAAGATGAACAGTGGGATCGCGATCAGCGTATCTCGCTCGACCTCCCAGTAGACCCCTCGAAGGTTGGTCACCCCCGCCGAGAGCCATTGCTGTGGTCCGCCGGAGTGGAAATAGGCGTCGGTATGGCCGGCGAAGATCCAGCCCGCGCCGGCGGCGAGGCCGATGGTGAGGATCGCGGCGCCGGGCAGCGCGAAGGCCACGGGAAAGCCCGAGCCCAGCGCGGTGGCCATGATGACGATCAGAAGGAGAAGGAAAAAGAGCTCCATGGGATCACCTCAATGGCCGGCGGAATGGCCGGGGTCGCGGTGCCCCGGTTCGCCGCGCCAATCGGCGACGGCATCGAAGAAGTAGCTGACGAACTGGATCAGCATGGTCACGCCGAAGACGCCGATGAAGGCGGCCATCTGGTATTTGACATACATGCCGAAGGGGCCGGCCTGGCTGATCTCGAAATTCTGGACCGGCGCGTTGACGATCGACTGCGGGCCGTTGAAGGCGATGGCGAGGATCACCCAGGCGGTGGTCATGCCGAGCAGGATCGTGCCGATGGCGTTGAGATAGCCCCGCGTGGTGCGGCCGAGGCCGGCATAGAGGATGTCGACGCGCACGTGGCCCTCGTCGTAGAGGGTGTAGGCGGAGGCGAACAGGAACAGCGCGGCGTACCAGTAGCGTACGAGATCGCCCATCAGCGCCTGTTCATACGAGAAAATGAAGCGCGAAAGCACGATCAGGAGCTCGGCGGCGACGATCAGCAGGGCGAGCCAGGGAAAGCCGAGCGTGCGGGTGAACAGCGCGAGCACGAAGCCGAAAGCAATCAGCGGCACATGCACCCAGGGGCCGACGAAGTTCGACCGGGTGAGGCTCTGGCCGAGGCCGTTTCCGAACAGGGTGGCGGCGAAGTTCTCGGCGCGCAGGAAGGCGATGGTGGCGTCGAACAGGCCGACGAGGAAGATCGACCAGAACAGCGCGCGGACGAAATAGACGTTGAAACGGTGGATGAGGTGGGCATCCCACCTGAGCGAGCGGTTGGGGCTCGCCAGCACGACGGCGAGGGCAAGGACGAGGGCGGCGACGAAGAGGCCGAGGTTGACCCAGGCGAGCGCGCCGGCGCCGGTGGTGAGGCCGCGCAGGCCGGGGAAGCCGAACCAGACGACGAGCACGTTGTTGATCAGGAAGGCCACGAGGATCGTCAGGATCGACCAACCGAAGGCGCGGGCGATCGGGGCGGGTCTGCCGTGGCGTGGCAGTTCGGTGACGTCGCTAACGCTGGCCATTTGGCTTCCCCCCGCGTTTGGTCCGGTCTTTTCTTGGGCGCAGCGGTCTGCGCCAAAAGAGGACGGGGCGTCGGCCCCGTCCCCTGTGTTCACGCCTGATCCGGCCTCAGAGGCCGAGGATCCGGTTGCGCTGGTTGACGAACTGGCCTTCGAACAGCGAGATGCCGCGGCCGATTTCGCGCATCTTGGCCTGGACCGCGTCGTTCACTTCCGCCGCGAGCGCGTCATAGGCCGCGGTTTCGGCGAAGACTTCCTCGGCCGCCGCGCCCATGCCGTCCCAGACGTCATCGTTGAACGAACGCACTTCGACGCCGTGCTCGTCTTCGAGCTTGTTCAGATATTCGCCGTTGAGCGCCATCGCCTCGAAATAGGAGTTCGCGTTTTCCTCGAGGGCGGCCGCGGTGATGATGTTGCGCTCCCAATCGGAGAGCGACGACCACCAGGACTTGTTCGAGGTGAGCGAGAGCTGGGCGCCCGGCTCGTGCATGCCGCCGGTGTAGTAGTATTTGGCGGCTTCGTAGAACTTCATGAAGTAGTCGTTGTACGGGCCGACCCACTCGGTGGCGTCGATGGTGCCGGAGACGAGGTTCTCGTAGATCTGGCCGCCCGGGAGCGAGACCGTCGAGGCGCCGAGCTTGGCGAGCACCTGGCCGCCGAGGCCGGGGATGCGCATCTTGAGGCCCTTGAAGTCGTCGACCGATTCGATTTCCTTGTTGAACCAGCCGCCGGCCTGGGTGCCGGTGTTGCCCGCGGGCAGGCCCTTGAGGCCGAACTGGTCCTGCACCTTGTCCCACAGATCCATGCCGCCGCCGTAGAGAATCCAGGCGTTGATCTCGGCGAAGGACATGCCGAAGGGCACGGCGGTGAAATAGGCCAGCGCCGGGTGCTTGCCGGTCCAGTAGTAATCGGCGCCGATATAGGCGTTGGAGTTGCCGGAGGCGACTTCGTCGAACACGTCGAGGGCGCCGACGCGCTCACCGGCGGCGAAGTACTCGGTCTGGATGGTGCCTTCCGAAAGGTCGGTGATGCGCTGGGCCAGACGCTGGGCCGAAACGCCGAGGCCGGGGAAATCGCGCGGCCAGGTCGACACGATGGTCATGGTTTTGGTGCCCTGGGCAACGGCCGGGGCCGCGAGGGCCATGCCGGCGGTGCCAACAGCGGCTCCGGTCAGGAATTTGCGACGCTCCATATGAGGTATCCTCCCTTGATCTGTCGTCTTTTTGTAGGTCGATTTTGTCGACACCGGCCGTGCTGCCGGGCCGTACTTCGGCCAACACTAAGGAGCGAGCGAGGGATTTCAAACGGTTTCTGCTCGGCCTGCGGAAATAACGTCGCGGTAGTCGGACGAGCCCGGGCGGGGTCGGTCGGGCCAGGGCCGACGGGTAACGGAAGCGCTTCAATCGACCTCGATGGTCAGGAGCTGGCGGTAGGGGGTGTCGGGCGTGACCAGTTGCGAGGGGAAGTGCGGATGTGTCACCGACCCCGGAAATCCCTCGGGTTCGAGACAGATTGCGGCGAAGGGCGCGAAGGGGGCCCCGAGGGTGTTGGCGTTGTAGACATGCATCCCCGGCTGATCGGTGAAGAAGCTGAGCGTCGGGCCGCCGGGCACCGAGAGCACGGCGCCGGGGGCGCCGCTGTCGAGCACGAGGCAGGCGTCGATGCCCCGCCTGTCCGGGTCGGCGGCGCCGAGGGTGCGGGCCTTGCGGAAATCGTTGCTCGTGCCGTCAACGGGCGCACGGACCCCGGTGACGATCAGATCGTCGCGCGAGACGATGTACTCGCGGGCCGGCACGCTCAGCACATGGTCGTCGATCGGGCCGCCGCCAGAGAGATTGTAGTAGTTGTGCTGGGCGAGATTGATCGGTGTCGGCCGGTCGACCTCGGCGCGCATGTCGTAGCTGAGCGTTTTTCCGGTCAGAGTGACAACGATCTCGAAGGCCGCGCGGCCGGGAAAGCCGCTTTCGCCGTCGGGGCTTGTGTAGGCGAGGCGGACGCTGCCGGCGGAGCTGTCCGCCTCCATCGTCCAGTGCCGGGTGCTGAGCCCCTCGGGCCCGCCGTGCAGCACATGGGCGCCATGGTTCAGGGGCAGGAGTACCGGCGTGCCGTCGAGGAGGAAGCGGCCGTTCTCGATCCGGTTGGCGACCCGGCCGACGATGGCGCCATGGAAATAGCGGTCGGTCGCGTAATCGGCGGGGTCGTCGTAGCCGAGGACGATATCGCGCCCGCCGATCCGCCAGGCCTTGGTCACGGCGCCGTAGCTCAGCAGTGTCACGTCCATGTCGCCCGCGGCGAGATGGGCGGCGTCGACCGCCCTGCCCCCGATCTCGGTGACGCCGCGGGCGATCATGGCTCAGACGAAGCGGTTGACGAGGTTTTCGAGATATTCCTGCTTGCCGGAGCGCGGCTGCGGATCGATCTTTTCGTCGACCACCTTCCGGGCGAGCTCGTCGAGCGAGCCGCCGCCGGCCAGCACGCCTTGCCAATAGTCACTGTTCCAGCCGGAATAGCGCTCGTCGACAAAATCGGCGAGGGTGCCGTCCTCGATCATCGCGGCGGCGGCCTTGAGGCCGCGGGCGCAGGTGTCCATGCCGCCGATATGGCCGATGAGCAGGTCGTCGGCGTCGATCGACTGGCGGCG
>JAGRMO010000153.1:0-27015 GCA_020441205.1 Maritimibacter sp.
CGCCTGACCTGGCAGAAGGGCATCGACCTGCTCACCGAGGCGCTGCCCGCCTTCGTCGAAGGCGGCGGCGGGCTGGTGCTGCTCGGCTCGGGCGAAAAGGCGCTCGAAGCCGCGATGCTGGAGGCGGCCGAACGCTGGCCCGGCCGCGTCGGCGTGCGCATCGGCTATGACGACGCGCTGTCGCACCGGCTGATGGCTGGTGGCGACGCGGTGCTGGTGCCCTCGCGCTTCGAACCCTGCGGTCTCACCCAGATGTACGGGCTCAAATACGGCACCATTCCGGTCGTCGCCGCCACCGGCGGGCTCAACGACACGGTGATCGGCGCCACGCCCGCCACGCTCGCCGCCGACGCCGCCACCGGCGTGAGCTTCCACCCGGTCGACGGCATCGCGCTGGCGAGCGCGCTGCGCCACCTCACCGCGCTCTACGCCGACAGCGCGCAATGGGCGAAGCTGGTCAAGCGCGCGATGAAGGCCGACGTGAGCTGGTCTGGACCGGCAAAGGCCTACCACGATCTCTACCGGAGCCTGGTCGCGTGACTGCCCACCACCCCGCGCTGACGCCGGACCGGGTCGCCGGGCTGGAGTTGACCCGCGGCCGCGCCTGGCCGATGGGCGCCACCGTCGACGAGACCGGGGTGAACTTCGCCGTCTTCTCGGCCCATGCGACAAGGATCGAGGTCTGCCTTTTCTCGGCCGACGGCCATACCGAGCTCACCCGCGTCGCCCTGCCCGAACGCGACGGCGACATCTGGCACGGCCATATCTCGGGCATCGGCCCCGGCACGCTCTACGGGCTGCGCGCCCACGGCCCCTACGAACCCGAGCGCGGCCACCGCTTCAACCCCAACAAGCTCCTGATCGACCCCTACGCCCGCAAGATCTCGGGCCGGCTCAAATGGTCGCGCACACTGATGGGCTACCACGTCGGTTCGCCGATGGGCGATCTCAGCTTCTCGACCCGCGACAGCGCTTTCGCCATGCCGAAATCGGTCGTCGTCGGTCCCGACAATTTCGACTGGCAGGACGACCGGCCGCCGAACCACGCCGGCCCCGAAACGCTGATCTACGAGGCCCATGTGAAGGGTCTGACGGCGATGCACCCGGGCGTCGACCCGACGCGCCGCGGCACCTTCCGCGGTCTCGCCTGCCCGGCGGTGATCGAGCACCTCACCGCCCTCGGCGTCACCGCCGTCGAGCTCCTGCCGGTGCACGCCTATATCGACGACCGGTTCCTCGTCGAGCGCGGCCTGCGCAATTATTGGGGCTATCAGTCGATCGGCTTCTTCGCCCCGGAGCCGCGCTATCTCGACACCGGCGACCTGCGCGAGGTCAAGGAGATGGTCCGCGCGCTGCACAAGGCCGGCATCGAGGTCATTCTCGACGTCGTCTATAACCACACCGCAGAAGGCGACGGCTTCGGTCCGACGCTGAGCTTCCGCGGCCTCGACAACGCCTCCTACTACCGCCTCGCCCCCGACAAGCGGCACTACATCAACGACGCCGGCACCGGCAATGTGCTCGACATCGCCCACCCGGCGGTGCTCCGGCTGGTGATGGACAGCCTGCGCCACTGGGTCGAGGAGTTTCACATCGACGGCTTCCGCTTCGATCTCGCCGCCGCCCTCACCCGGGGCCAGCACGGGTTCGACTCCGGCTTTCTCGACGCGATCCGCCAGGACCCGGTGCTCGCCCGCACCAAGCTCATCGCCGAACCCTGGGACATCGGCCCCGGCGGCTACCGGCTCGGCCAGTTCCCGCATCCGTTCCGCGAATGGAACGACCGCTACCGCGACGACGTGCGCGCGTTCTGGCGCGGCGACGGGCATATGCTGCCCGGCCTCGCCAAGGCGCTGCTCGGCAGTCCCGAGATCTTCGACCGCGATGGCCGCTCCGCCACCGCCTCGATCAACCTCGTCACCAGCCATGACGGATTCACCCTGGCCGACGTCGTCGCCTACAACGACAAGCACAACGAAGCCAACGGCGAAGGCAACCGCGACGGCCACCAGGCCAATTTCTCGCACAACCTCGGCCACGAGGGGCCGACGACCGATCCGGTCATCACCGCCGCGCGCGGTCGCCGCAAACGCGCCATGCTGGCAACGCTGTTCTTCAGCCAGGGCATTCCGATGCTGCTCGCCGGCGACGAGATCGGCAACAGTCAGCGCGGCAACAACAACGCCTATGCCCAGGACAACGAGACCGGCTGGGTCGACTGGAGGAACGCCGACCGCGCCCTCGCCGACTACGTCTGCCGTCTGTCGGCGCTGCGTCGCCGGTTCAAGGTGCTGAGCCAGCGCAATTTTCTGCACTCGCGCATCCGCGACCGCGACGGCCTGCCCGATCTCGAATGGTGGCACCCCGAGGGCCGCGCGCCGACCGATGCCGACTGGAACGATCACCTCCACATCATGGGCGTCATCATCCGCGCCTCGGCGGAAACGATCCGCGATTCCGGCGCTCCCGAGGTCTTCGTCGTCTACAACGCAGGCCCCGCCCGCCAGGTGAAACTGCCCGAAGGCGACTGGGTGCTGATCCTCGACAGCGCCAACCCGCAGGCGCTCGAGAAGCCGGTGGCCAAGAGCTACACCGCCGCCGAGCAATCGGTTCTGCTGTTCGCCCATCCCGATACCCCCCGCGCCGCCGCCGGGACATCTTCGACCACAGGCGGCGCCGAGCCCAAGGCCAAGGAGAGTTGAATGTCGATCGTGACCGTCGCCACCAGCCCCATCGAAGGGCAGAAACCGGGAACCTCGGGACTGCGCAAGAAGACCCGCGGCTTCATGGCCCCGCATTTCGTCGAGAACTTCGTCCAGGCCATCCTCGACGCCATCGGCGGCGCGGCCGGCAAGACCTTCGTGCTCGGCGGCGACGGACGCTATTTCTCGCCCCAGGTCGCCCAGGTGATCCTGCGCATGTGCGCGGCCCAGGGCGCGAAGAAGGTGATCGTCGGTCAGAACGCTCTGCTTTCGACCCCGGCCGCGAGCCATCTCATCCGGCTCAACAAGACCGACGGCGGCTTCATCATGTCGGCGAGCCACAATCCCGGCGGGATCGACGAGGATTTCGGCCTCAAGTTCAACATCGCGAACGGCGGCCCGGCGCCGGAAAGCGTGACCGACGCGATCTACGCCGCGACCAAGACGATCAGCGAATACCGCATCCTCGAGGCCCATGACGTCGACCTCGGCGCCATCGGCACCACCACCCTCGGCGGCATGGCGGTCGAGGTGGTCGACCCGGTGTCCGACTACGCCAACCTGATGGAAACGCTGTTCGACTTCCCCAAACTGCGCGCGCTGTTCGCGGGCGGCTTCCGGATGCGGTTCGACGCGATGTGCGCGATCACCGGGCCTTATGCGACCGAGATCCTCGAACGCCGCCTCGGCGCGCCGGAGGGTACCGTGGTGAACGGCACCCCGCTGCCGGATTTCGGTGGCATGCACCCCGACCCGAACCCGACCTGGGCGCATGAGCTGATGGACGTGATGTTCGGGCCCGACGCCCCCGATTTCGGCGCCGCCTCCGACGGCGACGGCGACCGCAACATGGTCGTGGGCAAGAAGACTTACGTTTCGCCCTCCGATAGCCTCGCCGTGCTCGCCGCCAACGCCCATCTCGCCCCCGGCTATGCCGGCGGCATCAGTGGCGTCGCCCGCTCGATGCCCACCTCCGCCGCTGCCGACCTCGTCGCCGACGCCAAGGGCATCGGCAAATACGAGACGCCCACGGGCTGGAAATTCTTCGGCAACCTGCTCGACGCCGGCCGCGTCACGCTGTGCGGCGAAGAGAGCTTCGGCACCGGCTCGTCCCACGTGCGCGAGAAGGACGGGCTCTGGGCGGTGCTGCTCTGGCTCAACATCCTCGCCGAGCGCCAGACCACCGTGGCCGAGATTCTCAAGAGCCACTGGCAGGACTTCGGACGCAACTACTATTCGCGCCACGATTACGACGCTCTGCCGGTCGACAAGGCCAATGCGATCGTCGACGGGCTGCGCGCCCGCCTCGCCGATCTGCCGGGCACGGAAGTGGAAGGCATGCAGATCGCCTCCGCCGACGATTTCGCCTATACCGATCCGGTCGACGGTTCGGTTTCGAAGCTGCAGGGGCTGCGCATCGTGTTCGCCGACGGCTCCCGCTTCGTCATCCGCCTGTCGGGCACCGGCACCGAAGGGGCGACGCTGCGTCTCTACCTCGAACGCTACGTCGCGGGGCCGGGCGGCCTCGGGCTCGACGTGCAGGACGCGCTGGCCCCGGTGATCGCGGCGGCCGAAAGCCTCGCTTGCATCAAGGCGACCTCGGGTCGCGATGGCCCCGATGTGATCACCTGAGGCCCGGGATCACCGTCGCTCGGGGCTGGCGCCCGCCAGCATGAGCCGCGCCGTTTCGGCGAGCTCGACCCCCCAGAGCCGCGCCCGCACCAGACAGGCGATCAGCCGGTCGCCGAGCGGATGCGGCGATCTGAGATAGAAATAGACCTCGTGCACCGGCGGCAGCAGCGTGCGCGCGAGCCAATAGCCCCGCTGCCGCCACCCGCCTTGCGTGAGCTGCGCGCCCTTCACCCGTCGCGCCTTGGTCTTCAGCGAGGCCCAGTCGGCACGCGCCGGATGCGCGACGATGGCATCCGGCACAAAGTGGATGCCGGTCCCGGTGGCGCCGGCGCGCCGGCAGAACTCGGCATCACCGCCCGACAGCCGCCTGGCATCGAACCCGCTTAGCCTGCGAAACAGATCGGCCGGCACCGCGAGATTGGCCGTCGCGCCGTAGCCGCGCGTCACGTAGCGCGCCTGCGGTATGCCGCGAACCAGATCGAACCGCGCCCAGGGCGTCGCCGCCCCGTCGATGACCATCGCCACGTCGCCCGCAAGCAGGCTTTGCGGCGCCTCGTCCATCGCCCGCGCCAGCCCGTCGAGCCAGCCGGGCAGCGGCCGGCAATCGGCATCCGTGAACACCAGCCAATCGCCCGTGGCCACCTCGGCGCCTACGTTGCGCGCGGCATAGGAGCCGGGCGCGGCGCAGTCGACGATCCGCGCACCGGACGGCAGGGCGAGGCTTTCGGGCGGAGCGGCAGGATCGTTGTTGACCAGGATAAGCTCGGCCGCGCGCGGAAGAGTCTGGCGCGACCAGGCGGCGAGGAAATCGGCAACGAGATCCCATTGCCGGTACACCGGCACGATCACCGAGATCGCGTCGCTCTTGCGCCCGGTGTCTGTCCGCTCCTGTCGCATCGCTCCATCCTGTCGCGCTCCTGGGTTTTCATCCCTTGTTTTTCCGTTGAAGAACAGGCCAATCTTGCCCGCGAGCACGAGGACGAGCAGGTGAACGGCGACGAACCCCAAGACCGAAAGACCGGGCTGCGGATCGCCCTCGCTCCCGGCACGATCGACGGCGGCGGCATCGGAACGGCAATGCTGAACCTCGCCCAGGGTCTGGTCGAAGGCGGCGCGCGGGTCGATCTGCTGCTGACCGCCGCCCCGAAGGACGGCCGCGCCGTACCCAAAGGGGTGGCCCTGCACGTGCTCGGCCCTCGCACCCGCCGCGCCTTCGGGGCAGCCCGGCGCTACCTCATCGACGCCCGGCCCGATATGGTGATCACCGCCCGCAACACGATGCACCTTCTGATCGCGGCCACACTGAAGACCGCAGGCCGGCGCGGCTGCCTGCATGTCTGGACCTTCCACACCCACCGCTCGACCGAGCTCACCCGCGCCTCGGCGAAGGACCGGCTGGTGGACTGGCTGGCGATCCGCGCGATCGGCTCGGCCGACCGCCTCGTCGCCGTCTCGCGCGGGGTCGCGGAGGATATCGAGCGGGGTGCAGGCCTCGCTCCGGGCAGCGTCGAGACCATCCCCAACGCCGCCTGGGACCCTGCATTCCTCGCGCGCGCCGCCGCCCCCTGCCCGCATCCCTGGCTCGAAGACGGCGGGCCGCCCGTGATCCTCGGCATCGGCCGTCTCGTGCCGCAGAAGGATTTCCCCACCCTGTTGCGCGCTGTCGCCGGGCTCGACAGGCCCGCCCGGCTGGCGATCCTCGGCGAAGGTCGCGACCGGGCCGAACTTGAGGCGCTGGTCGCCGAACTCGGGCTTGGTGAGCGGGTGATCCTGCCCGGCCAGGTGAGCAACATCTTCGCCTGGCTCGCCCGCGCCGATCTCTTCGTGCTGTCGTCGCGCTGGGAAGGCTTTGGCATGGTGCTGGTCGAAGCGCTGGGTTGCGGCACGCCGGCGATCTCGACCGATTGCCCCTCGGGCCCTGCCGACATCCTCGACAACGGCAAGCGCGGCGCGCTGGTGCCGGTCGGCGACGTCGCCGCGTTGACCAGCGCGATAGCTGACAGCCTCGCCGCACCGCGCCCCGATCACCGGTCGGCCGCGGAGGCCTACCGGTTTCGCGATGTCGCCCGCAGGTTCGAGGCCCTTCGCGACCGGACCTCCTGACCGCGACGGCTCAGTCCTCGCCGTCGTCCTGCGTCTCTGCCGCAGTCTCCACCGCCGCCTCGCCCCGTGCCCCGACGAGCCCGAGTTCGCCCGCAAGCCTGGCGAAGCCGATGAGCTCGGCGCTGCTGAGCGCGATCGGATCGTCGATATTCTTTCGCGGCGCCCGCGCGAGCTTCTTCGGGTCGAGCTCTTCACGCATTTGCGCGCGCTCTTCCGGCGACAGCAATTCCGCCAGCGCTTCCATGTCGTCCCGGTATTGGCGCAGGATGTCGGCGCGGTCCTCCGGCGTCAACGTGATCGCCTTCGGGCTGTCCGACAGGACGCTGGCATCGAAATCCCGGATCGCGTTCATCGTCCGCTGCCGTGTGCGCCGGTCATGTGGCCCGGTCTCGTGAAACATCTGCATCAAGGCCTCGCGCACCAGCATCCCCTTCACCGACACCGCCGGATTGTCGTCGAGCCCCTCGATATACATCCGCCCCGACGCCCCGAGGCGCGCATAGAAAGCATCGATGAAACCGCGCGCGTTGCCCTTGGCGAAATACGACAGACGCACCGCCTCGCGCCCGAGAAGCTCGGTCCAGTGGCTAATGTCGTCGCGATAAGGCAGCCGGCCGAATTGCCGGTTGACCCGCCCCGCCTTGCGCATCTGGTTGTTGATCGACTCCGCGTATTCGTCCGGCGCGCGAATGGCGTATTCGATACGGAAACTGCCAAGAGGTGCATAGCTATCGAGAAACCGGCGCTTGAGGTCAATGTCCGTGCCCGCAAGCAGTTCGGTCGACAGAAACACGCGAGTCACGCCCTCGACCGCGGCGAGCTCTTCCTGCAATTGCGCGACGAGACCCTGGGTTTCGTTCGCGCCCTTGACCTTGTGGAACAGGCTGTGATGCGCGCGCGATAGTGTATTGTTTGACCCTTCGTTGCGCCGCAATCCCGCGAGCGGAAAGAGAATACCGTCGGCCGCGAGATCATCGCGTTTCATATTCGCGATCAGCTGAATCGAACTCGTCGCCGTCTTGTAACAGCCTGCGTGAAGCACAACGTCCATCAGATCCTGCCCGGCCCTTCGTTCTTCCCTGACACCGTCGCCCCCTCGGGACGGCCACGCGGCGTCATCTGCCGGCCCAGTCTATGCAATGCCCTCCGCACCATCAACGCGCATTCATCCGGACCGGCCGATCCGCTGCATCCCGGACGCTGCAGGTCGCGGCCCCGCCGCGATGGGTAACTAGATGTCGCATGCGAAGGCTTTCGCCACCCCCGCCCTTCGGGTAGAAGAGGCCATCGTCGGACCCGTCCGGCGGTTCGGGATCACGCATGTCACGCATCATACTTCACATCGGCACGCACAAGACGGCCACCACCTCGATCCAGAAATTCCTGGACGCGAACCGGGCAGCGCTCGCCGAGCGCGGCGTGTTCTATCCCGACTACGAGATCGTCGACCAGAAATCCCATTATGCCCATATCGGCATGGTAAACGCGCTGTCGGGCGCGCATGACGTATTCGACGAAGATATTGCGAGACGCTTCTTTTCTGAAGTTGTTCGCCGATCGTCCGATTACGAGACCACGATCATCAGCGCTGAACCGTTCTATCGCCATATCGCCGGAGACCCGAACAGCGGCCCACCGGATGACCCGGAGGAATATTGGACGCTGCGCCGCGCCTATATTGAACGCGTTCGCGATATATTCGGCGAAGCCCGGGTCGTCGTGGTATTTCGCAGGCAGGCGGAATACGCCCATTCGCTGTATCAGGAGCACGTCAAGGCGACCCGCTACAAGGGCAATTTCCACACCTTCCTTGATGAGTTCTGGTATCACTTCGCCTTCTTCAAACAGGCCCAGGCCTGGAATGCCGGATTTTCCGGGCTGAAGGCCCTCACCTTCGATCGCCTCGTCCGCTCGGGCGACGCGGTGGCCGAATTCTGCCGCCTGCTCGCCCTGCCGATCGACGGGCTCAACCAGCCGAAACGGGCGAACGAGGGACTTCCCGTCGATCTCGTCGCCTTGAAACGCATCCTCAACGCGTCGAGCGCCGACCGGCTCACCCTGCGCAAGCAGTTCGGCACGCTCGAAACCGCTCTCAGCACCGAAAACCGAGAGCTCATGAAGGGCCGGTCGTTCTTTGACAGCGAAGACGATCTGGTGGCGTTTCAGGAGAGCTTCGCGGCCGAGAACGAGAAGCTGCGCCGCTTCCTGCTGCACGACGACGCCGCGGTCGGTCCGGTTTTTCCGACAAGCTACAAGCCCGGTCTGACCTATGGCGATCGGATCACCCCGGACGTGCTGCAGGACATGATCCAGCTTGCGATCAAATGGATCAAATCGGAAGGATCGCCGTTTCGCCGCCCGCGCCCGTCCGGCATCGCGAAGGCAACCAGAATACTGGCCCCCGCACCCGACAACGCCGGGTCGCGCGAGGCCGCGCTCCCCGCCTTTCTGCTCGCGATCGGCCCACAGCACGAAGGCATGTCGTGGCTCGCCCGCCAGCTCGCCCGCCACCCGGAGTTCATGCTGCCGGAGATCGAGGAAACCCAGTACTGGAACCGCCGCTTCTACCCCGAAGTGTTTCGCTCGGACGGTTTGCGCGAAAGGATCGTCAAGCAGCTCCAGGAAAACACCGACGACGCCTGGGCGAACCCGGAGCTGGAACAGGCGCTGATGTTTCAGCGCGAGCAATATTACCGGGCCTTCTTCGAGGCGCGGCTCACCGAGGCGCACCGCGCCTTCGGCGAATTCGGCGCCGCCTATTGCGTGCTCAACGATCAGGAATTGGCGCGCATCGCCGATGTGATGCGGCCCTACCCGATGCGGGCCCTGTTCGTGATGCGCGATCCGACCGAACAGCTCTGGACGCGCTGCAAGGCGCAATACGCGCGAGCCCAGAAACGCGGCCAGAATTTCGATCCCTACCACGCGTTCAGCCGTCACATGGCCCAGCCCGACATCTGGGCGCGCAACGACTACACCGTCACCATCCGCAACCTCGAGCGCACCTTCGCCGAGGACGAACGCCGGTTCGTTTTCTTCGACGACCTCGCGACGCCAGAGAACTTCGACGCAATTTGCGATTTCCTCGGCATCGGCCGCGTCGAGCTTGATCCCGCATCCTTCCCCAAGGAGGATGAGACGCTGAAACGCCCCTCGTCGAGGAAGTGGAAGAAGGTGCGCACCTCGTTCGCACCGGTTTACGACTTCGTCGGAACCCGCATGGGCCGCCTCCCGGCCGGCTGGAACGCCCCCTAGGCCCGTCTTTGCCGGTGGAGCCTCGGCCAGCGCCTTGTCTCCGGTCCTTCGGGCGCTATAAAGCGGCACCCTCCGCCACAGGCACTCCGCTACGATGTCTCAGCCCGACGCGCCCCTGTTTTCGATCATCACGCCGGTGTTCAACGCCAGCGCGACGCTCGACGAGACGCTGGCGTCGGTCCGGGCGCAGACTCGGACCGATTGGGAACACCTGCTGATCGACGATGCCTCCTCCGACAATTCGCGCGCACTCCTGGAGGCCGCCGCCGCCCGTGACCCCCGGCTTCGGGTGATCGCACTTTCGCGGCGCTCCGGCGCCGCCCGGGCCCGCAACGCCGGTATCCGGGCCGCCCGCGGGCGCTACATCGCCTTTCTCGACGCCGACGATCTGTGGCACCCGGACAAGCTCGCCCGCCAGAAGACCGTGCTCGAGACCGGCGCCGGGCTGGTGTTTTCGTCCTACCGCCGGATCGACGCCTCAGGGCGCGAGCTTGGCCAGGTACGCGCGCCCGCCTTGCTCGACTTCGATCATGCTCTGCGCGGCAACGCCATCGGCTGCCTGACGGCGGTCTACGACACCGCGATCTACGGCAAGACCTACATGCCCGACATTCCGCGCCGGCAGGATTACGGCCTGTGGCTCGATCTGTTGCGCCGGGGCGGCGCGGCGGTGGGCATCGAAGACAGCCTGGCCGACTACCGGGTGCGCCCCAATTCGCTGTCGTCGAACAAGGTTCGGGCCGCCCTCGGCACCTGGCAGGTGCTGCGCGACAGCGGTGAGCTTGGGCGGATATCGGCCGCCTGGCACTTTGGCCAATACGTCGCACATGCTCTGCGAAAACGCCTGTGATCGCCCACGGGGCGGGCTGTGGCACACAGATCTGGCAACAGTCCCAAGGCATTGCGCACATTGTATCCGGTTCGGCGACGAGATTTGTCGTGCGGCCCGCCCCCATCGGGGCGGATCCGGCGCCCGTCCGCGGGTCCCCGCCGGGTCGGTTTGACACGCCCCCCCCATCTGTTAGAACCGCCCCCAATCTCATAGGCCCGGTCAGGTAATGGTGACCCTCGACATCCTCATTCCGCATTTCAACGATCCGGAAGGGCTGGGACTCTCGCTGCAATCCGTGGCCGAGCAGACCTGGCAGGGAGAGATGCGGGTGATCGTCGTCGATGACGGCTCGACAGACGAAAATTTCGCCGCCGTCGAACGGATCGTCGCCGCGTCCGGCCTGACCATCACGCTCCACCGCAACCCTCGGAACCTCGGACGGCCCCGCACCCGCAACCGGCTGCTCGATCTCGCCGCCGCGCCCTATCTCGCCTGGCTCGATGCCGACGATGTTTGGTATCCCGACAAGATCGAAACCCAGTTCGCCCTGCTCGACCGCCTGGTGGCGCAGGGCGAAGACCCGGCGAAACTCTGGATCACCTGCGACTACGACTGGCAATGGGAGGGCCAGAACGCCCGCCTCGTCGAACAGGACGTCACTGACGACCAGTTCCGCTCGTTGTTTCTCGGCGACCGGCTGCGTGCCTATCTCTGGACCCTGCTCGGCACCGCCGAAAGCTTCCACCGGGTCGGCGGCTTTGACGAAGAGCTGCCACGGCTGCAGGATCTCGATTTCTTCCTGCGCTTCATCGAGACTGGCGGCCGGATCTTTTCGACCGGCGAGAGCATTCCGCATTGCCGCTACAACAAGTCCGACCTCGGTCGCAGCGCCACCGAGATCTGGGCCTGCAATCAGCGGATCATGGACAAGAACCGACACCACCTCGAACGGTTCGATCCCGCCACCATCCGCCGCATCCGCTACAAGGCCTACCGGCTCTCTGCCCGTTACGCGCTGAACAACAAGGAATATCTTTCCTGGGCGAAATACATGGCCGCCGGTCTCGGCGGCGACCCGCGCTATGCCGCCTACCGCATCCGGCGCCGCATTCTCGGAAGATAGGAAGGCCGCGCTGCCCATGACCGAGCCCAAGCGGATCTGCCTCATCGTCGGCAACCTCGCCAAGCGCAGCGGCGGGGCCGAGCGGGTGCTGATCGAGCTGGCCAACGAGATGGCGGCACGCGGCCACAGCGTCGAGATCGTCCACCACGAAGACAAGCGCGGCATGCCGTTCTACCCGCTTGCCGAGGGCGTGGGCCTGAAGAACCTGCGCCCCTACGCGAGCGACCGCGCCCTGCCGCGCCGCGCGGTCGACAAGGCAAGGCGCAAGTTCCACCGGATGCGCCTGCACCGGCCCGGGCTGGACCGGCTGAGCTGGCTGAGCCTGCACGGCGGCTTCTGGCGCCGGCTGCAGGCCCATCTCGAGGCCACCCGCCCCGACGTGGCGGTGGCCTTCCTGCCGCCGGCGATCACCGCGCTGGCCCTCGCCGACCCGCCCACCGGCATTCGGCGCGTGGGTTCGCTGCACAACCTGCCGTCGATGGACTACGACAGCCCCGAGCGCTGGGATCCGAACCCGCGCGACCGGCGCATCCGGCGCGACGCGCTGGCCCGGATGGATGCGCTAACCGTGCTTCTGCCCGAGTTCCGCGATTGGTTCGCCCCCGAGATGCGTCCGCGCGTTCATGTCGTGCCCAACGTGATCCGCCCGGCCGACACCGCGGCGGATGTCACCCGCGCGCGCACCGTGCTGGCCGTCGGACGGCTCGCCGCGGTCAAGCGCCACGATATCCTCCTGCGCGCCTGGGCCGATCTGTCGAAAACCTTTCCTGACTGGTCGCTGAAGATTTTCGGCCGCGGCCCGCTGCAAAAGAGCCTCGACGCGCTCACCGACGAGCTGGGCATCGCCGATCACGTCGAGCTGGGCGTCCATACGGATACCATTTCCGACGAATACGCGGATGCCGCGATCCTCGCCCATCCTGCCGATTACGAGGGTTTCGGCCTGGCCGTTGGCGAGGCCCTCGCCCATGCCGTGCCGGCGGTGGCCTTCGCCGATTGCCCGGGCGCCAATACGCTGATCCAGGACGGCGTGAACGGCCGCCTTGTCGACCCGGGCGCCGACCGCACCGCCGCGTTCCGCGAGGCTCTGGGCGAGCTCATGGCAAACGTCGAACTGCGCGCCCGGCTGTCCGCCGCCGGCCCCGGCTCTATGGCGCAATACGCACCGAAAGCGGTCTACGACCTGTGGGAAAACCTACTTTGCGCCGGGGAGCAGCACGCGGGCGGCAACCCCGAGTAGGCTGCCGGGCGCGAGGCCGGGAAACACGTCCGCCGGCGGCAGCGGATCGGTCGGAAAGAAGTCGGCGCCGCGGTCATAGGTGGCATATTCGTGAATCTGCCGGTTCTTCTTCTCGAACGAGGCCTGGAACGCGACCATCTCGTCATGCGGCATCCAGAGGTACTTCTTCGCACTCTTGTGCCCGCCGCGCTGGGCCATGTACTGGATCGCCCGTTCCAGATTGCGCCGCCGGAACTCCGAGATCTCGGCCCCGTTCATCAGCCGTTTGAACTCGACGAGCTCATGCGGCAACGACTCGTTGCGCCGCTTGGCCGGATCGACGGGTGGCGGCTCGACACCCAGAAGCGCGAAGAAATTCGCAATCAGGTTGCCCCCCGCCGTCAGCCGGTTGTACGGCTCGGCAACCACCTGCGGAAACACTTCGCTAAGCTCGCGTGCATGGCGCAGGTAGTTGAAATGAAACTTCTTTTCCTTGATGAACCGGCGGAAGTCGTGGCGGTAGCGGGTGGTCTTGACCTGCTCCTGATACATCGAGGCGGCAAAGCTGTCCTGCCGGCGGAACACCACCAGCACCTTGAGATCGTCGGTCGCGAACTGCCGGCGAAGTAGCTCGAGATACGCCCGGTGCGCGTCCCAGAACGCCTCGCCCCTCAGCCGGTTGCGATGCCCGCCCTCGGGCACGATCACCTGACGGTAGATCGGCTCGGCGCTGATCAGCACCGTCTCGCCCGGACGCTTATTGCGGGTCACGAAGTCGAAGAACGCCGCCGCCTTCTCCGGCGCCATGCCGAGCGGCGCGCGGGCAATCCCATTCGCCGCGTGATGATGCGCGACCCGCGACTCGCCGAGACCGGCCTCGGTGTAGTCCGGGTACCACAACCCGGCCTCGCGCAGCGCCGACCGGTTCGACGCGGCGAAATCCTGGACCGCCGTTGTTCCGGTCTTGTGCGACCCGATATGGAGGACGATTGTCACCTGATGTTCCCGAAAGCTCCGTTGCGGCCTTCGCTAACAAAGCCGGAGGGAAGCTGCAATTCAAACGCGCCGTCGCCGCACGACCCGCGCGCAGGCCCGCCGCCGACTGTTAGTCGTGAACGATCGTGCGGGCATAACCTCTGAGCAGAACCAGCCCGAAGGTCAGCGACACCATCGCGATCGTGAACACGTAAGACAGCGAGATGTATTGCGGGTCGTAGGTCGCGTAGATCCCGCTGCGCATCAGCCCGGTGATGTGCACCAGGGGGTTGTACCAGATGATGTCGCGCACCGTCGACGGCAGGTCGTCGACGATATAGAGCACCGCCGACAGGATCATCAGCGGTCGGGTGATGATCTTGTAGATCGACCGGTAGATCGGCGAGATCCCCAAGAGAAACGCATCCACCGTGCCCATCCCCAGCGCGAGCACCGACGCCGCCGTCATTGCTTCGACGATCGGCCAGAAATCCACCATCATGCTCGACCCCGAGAAGTAGAGCGCCCCCCAGATGATCACGATGGCGTTGAGGATATTGGTCAGCGTGTTGATGAAAAACCGCGCGAGGATCGCGTCGAGCCAGGTGACCACCGGGTACCGAAGCAGCCCCGCCGCGTAGGGCAGCGCGTTGTTGATCGCCTTTTCGAGCGTGTTGTAGTGGTTGAACACCATGTAGCCGCTTGCGTAGAACACGATGAAGCTGCTGCCGAGCGACGGCGTGCGCATCATCAACGAGAACCCGAACGACAACAGCGCGATTGCGCCCGCAGGTTCAAGGATCGCCCAGATGTAGCCGCCCGGCGAGCGTCCGTATTTCGTCGTCATCTCGCGCAGCATCAGCGCCATGATCACGCGCGCTGTGGCGAAACTTCGCTTGTGCGCGCGCGACGGTCCGCTGTCCGGCCGCAAGTCGGGCAGGATCGGCGTTGGATCGTCCATGGTCTCGGATGTATCCAACGTTTACTCCATTTGGCTGGCGTCGGGAGGCGTCATTATGTAAGACACTCCGGTGGAATCCAACCCGGTTGGGAAAGGCGAACGATTGGCGGATCACAACGGAAACGCGGCCAAAGTCAACAGCCCGGGCGCCGGGAACGACGGCGGCAGGCCGGAATCGGCCGAGACCGGAACGACCGACGACACAAGAACGCCCGACCCGTCGCAGGCGCAGGACGACACCGGCGCCGAGGCCGCGCCCGACGATGCCGACACCGACCAGAGCCAGGCCAACCGGCGCGCGAAACGCGCCGCCGCCCGGGCCAAGCGCGACGCGCAGCCCACCCCCCGGGTCATCGAGATCCGCCCGATGGCCGGCAAGGCGCAGATGCGCAAGCGCCACTGGGGCCTGCTGACCGCCTTCATTCTCATGGTGCTGATCCCGGTCGTGGGCATCGGCTATTATCTCAAGACCATCGCCACCGACCAGTATGCCTCGGAATCCGGTTTCTCGGTCCGCAAGGAAGATGTCGGCGCCCCGGGGGCCGAGCTGATGGGCGGCCTCACCAGCTTCCTCGGCGGCAGCAGCAGCGCCGGCGAGGCCGACATGCTCTACGAGTTCATCCAGAGCCAGAACCTCGTGGCCAAGCTCGACGAACGGCTCGACCTGCGCGCCCATTACACCGCGCCCTATGCCGACGATCCGGTCTTCGGCCTCAAACCCGGCGGCACCATCGAGGACCTGACCGACTACTGGCACCGGATCGTGCGGGTGTCGTTCGATCAGGGCACCGGGCTCATCAACCTTCATGTGCGAGCCTTCACCCCGGAAATGGCCGCCCAGCTCTCCGACGAGATCATCCGCGAGAGCCAGGATCTGGTGAACGAGCTCAACGCCACCGCCCGCTCCGACATGCTGAAATACGCCGAACAGGATCTCGTCGAAGCGGTCGCGCGGCTCAAACAGGCGCGCGAAGCGCTGGTCAACTTCCGCACCCGCACCCAGATCGTCGATCCGCAGAGCGATCTCGCCGGCCGCATGGGCGTGCTGAACAGCCTCCAGCAGCAGCTCGCCCAGGCGCTGATCGACTTCGATATCGTCACCCAGGATGCGGTGGCGGACGATCCGCGCGTTACCGCCGCCCAGCGCCGCATAGAGGTGATCCGCGCCCGCATCGCCGACGAGCGCCGCACGTTTTCCGAGGAAGACATGGCCGGCGGCGATGAAGCCTATCCGGCGCTCCTCGCCGAATACGAGAGCCTCGTCGTCGACAGCGAGTTCGCCGGCGAAGCCTACCGCACCGCGCTGGCGGCGCTCGACATCGCCCGCGCCAACGCCGCGCGTCAGAGCCGCTACCTCGCCACCTATCTCGAGCCCACCGTTCCCGAACGCGCCGACTACCCGCAGCGCGGCATGATCTTCGGTCTCGCGACCCTGTTCCTGGTGCTGTTCTGGTCGATCGCCTCGCTGATGTACTACGCGTTCCGCGACCGCAAGTGAGCGGGGAGCCCGGACGATGATCCAGTTCGAAAACCTCACCAAGAGCTTCTGGGTCAACGGCCGGCGCATGGTCATCATCGACGACCTGAGTTTCACCCTGCCGAGCGGGCGCTCGCTCGCCCTGCTCGGGCGCAACGGCGCGGGCAAATCGACCCTGTTGCAGCTCATTTCGGGGACCATGGCGCCCGACAGCGGCACCATCACCTCGGACGGTTCGATCTCCTGGCCCGTGGGCCTCGCCAGCGCGTTTCACAAGGACCTGACCGGCGCGCAGAATGTGCGCTTCATCGCCCGGATCTACGGCGTCGACACCAACACGCTCGTCACCTTCGTCAAGAATTTCGCCGAACTCGGCGCGCATTTTCACATGCCGGTGCGCAGCTATTCTTCCGGCATGCGCTCGCGGCTGATGTTCGGCAGCGCCATGGGCATCCAGTTCGACACCTACCTGATCGACGAAGTGACCGCCGTCGGCGACGCCTCGTTCCGACAGAAATCCAAGGCGGTGTTCCGCGAGCGCGTCAAGAACGCCAGCGCCGTGATGGTGAGCCACAACATGAACGAGCTGCGCACTTTCTGCGACGCGGCCATCATCCTCGAGCGCGGCCGGGTGAAATACTACGACCGGGTCGACGACGCCATCGCGGTGCACGAGCGCCGGCTATCGGCCTAGGCGCCCGGCAGACCGACAGACTGTCAGACCGCCGACAGATCGAGCCCGGCCCGGTCCTTCAACGTCTTCAACACGATATCGGACCGCACCTGGCCGACCTGCGGATGTGGCAGCAACCGGCCATGGATGAACGCGGCGAAGGCTTCGAGATCGGCGGTTCGGATCTCGAGGATGTAATCGGCATCGCCCGATACCGAGAAGGCCGAGGCCACCTCGGGCGCGCTTTCGAGGAACGCCGCGAAATCGCGGTCCGTTCCCTTGCCGTGATCCTTGAGGTTCACCCGCACCATCGCGCGCAGGCCGAACCCGAGCTTTCGCGCATTGAGCCGGGCCGCATAGCCTTCGATCATCCCCGCCGCCTCCAGCGCCGCGCGCCTGCGCGAACACTGCGATGCCGACAGGTTCACGAGCTCCGATAATCCCGCATTGGTCAGAGCGCCGTCGCGTTGCAGCGCGTCGAGAATTGCACGGTCATAACGATCTATGCGCATTTCATGCATTCATCTGCCAGTGGGGACGTATTTCATGCGTATCTGCGGCAAGACGCCGCAACTATGCAAGCCCTTTGCGCCCCGGCCCTGTCATGCTGGTCACCAGTCCAGGCGAACAGGAGAACATGATGGGCCCGTTTCCGCACAACGCCCCGAAGGCGCAGATTTCCGCTGACAACCCCGCCGGCACCGACGGATTCGAGTTCGTCGAATTCGCCCATCCCGATCCCGCGAAGCTCGACACGACCTTCCGCCAGATGGGCTTCGTCCCGGTGGCCAGGCACCGCACCAAGGCGATCACCCTCTACCGCCAGGGCGACATCACCTATGTGTTGAACGCCGAACCCGAAAGCCATGCCGCCGGTTTCGTCGCCGCCCATGGCCCCTGCGCCCCCGCGATGGCCTGGCGGGTGGTCGACGCCCAGGTCGCACTCAGACGCGCGCTCGATCTCGGCGCGACCGAATACACCGGCCCCGGCAAATCGCTCGACGTACCCGCGGTGATCGGCATCGGCGGCTCGCTGCTCTACTTCGTCGACACGTACGGCGACGCCGGCAGCGCCTATGACGCCGAATACGATTGGCTGGGTACGCCCGATCCGCGCCCCTTTGGCTTCGGCTTCACCTATCTCGATCACCTCACCCACAACGTGATCCGCGGCAACATGGACACCTGGTACCGGTTCTACGCCGAAACCTTCAACTTCCGCGAGATCCGCTTCTTCGACATCCAGGGCAGGATGACCGGCCTCGTCAGCCGCGCGCTCACCTCGCCCGACGGCAAGATCCGCATCCCGGTGAACGAATCCACCGACGACAAGAGCCAGATCGAGGAATACCTCAGGCGCTATAACGGCGAGGGCATCCAGCACATCGCCATCGGTACCGACGACATCTACGCCGCCACCGACCGGATCGCTTCGGCCGGGATGCGCTACATGCCCGCCCCGCCCGACACCTATTACGAGATGAGCCACAACCGGGTGTCGGGCCACGACGAGCCGATCGCGGCGATGAAGAAGCACGGCATTCTGATCGACGGCGAAGGCGTGGTCGGCGGCGGCGAGACCCGGATCCTGCTGCAGATCTTCTCGAAGACGGTAATCGGACCGATCTTTTTCGAATTCATCCAGCGCAAGGGCGACGACGGCTTCGGCGAGGGCAATTTCCGTGCGCTCTTCGAGTCGATCGAAGAAGACCAGATCCGCCGCGGGGTGCTGAAAGTGGCGGCCGCCGAGTAGGCCGCCCGCCCGCGCGAAGTGGTGCCGCATGAGGGACTCGAACCCCCGACCCCATCATTACGAATGACGTGCTCTACCAGCTGAGCTAATGCGGCACTTCGCGGGTGCGCGGTCAATAGCACCCGTGACGCGAGGTGTGTAGCCCTATTTTTTCGTTTGCGGCGCGGCGTCTTCGCCCGCCCCGTCGCCCGCCTCATCCGCCGGATCGGCGTAATCGGCATGCGGCGGCGCGGCCTCCGCGTTCACGGGTTGGGCCGGGCTCACGATCTCGACCACCCCGGCCGCGTCGCCGGGCTTGCCCACCAGCAGCGGCAGCATCTCGGCCCCGCCATGCATCTTCACCTCGCCCTCGTTCGGTACCGTCCAGCTCAGCGTATCGAACGCGCCGCAGCTGCTGCAGACCGGTGCCCAATCGCCGTGCACATGGTTGCACTTCTCGCAGACCCATTGCGGCCCGCGCGAGGCGGTGACCGCCCGGGTAAGCCAGCCGCGCACCACGTCGTCGCCCGCCCCCTGGCCCCGCTCGATCGCGGCCATCAGCGTCAGCACGCGCTGCGACGGATCCTTCTCCGGCAGATCGCCCAGCGCCTTGCGCGCGGCGGCGAAATCCTCGTCGGCGATGTTGAGCTCGGCCAGCAGCATCCGCGTCTCCGGGTGGTCGGGCTGGTGCTTGGTCAGCGCCTTGAACCGCTTGAGCCGCGCGCCCGGGCTCTCGTTGGGCTCGAGCCGGGCGAAGGCGGCGGCGAGGTCGGGATGCGGATGCACCGCCCAGGCCTTGGTCAGCACCCGCGCCGCATAGCGCGGATTGTCCTGTTCGGCATAACTCTGCGCCGCCATCACCGCCGCCGGGATCAGGTCGGGCGACAGCTTGTTCGCCTCGATCGCCGCTTCACGCGCCCGGATCGAATTGCCCTCGTCGAAGATGTCCTTCGCCTCCTGCAACGCCAGCACCGCGTCGCGCCGCTTGCCCACGTCCTTCGGCAACGCCCCGGTCTTGACCTTCGTGCCGATGGTCTTGCGCGCGCCCGACCAATCGTTCTGCACCGCCTGCAGCGCGAGCAGCACGTCGCCGGTCTCGGTGTGCCGCGGCTTCAGCGCAAAGGCCTTCTCCGCAAGCTTCAGCGCTGTCTCGGTATCGCCCGCCTCGAGCTTCTGCTTCATGATCCCGCGGATGCCCACGAACCGCGTCCGCTCGTCGGCAAGCAGCCGCTTGTAGACCGCCTCGGCCTGCTTTCGGTCGCCCGCCATCTCGGCCGCCTGGGCGGTGATGAGATTGGTGAGCTCCGGCCGACCGAGAAACTTCTCGGCCCGCGCCGCCTTGGCCATCGCCACCTTCTCCTCGCCCGAGGCCAGCGCCATCATCCCCTCCGACAGCGCCGCATAGCCCTTGCGCTCGCGGTTTCGGTCGAAATAGCGACTGATCGCGGTTTCATCGCCATTGAGGAAGCGGATCACCGCCACCAGGAGGCTCGCGAGCTTGAGGATCAGCCAGACCACGACGAGCAGCGCCACGAAGGCGATGACCATCTGCAGGGGACCGAGATTGAACTCCATGCCGGCGACGGCGATCTGCATCCCGCCCTGCATCTCGGTAAGCTGGCCAGCGCCGTAGACGCCGAGCGCGATCAACGCGACGAACAGGATGATTTTCAACAAGGACCAGAGCATCGGATCACCCTCACTTCGCGTTCAATTCGGTGGCCAGCGCCGCACTGGCCGCGAGCGCCCCGGACCGCGCTTCGGCCCGCGACCGCCAGTCGGCCATCGCCGGTTGCGCCGCCTCGGGCAAACCGGCGAGTTCAGTGAGGGCTGCGGCAAGGTCACCCGTCTTCAACGCCGCCTCGGCCCGCGACAGCACCGCATCGGCCGTGTCGCCCGCCTTGGGTTCGAGCGACCTTGTGCCGAGTTGGGTCTGCAGAAACGCCTGCGCCCGTCCCATGCTGCCCGCTTCCACCCGCGCGCGGATGTCCGCGTCGATCGCGTCGCGCGCGGCCGGGGCGAACTCCGCCTGCAGCGCGGCGAGGGTCGGCACCCCGTCCGCCGCCACGGCGGCCAACGCATCGGGAACCGTCGCGCCGGAGGCCTCGGCAAACTCGGCCAGGGCATCGGCGAAGGGCACGCCGGTATCGAGCGCCGAGGCGACCGCCGACAGCGCCGCCCGGCCCTGCGCCGCACGTTGCGCCTCGGCCGCCTGCTCCTGCAGCCCGGCCGCATCCGCCTGCGCGGCTTCGACCTTGGCAAGCTCGCCCGCAAACATCTCGCGCAGCGCCTGCAATTCCCGGTCATAGGCCGCGGCGGCCGCTTCGGCGGCGGCCGATCCTTCCGGCGCCAGCTTTTCGACCGCATCGAGCCGGTCGGCGATCTCGCCGAAGGTTGTCTCGATCTCGTCGAGCCGCGTCGTCATCTCGGACCGCAGCCCATCCACTGCGCTGGTGTCGGCTTGCACCGCGCCGAGCGTCGCCGCGACGCCGGCAAGCTGGTCCTCGAGCGCCGCGATTTCCGCCGCCTGCGCCGCGATCTCGCTCACAAGCGGGTCTTCCTCGGGCGCGACGCCGGGAAACGGCCAGCCCTCGGGCACCACCGTGCGCGCCGCGACGAAGCCGATCACCGCCGCCGCCACGCCGCCCAGAAGGAGGCCGACGAAGCTGCCGACGCCACCGCGCCGCTTCGCCGCCTGAACCGGTGCAGCGATTTTCGGCGTTTCAGGCTTGGACGCCTTCGCCGTCTCGGCCCCGGTGGGTCTTTCATCGGACCCGGCGGCGGCCTTCGGCGGTTCGGCTGGCCTCGCCTCGACCTTCTTCGACGGCTCTGCCGGCTCGACCGGGGCCTTGTCGTTCGCGGCGGTCTTCGCGGCGGGCACGGGCTTGACGGGTGCCGGCGTTTCGCCGATCACCTCGGCGTCTTCGACCGGCCCCTGCGGTGTCTTGGGAGCGGGCTTCGGCGTCTCGGCGTTCGCCCCCTTGGCCGCAGCCGTGGGGCCGTCCTTCTTCGTCGATTTCGGGCTTTCCGCCATCCTGCACCTTCCGAATCTCTACACGCGACCAGAGAGACGCGCCCACGCGTTCAAACCTAATCATCGACCCTGCCGGTCTCAAGGCGACTTACCCCCGCAGGGCGGCGCGGATCCGACGCGACATCTCGGCGCCGCTGGGTGTGACACAGACTTCGGCCGCGCCGCCGGTCGCCCTGGCCCAGGCCTCGCCGACCGCTTGGCTCATCGCGATCACCCGAAGCCCAGGCCCGAGGCGCGACACCCCCGCGCCCACCAATCGGGCCGACCGCGGCGAATAGAGCGGCAGCACCACGGGGGCATCGCCCTCGATCGCGGCCCGCGCTTCGTCCGTGAGTCCCCGCGCGACCTGCCGGTAAACCACCGCCTCATGTGTCTCTATTCCGGCGGAACTCAGCCGTTCGGCCACCGCGCCGCGTGCATGTTCGCCGCGCAGATGCAGGAGCGGACCGGGCCCTTCGATCAGGCCGACGAGCGCGTCGGCGTTCTCTGCCACCGCCCCGATCACCGCCCCGACACCCTGGGCCGCAGCCGCTGAAACCTTGCCGACGCAGTCGGCCCGCACGCCCGCCAGTTCCGGCCCGAACCGCACCGCGTTGGCAGAGGTGAGGATCACCCCGGCGTAGCCCGCGAGATCCACCTGTGCTTCGGTGCCCTGAATCTCCAAGATCGGCGAAACAACCACCCGCACGCCCGCGCCGAACTCCGCCGCCAGCGCGCGCGATTGCGCGTCAGGGCGGGTGAGCACGAGGGTCGGGGTCATCGGGGCCTCGGTGTTGTCTGGAACCTGTGGCGGTGGTACCCCGGCGCGAACCCCATCGCAACGGCGACCATGACCCGCACCCTCACTCTCCTCGGCCTCGAATCGAGCTGCGACGACACCGCCGCCGCCGTCGTGCGCCATGCCGAAGGCGCGCCGCCGCAGATCCTCGCCTCGGTTGTCGCAGGTCAGGCCGAGCTGCACGAGGCTTTCGGCGGCGTCGTCCCCGAGATCGCCGCGCGCGCGCATACCGAAAAGCTCGACCTCTGCGTCGAACAGGCGCTGGACGAGGCCGGTATCGCGCTGGACGATCTCGACGCCATTGCCGTCACCGCCGGGCCCGGCCTCATCGGTGGCGTACTCGCGGGCGTCATGCTGGCCAAGGGCCTGGCCGCAGCGACCTCCCTGCCGCTCGTCGGCGTCAATCACCTCGCCGGCCACGCCCTCACCCCGCGCCTGACCGACGCTGCCGCCTTCCCCTATCTCATGCTCCTCGTCTCCGGCGGCCATTGCCAGTTTCTGCTGGTCGAGGGCGAGGACGCCTTCACCCGGCTCGGCGGCACCATCGACGACGCCCCCGGCGAAGCCTTCGACAAGACCGCCAAGATCCTTGGCCTGCCGCAGCCGGGCGGCCCTGCGGTCGAGGCCGAGGCGAAGACCGGCGACGCCACCCGCTTTTCCCTGCCCCGCCCGCTGCTCGACCGGCCGGGCATGGACATGAGCTTCTCCGGTCTCAAGACCGCCCTCCTGCGCGAGCGCGACAAGCTCGTCGCCCGCGACGGCGGGCTTCACCGCGCCGACCGCGCCGATCTCTGTGCCGCATTTCAGGCAGCGGTGACCGATGTTCTGGCCGAGAAGTCGCGCCGCGCGCTCGCCGAATACCTTGGCCGCGCGCCCGAGGTCCCGACCTTCGCTGTCGCCGGCGGCGTTTCGGCAAACATGGAGATACGTGCCGCGTTAGAGACGGTTTCCGCCGAGGCCGGCGTCGCCTTCCTCGCCCCGCCGCTGGCGCTTTGCACCGACAACGCGGCNNCGCGGCGATGATCGCCTGGGCCGGAATCGAACGCTTCCGCGCCGGCCATGCCGACGACATGGCCCTCGCCGCCCGCCCGCGCTGGCCGCTGGACGAGGCCGCCCCCGCCATGCTTGGATCGGGCAAGAAGGGGGCCAAGGCATGAGCCACGTCGCGGTCATCGGGGGAGGCGCGTTCGGAACCGCGATGGCGATCTCGCTCGCCCGCGATCGCCGCGCAGTGACGCTCTGGGCCCGCGACCCGGGCGAGATGCAGGCAGCTCGCGAAAACACCCGCCGCCTGCCCGGCTTCCGCCTGCCCGACACGATCACCGTGACAGGCGATATCGCCGAGGCCGCCGCCGCCCCGATCGTCCTCCTCGCGATCCCTCTGCAGACGCTCTCGGCCTTCCTCACCGAACACGCCGCCTTGTTCGCGACCCAGGCGCTGGTCTGCTGTTCGAAGGGTGTCGACCTCGCCACCGGCCAGGGTCCGGCCGAGATCATCCGCACGGCGTGCCCCAGCGCGACGCCGGCGGTGCTCTCGGGTCCGAGCTTCGCCGTCGACATCGCCGCCGGCCTGCCCACCGCGCTCACCCTCGCCGCCGCCGATCCCGAGCCGTTGCAGCATGCGCTCTCGACCGCCAACATCCGGCTCTACCGCGCGACCGACATGATCGGCGTCGAGCTCGGCGGCGCGCTCAAGAACGTCATCGCCATCGCCTGCGGCGTCGCCATCGGCGCGGGCCTTGGCGAAAGCGCCCGCGCCGCGCTGATGACGCGGGGTTATGCCGAGATGAACCGCTTCGCCCGAGGACGCGGCGCCGATCCCGAAACCCTCGCGGGCCTCTCGGGCTTCGGCGATCTCGCCCTTACCTGTACCTCGGAAAAGTCGCGCAACTTTTCATACGGCCTCGCCCTCGGGCGCGGCGAAAAGGGCGCCGAAGGCGTGACCATTGAAGGCAAGGCCACGGCCAAGGCAGTGTCTAATGCTGCGGAAAACGCGGGCATCGACATGCCCATCGCCAATATCGTGGTCGCGCTGACCGAGGCCGCCATCACCGTAAACGACGCCGTCGGCATCCTCTTGTCGCGGCCACTCAAGGAGGAATGACATGTTCGCCATCATCTGCACCGACAAGGACGGGGCGCTCGAAACCCGCAAGGCCAACCGCGACCAACACCTCGCCTATCTCGACGCCTCGCCCATCGTGCTGGCCGGCCCCTTCCTCGGCGGCGACATTGCCATGACCGGCTCACTGATCATCGTCGATCTCGCCACCCGCGCCGAGGCCGAAGCCTGGGCCGCGAACGACCCCTACGCCAAGGCCGGGCTGTTCCAGAAGGTGCGGATCGAGGAATTCAAGAAGGTGATCGGCTGATGGCCTACTGGCTGTTCAAATCCGAGCCCGGCACCTGGGGCTGGAACGACCAGATCGCCAGGGGTGACGCCGGCGAGCAGTGGGACGGGGTGCGCAATTACCAGGCCCGCAACAACATGCGGGCGATGAAACTGGGCGACCAGGGCTTCTTCTACCATTCGGTGGACGAGAAGCGCATCGTGGGCATCGTCGAGGTCTGCAAGGAGGTGCATCCCGACAGCACCACCGACGATCCGCGCTGGGAATGCGTCGATATCCGCGCGGTGCGTACGCTGGCCAATCCCGTAACCCTCGACATGTGCAAATCCGACCCGCGCCTCGCCGGCATGGTGCTCGTCAACAACTCACGCCTCTCGGTCCAGCCGGTAAGCGCCGAGGAATGGGCCACCGTGCTGAATCTGGCGGGCGAAACACCCTAGGCGAACGCTCTTGTCTTACCCATAGTGCGACGGAATGACGCAAGGTGGGAGATAGTCATGGAAATCGTCAACGTTCTTGTCGCCGCCGCGGCCGCCTGGATCTTCGGTGCCGTCTGGTACATGGCGCTGGCCAAGCCCTGGGTCGAGGCCTCGGGCATCGAGGTCGACGACAACGGCCGGCCGAAGGGCCAGAGCCCGACGCCGTTCATCCTGTCCGCCATCGCGATGATCCTCGTCGCCGGCATGATGCGCCACATCATCTCCGAGGCTGAGATCGACACGCTTCTGAAGGGCATGATGGTGGGCTTCGGCATCGGGCTGTTCATGATCAGCCCCTGGATCATGATCAACAACGCCTACGGGATGCGCCCGTTCAAGCTGACGCTGATCGACGGCGGCTATGCCGTGTTCGGCTGCACCATCATCGGCTTCGTCCTGGTGCTGTTCTGAGCCGGGAATCAGACGGCTACAGGGAGACCGTCCCGGAGCGCGCGACCGCACGAAAGATGTCATGAAAAAAGGAGGGCTCCGACGGTTCGGAACCCTCCTTCCACCCCACGTGCTCCCTCAGCACCACACGTGTCTCTGAAAAAAGGTCCGACCATCCTGGCCTTGAGAGGACACTAGGCCAAAAGGCGCGCCCTCCGCAACCACGGAGTACTTAGAATTCTACGTGTTTTCAGTAAGTTAACCGTAACGCCCGGTTAATGGCGTCGAGGGGCGGGCGGGAAACCCCGCGCGCCCCGGTCCACGCCCTCAGGCGTAAACGCTTTCCTTGCCGAAATGCTTGGTCAGCAGGTAGTAGACCACCGGGCGGTACTTGTTGCGCTCCGAGCGGCCATAGGTCTCGACCACCGAGTTGATTGCTTCCATCAACTGCGGCCCGTCGGCGAGGCCGAGCTTCTTGATGAGGAAGTTGTTCTTCACCAGCTCGAGCTCGCTGTCCTGGGACGCCGCGACGGTCTCGGCATCGGCATCGTAGATCGACGGCCCGCAGCCGATGGTCACCTTGGTGAGAAGGCCCATATCGGGTTCGACACCGCACTTGTTCTTCAGATCATCGGCGTATTTGGCGATGAGGTCGTCACGTTTTCCCATTGGTTCTCTCCCAGTTCTTTGGAGGGCCGTGCCCTTGGCGCGCAGCCTAAGCGGGAAACTGACGTTTCCAAAGGGAAAACTATAGCACCGTTCCCCCTCGGCGGGCGGTCGGCGACCGTGCCCCAGAAACGCGCGCGCGACCCGGCGGGGTCTCGCCGGATCGCGCATTGTAGATGGGCAGGGCCAGCAGGCGACCTGCCGAAATCGCCGCGTCAGTAGCGGTAATGCTCCGATTTGAACGGGCCCTCGACCGTGACGCCGATATATGCCGCCTGGTCCGGGCGCAGCTTGGTCAGCTTCACCCCGATCTTATCGAGATGCAGCCGCGCCACCTTCTCGTCGAGATGCTTGGGCAGGATGTAGACCTTGTTCTCGTACTGGTCGGTCTTGGTGAACAGCTCGATCTGCGCCAGAACCTGGTTGGTGAACGAGGCCGACATCACGAAGGACGGATGGCCGGTGGCGTTGCCGAGGTTGAGGAGCCGACCCTCGCTGAGCAGGATGATCTTGTTGCCCGAGGGCATCTCGATCATGTCGACCTGCTCCTTGATATTGGTCCACTTGTGGTTCTTTAGCGCGGCCACCTGGATCTCGTTGTCGAAATGCCCGATGTTGCCGACGATGGCCATG
>JAGRMO010000153.1:27146-27302 GCA_020441205.1 Maritimibacter sp.
CAGATCGGGTCGACCTCGGTCACCTTCACGCGCGCGCCGGCGCCTCTGAGCGACGCGGCCGAGCCCTTGCCCACGTCGCCGTAGCCGCAGACCACGGCGACCTTGCCGGCAAGCATCACGTCGGTCGCGCGACGGATGCCGTCGACCAGCGATTCC
>JAGRMO010000154.1 GCA_020441205.1 Maritimibacter sp.
TTCGCAGAAATTATGGGTGAGCGGGGTAATAAAGCCGATCTTCTGGCCGGTCTCTTCGAGGCGGAAATAGCGGGCGGGGCCGCCGGTACGTTCGGCAAGCGGGGTGAGGGTGTAGCGGGTCGCGAGGCGGTCACGCAGATCGTCGAGCGGCCAATATTGGTCGAGCCGGTCGGCATGGCCTTCCTCGCCCATCGGCATGACCTCGATCCAGGTAAAATCCATGTCGCCCGCCGCCGCCCAATCGGTGAGACGGAAGAGCTCGTCGTCGTTGATGCCCTTGAGGGCGACGGCGTTGATCTTGACCCGGAGCCCGGCCGTCTTCGCGGCCGCGATGCCTTTGAGCACCTTGGCGAGATCGCCACGGCGGGTGAGGGCGCGGAAGCGGTCGGCGTCGAGGGTGTCGAGCGAGACGTTGACGCGTTTCACCCCGGACGCGGCGAGATCGGCGGCGTAGCGGGCGAGCTGGGAGCCGTTGGTGGTGAGGGTGAGCTCGTCGAGGAGGCCTGCATCGAGGTGGCGGCGCATCGCCCGGAAGAAGGTGAGGATATCGCGGCGCACGAGCGGTTCGCCTCCGGTGATGCGCAGCTTGCGCACGCCGAGGCCGATGAAGGCCGAGGCCATTCGGTCGAGCTCTTCGAGGCTGAGGAGTTCCTTCTTCGGAAGGAAGGTCATCTCTTCCGCCATGCAATAGGTGCAGCGGAAGTCGCAGCGGTCGGTGACCGACAGCCTGAGATAGGTGATCGGCCGCTGGAACGGGTCGATGAGCGGGCGCGGGTTCATGGCGCGACCCTAGGGCCGGGGCGGGGGGCGTGCAAGCGCGTGCGGCATTGTTCACGACTTCGTTTCGGCCTAGGATTCGCGGCATGATTGTTGCGCGTTTCGCCCTGCTTCTGGCTCTGACCGCCGCCCTTTCGGCGGGCGCGGGCTGTGACCGGTTGCGTGCCGCGCGGCTGGGGCCGGACGTGCCGCCGCCGGAAGGGATGTTGCGGCCGATGCCGCGCCCCGGGGCGGCGGCGATCCCGGCCGCGGGCGCGGTGACGGTGGACCAGTTCGACACCACGAGCGCCGCCGAACGGGCGGCCGCCGTGGCGACGCCGGCGGCAGCGGCCTCGGCCAAGGTCGGGCGGACCGTCGCGGCGCTGGGCAATCCGGCCGATCCCGGGTTCTGGCTGGAGACGCCGCTGGTCAGCGCCGCGCGCAAGGGCCGGGTGGTGGCGGTGGCGAACGGAAAGAGCGTGCAGCTCGAACTTCGGCCGAGCGGGGGCGCGGATGGCTCGGGCAGCCGGATCTCGCTGCCGGCGCTGCGGCTGCTCGAGGTTGGGCTCACCGGGCTGCACGAGCTCGAGGTCTTTGCCGAATGAACTGAACGTTCAGGGCAGGTACTTGCCCGCCTCCTTGCGGGCGAAGGGTTTCATCCGGTCTCCATAAGTGTCGAGGAAGGCGCGGACCCGCTCGGGATCGTGCTTCGAGAGATCGCGCAGCCACCAGGCCACCGCCTTCTGGATGAACCAGTCGCGGTCGTCGACATAGCCGGCCGCCCAGCCCAGCACGCGCTCGCGGATGGCGAGATCGGCGGGCTTGGGGTGGTTCTGCTTGGTCCAGGGCAGGGTGATGACGAGGGCGGCGCGGCGGGTCCAGAGATGGCCGGAGCCGGTCCAGGTCTCGACCTCGTCGAGCCGGGTGGGATCGGCGGCCAGGCGCTTCTGGCCGGCCATGCAGGCATGATCGGCGATGGCCCAGGCGTCGAACTCCGGCAGCCAGGACGCGATCAGCCGCCAGACAGGCGCGTCGTCCTTGATCCGGGCCTGCGTCAGCAGTTTGGCGGCGGCGATGCGGGCCTCGTGGATGTCGGTCTGCCAGAGTGCGTCGGCCAGTGTCACGCGCTCGTCCAGTGTGAGGCTTTGCCGCCAGTCCTTGGTGAGATCGTTCACCGCCGGCATCGGCGTGCCGAGATAGCGGCGCTCGACCTTCATGTAGGCCGCCACCTGAGCGGCCCGACCTGGTTCGGCGGCGGTTTCGAGGGCCGCGAGCGCCTCGTCGCGGGTCACGTCTCGTCCTCGAACAGGCCAGTGGGAAAGCCGTCGAGCGTGGTGCGGTTCTTCTCGTCCCAGTAGGCGACGATGCCGTCCGGGCCCTTGCCCTCGGTCCAGCGGGCCAGCGTGTCGCGTTCGCCCACGTAGTCGTAATAGGGCACGGCATAGCCGCAGGAGGTTTGCACCATCTCGACCGAAATGTCGAAAATCTGCCGGGCGCCCGGGGGCGGGCCGAACCGGGCGGCGAGGTCGGGCCAGTCGGTGTCGCGCGGGTGCAGGGTGCGGGCGGTGCCGTAGGCGCGCAGGATGAGCGGGCGTTTCTCGAAGCCGCACCACATCAGGGTGAGCCGGTTCGCGCGGGCAAGGTGGCCTGCGGTCTCGTTGCCGGAGCCGGTGAGGTTCAGCCAGGCGATGCGGTTGGGGCCGAGGACGCGCAAGCTGTCGGTGCCCTTGGGGCTGAGGTTCACCCGCCCGTCGGAGGCGGCGGAGGCGGTGAAGAAGATGTGTTGCGCTTCGATGAAGGCGCGATGGTCGTCGGTGAGGGCGTCGAATTGTTTGGCCATGCGCCGACGCTACGCCGCCCGGATGCCGCCGTCACGCGCAATCGCGCCGGGCTCGGCAGGGATCTCCAGCGCCGCGCGTGCCGGCTCCGGTGTCAGGTCCAGCTCCACCGGTGCGGGTCGACGTCGGCCGCATCGCAAAGGGCGACGATTGCCTCCAGATTGAGCGGCGCCTCTGCCGTCATCAGCGCGCGGACGAGATGCGGCCAGAGCCGGGTCATGTCGGCGGCGTCAATCCTGATGCCGGCCTCGTAGTCCCAGTCCCCCAGAAATGCCTCGGCCGCCGGGCCGCTGTCGGTGACGGTAATGGTGAAGGCGCCTTCGGCGTTGACCCCGGCATCGACCGTCTCTGTGTCGGTGCCCTTCTCATGCGGGAACGTCCGGCGCAGGATCTCCATCTATTCCACGGTCACGGATTTCGCCAGGTTGCGGGGCTGGTCGACATCGGTGCCCTTGGCGACGGCGGTGTGGTAGGCGAGGAGCTGGGCCGGCACCGCGTAGAGGATCGGCTGAATGAGTTCGGGCGCGTCGGGCATGGTGATATGGCGCCAGACGCCGGCGCCGGCCTGGGCGCGGGCGCGGGCGTCGGAGACCAGCAGCACCCGGCCCTGGCGCGCCATGACCTCCTGCATGTTCGACACGGTCTTGTCGAACAGGCCGTCGTGCGGCGCGAGCACCACCGTGGGGGTGTCGTTGTCGACCAGGGCGATGGGGCCGTGCTTGAGCTCGCCGGAAGGATAACCTTCGGCGTGGATGTAGCTGATTTCCTTCAGCTTCAACGCTCCTTCAAGGGCGAGCGGGAACATCTGCCCGCGGCCGAGGAACAGCACGTCGCGGGCCTCTGCGACCTGGGCCGCGACCTCCTCGATGGCGGCATCGGCCGAGAGCGCATGGCTCATCAGGCCGGGGAGCTTGCGCAGCGCATCGAGCATTTCGGCGACGCCGGCGGCGTCGAGCGTGCCGCGTTCGGCGGCGGCCTTGGCGACCAGGACGGCGAAGGTGGCGAGCTGACCGGTGAAGGCCTTGGTCGAGGCCACGGCGATCTCGGGGCCGGCGTGGATCGCCACGGCGACGTCGCTTTCGCGGGCGATGGAGCTTTCGGGCACGTTGACCAGCGAGAGGATCTTCTCGGCCTTGTCCTTGGCGAAGCGGAGCGCGGCGAGCGTGTCGGCGGTCTCGCCCGACTGGCTGACGAAGATCGCGAGCGTGCCGGGTGCGATCGGCGGCTCGCGGTAGCGGAATTCGGAGGCGACGTCGATGTCGACCGGCAGGCGGGCGTAGCGTTCGAACCAGTACTTCGCCACCAGGCCCGCGTAATAGGCGGTGCCGCAGGCGACAATGGAGAGACGCTCGACGGCGGTGAAATCGATGCCGGGCAGTTCCAGGGTCACGCCGTCGGGGCCGACATAGGCGTCGAGCACCTTCTGCACCACGGTGGGCTGCTCGGCGATCTCCTTCATCATGAAATGGCGGTAGCCGCCCTTCTCGATCCGGGTCGCGTCGAGCCGCACGGCGCGGACCTCGCGGTTGGCGAGCTTGCCGGCGGCGTCGTAGATCGTCGCGCCCGCGCGGGTGATGACGGCCCAATCGCCCTCTTCGAGGTAGGTGATGCGGTCGGTCATCGGGGCGAGCGCGATGGCGTCGGAGCCGACATACATCTCGCCGTCGCCATGACCGATGGCGAGCGGGCTGCCCTTGCGGGCGGCGATCATCAGATCGGTCTCGCCGTCGAACAGAAAGAGGAGCGCGAAGGCGCCTTCGAGCCGGGCGAGCGTGGCCTTGACCGCCTCGACCGGGGTCATCCCCTCGTCGAGATAGGCGCGGGCGAGCATGGCGACGGTCTCGGTATCGGTGTCGGTCTCGGGGGCGAGTCCCTTCTGGCCAAGCTCGGCGCGCAGTTCGTTGAAATTCTCGATGATGCCGTTGTGGACGACCGCGACGCCCGCCGAGCGGTGCGGGTGGGCGTTGGCCTCGTTCGGCACGCCATGGGTGGCCCAACGGGTGTGGCCGATGCCGGCGCGGCCGGGCAACGGGTTGTGCACGAGGAGGTCGGAGAGGTTGACGAGCTTGCCGACGGCACGGCGACGGTCGAGGTGGCGGGCCTCGTTCACGGTGGCGATGCCGGCGCTGTCATAACCCCGGTATTCGAGGCGTTTCAGCCCCTCGACGATGATCGGCGCCACTTCGTGGTCGCCCAGCACACCTACGATCCCACACATCTCACTGGTCCTTTCCGGGCGGGCGCGGCCGTTGGTCTTCGGCGCGGCTCCAATGTCTACTTTTTTTGCGCGGCCTTCGCGGCCCGCAGCCTGGCTATTGTCCTGGCCCAGAGCTCGGGCTTGATCTCCATCCGGGCACGGCCCACGGCCATCGCGCCTTCGGGGACGTTCTTCGTGACCACCGTGCCGGTCGCGGTCATCGCGCCGTCGCCGATCGTGACCGGGGCCACCAGCATCGTGTCGGAGCCGATGAAGGTGTTGGCGCCGATATGGGTGTGGTGCTTGAACACGCCGTCGTAGTTGCAGGTGATCGTGCCCGCGCCGATGTTGGCGTTCTGGCCCACGAAGGCGTCGCCGATATAGGTCAGATGATTGACCTTGGCGCCCTCGGCGATCTCGGCGTTCTTGATCTCGACGAAATTGCCGACCTTGGCGCCTTCGGCAAGCTCGGCGCCGGGACGGAGGCGGGCGAAGGGGCCGACCACGGCGTCGCGACTCACATGGCAGCCTTCAAGATGCGAAAACGCGCGGATCTGGGCGCCGGTCTCGATGGTGACGCCGGGACCGAAGACCACGTTGGGTTCGATCACGGCATCGCGGCCGATCACGGTGTCGAGGGCGAAGACCACGGTTTCGGGGGCGACAAGGGTGACGCCGTCGTCCATCGCTTCGGCGCGGGCGCGGGCCTGGAACTGCGCCTCGGCGGCCGCCAGCTCGGCGCGGGTGTTGATGCCGAGGGTCTCTGCCTCGGGGCAGCTCACCGCGACGGCGCGCAGGCCCCTTGCATTGGCGATGGCGACGATGTCGGTGAGGTAGTATTCGCCCGCGGCATTGTCGTTGCCGACCGCGCCGACGAGATCGAACAGCAGCGCGGCATCGGCCGCGACCACCCCGGAATTGCACAGGGTGATGGCGCGTTCAGCGGGGCTTGCGTCCTTGAACTCGACGATCCGGGTGAGCGCGCCGTTCTCGACCACGAGGCGGCCGTAGCGCCCGGGATCGGCGGCCTCGAAGCCCAGCACCACCACGTCGGCGCCCTCGGCGCGGGCGGCCTGCATCGCCTCCAGCGTCTCGGCGCGAATGAAGGGGGTATCGCCGTAGAGCACGACGGCGTCGCCGCCGACGCCGGCGAGCGCGTCGCGCGCCTGGGCGACCGCATGGGCGGTGCCGTTCTGCTCGGCCTGTTCGACCACGACGATCTCGTCGTCGAGCGCCTTCGCGGCCTTCTCGACCGCGGCGAAGCCGTGGCCCGCGACCAGGACCACGTGATCGGGCTCTAGCGCGCGGCCGCTCGCCAGCGCATGGGCAAAAAGCGGCGCGGCGCCGATCTCGTGCAGCACCTTCGGGCGGTCGGATTGCATCCTGGTGCCCTGACCGGCGGCGAGAACGATGAGGCTCACTGGCATGATCTGGTCTTTCCAATCTGACGCGTTCGTTTTACCCGGGGCGGGGCAGGCTGCAAGTAGAATGCCGAGACGGCCAAATAAAGGCGAAGAAGCCCCATGCGCACGGTTGTTTTCGATCTCGACGGGACGCTCGCGGATACTGCCGCGGACATGATCGGGGCGGCGAATGCCTGTTTCCGGGCGCGCGGGCTCGGCGACGTGCTCGACCCGGTGGATGACGCGCGGACCGCGTTCCGCGGCGCGCGGGCGATGCTGCGGCTCGGCTTCGCGCGGAGCGGGGCCGGGGGCTCGGCGGAGGTCGAGGCGGATTACCCACGGTTCATGGCGGCCCACGATGCCGACTTGCACGTCCATTCCCGGCTCTACCCCGGGGCGGCGGAGGCGGTGGCGGGGCTCAAAGCGGCCGGCTACGCGCTGGCGGTCTGTACCAACAAGCCCGAAGACATGGCCGAGCGGCTGCTAACGAGCCTCGGCGTGCGCGATCTGTTTGGCGCAGTGATCGGGGCCGATACGCTCACGGTGCGCAAGCCCGATCCCGCGCCCTATCTCGCCGCCGTCGAGCGGGCGGGCGGCGCGGTGGCGAGGTCGTTCCTCGTCGGCGACACCGAGACCGACCGCGAGACGGCGCGGGCCGCGGGCGTGGCCTGCGCGCTGGTGACCTTCGGCCCGGACGGGCGCGGGGTCACGGCGCTGGAGCCCGACGCGCTGCTCGACGATTTCGGCGGGCTCGGGGCGCTGGCCCGGCGGCTCCTCGGTTGACGAAGGCTTGCGGCGGACGCAGTGTCGCGCCATGAAAGACGACCGCTTCACCGGGAATTTCACCCAGCAGGAGCCGCTGCCCGAGGCCGCCATCGAGGCGGCGGTGCGGGTGATGCGGTCGGGAAGGCTGCACCGGTATAACACCGCCCCAGGGGAGCTGGCCGAGACCGCGCTGCTGGAGCAGGAGTTCGCCGCCTACATGGGCTCGGCCTATGCGCTGGCGGTGGCGTCAGGCGGCTATGCGCTGGCGACGGCCTTGCGCGCGGTGGGGGTCGAGCCGGGCGAGCCGGTGCTGACCAACGCTTTCACGCTCGCGCCGGTGCCGGGCGCCATCGCCTCGGTCGGCGCGGTGCCGGTGTTCGTCGGCGTCACCGAAGGGCTGGTGATCGACCTCGACGACCTCGCCGCCAAGGCGAAGGGTGCTCGGGTGCTGTTGCTCAGCCACATGCGCGGCCATATCGCCGACATGGACCGGCTGATGGCGATCGCCGAGGCCGCAGGGCTCATCGTGATCGAGGATTGCGCCCACACGATGGGGGCGCGGTGGAACGGGGTGCTGTCGGGCCGGCACGGGTTGATCGGCGCCTATTCCACCCAGACCTACAAGCATCTCAACTCGGGCGAAGGCGGGTTGCTGGTAACCGACGACGCCGAGGTTGCGGCGAAGATGGTGATGCTGTCGGGCTCCTACATGCTCTACGACCGGCATCTCGCGGGGCCGGGGCGGGAGGCGTTCGAGGCGGTGAAATACACCACGCCGAATGTCTCGGGCCGGATGGACAATCTGCGGGCCGCAGTGCTGCGGCCGCAGCTCGCCGATCTCGACGCGCAATGTGGGCGCTGGAACGAGCGCTACCGGGCGGTGGAGGCGGGGCTCGCGGCGGTGCCGGGGCTCACTCTGATCGCGCGGCCGGAGGCGGAAGATTATGTGATGAGTTCGTTCCAGTTTCTGCTCATGGACTGGTCGGCGGCGGCGGTGCGCGACGTGGTGGCGCGGGCGGGCGCGCGCGGCGTCGAGCTCAAGTGGTTCGGAGCGGCCGAGCCTCTCGGCTTCACCTCGCGCTACGACAGTTGGCGTTACGCGCCCTCGGCGCCGATGGCGCGCACCGACCGGGTGCTCGCGGGGCTTCTCGATCTGCGGTTGCCGCTTACGTTTTCGCTGGAGGATTGCGCCACCATCGCGCGGATCATCCGCGAAGAGGTGGGCGCGGTATTTCAGGCCGGGGCCTGAAGGTCAGTCGACGGCGGCGAACATCGCGCAATCGACGATCTCGCCCCGCGCCCAATCGGGATCGAACGGCAGCGAGAGATCGGAACAGGCGCGGGTCTGGTCGGGGTAGACGGGGCCGGTTGGCCGTGCCGGACCGGAGCGGTGTGCGCCGTCGAGGCCCGCGTTGACATTGGCGACGCGCGCAAGGATCGCGCCGGTCGCGCGCCCCCGGATCACGAGCGGATTGCTGGCGTAGATACTGCTCATGTCTCGCCTCCTCGTCCGGCCAGCATACACCAACAGGGTAAACGGGGCCTTAGGCGCGAAACAGAAATGGCCGGGGCGTTGCGCCCCGGCCATAGGCAGCGGTCCATCCAAGTCGGATCGTCAGCCTTTCTTCGCTTTTTCGGCCAGGGCCACGTTTTCTTTCACGTCGAGGAAACTATCCGGCGTGACCGAGATCGTGTCGATGCCCGCCTGCACGAGGAATTGCGCGAAGGTGGGGTCGTTCGACGGCGCCTGACCGCAGAGACCGACGTAGGAATTGGTCTTGTGCGCCTTCTGGATCACCGTCTCGATCATCCATTTCACCGCCTCGTTCGATTCGTCGAACAGCCCCGCGAGGCCGCCCGAGTCGCGGTCGACGCCGAGCGTGAGCTGGGTGAGATCGTTGGACCCGATCGAGAAGCCGTCGAACCGGTCGGCGAACTGCTCGGCGAGGATGACGTTGGCCGGGATCTCGCACATCACGTAGATCTCGAGCCCGTCCTTGCCGCGTTCGAGGCCGTATTCCTTCATCACCTCGATCACCTTGTCGGCCTCTTCCAGCGAGCGGCAGAACGGGATCATGATGGTGACGTTGTCGAAACCCATCACGTCGCGCAGCCGCTTGATCGCCTTGCATTCGAGGCCGAAGGCTTCCTTGTACTCGGGCGAGTAGTAGCGCGAGGCGCCGCGGTAGCCGATCATCGGGTTTTCCTCGACCGGTTCGAACTGCTTGCCTCCCAGGAGGCCGGCATATTCGTTGGTCTTGAAGTCCGACATGCGGACGATGACCTTGTTCGGGTAGACCAGCGCCGCGATACGGCTGAGGCCGCGCGACAGGGTGTCGATGAAGAACTCGGCCTTGTCGTCGTAACCCTTGGTCAGCTCCTCGATGGCCTTGCGGTCCTTCTCCTTGCGGACCTCGTTGAAGCGCAGGAGCGCGAGCGGGTGGGCGACGATCGCGTTGTCGATCACGAATTCCATCCGCGCGAGGCCGACGCCATCGACCGGGAGCCGCCACCACCGCGCCGCCGTGGTCGGGTTGGCGAGGTTGAGCATGATCTTGGTCTTGGTTTCCGGCACATGGGTGAGATCGAGCTCTTCGACCGTGTATTCCGCAAAGCCTTCGTAGATCAGCCCGGCGTCGCCTTTCGAGCAGTCCACCGTCACGTCCTGCTTGTCGTGCAGCACATGGGTGGCGTCGCCGCAGCCGACGATGGCCGGCACGCCAAGCTCGCGCGAAATGATCGCGGCGTGCGAGGTGCGGCCGCCGGCGTCGGTGATGATCGCCTTGGCCTTCTTCATGATCGGCACCCAGTCGGGGTCGGTCATGGTGGTGACGAGGATCGACCCGTCGACGAACTTGTCGATGTCCTTCACGTCTTCGATCAGCGAGATGGTGCCCGTGGCGACCGCGCCGCCGACCGAGATGCCGCGCAGGATCTCGGGGCCGTGTTTCTTCACGCTGAAGCGTTTCATCGCACCGGCTTGCGCGCGCGACTGCACGGTTTCCGGCCGCGCCTGGACGATGTAGATGCCGCCGTTCACGCCGTCACGCGCCCATTCCATGTCCATCGGGCACTTGTAGTGCTCTTCGATGGTCTTGGCGTAGCGGGCGAGCTCGAGGATCTCGTCGTCCGACAGCACCCAGCTTTCCTTTTCCTTCTTCGAGGTGGGCACGTTGCGGGTCATCTCGTCGGGCCGGTCCGAATAGATCATCTTGATCTCTTTGGCGCCGAGACGCTTCTCGATGATCGGCCGCAGCTTCGGATTGTCGAGGAAGGGCTTGTAGACCTGGTATTCGTCGGGCGTGACCGCGCCCTGCACCACGTTTTCGCCAAGGCCCCAGGCGGCGTTGATGAGCACGACCTTCGGGAAGCCGGTTTCGGTGTCGATCGAGAACATCACGCCCGAGCCGCCGATGTCGGAGCGCACCATCAGCTGGACGCCGATCGACAGCGCCACGTCGAGATGGTCGAAGCCCTGGACGTTGCGGTAGGAAATCGCACGGTCGGTGAACAGCGAGGCGTAGCAGAGCCGGCAGGTTTCCAGGAGCTGCTTTTCACCGGTCACGTTGAGGTAGGTTTCCTGCTGGCCTGCGAAGGAGGCGTCGGGCAGGTCTTCGGCGGTGGCCGACGAGCGCACCGCGACGTCAACGTTTTCCTTGCCGGCGCGCTTCGAGAGCTCGTGGTAGGCCTCGACGATGGCATCACGGGTGGCCTTCGGAAACTCGCCGTGGATGACCGCTTCGCGCACGGTTCTGCCGGCGACGGCGAGGGTGATCTTGCCCGCGTCGAGCTTTTCCATCGTCTCCTTGATGATGTCGCCGAGATTGTTTTCCGTGACGTAGAGCCGGAACGCGTCCGAGGTCGTCGCGAAGCCGCCGGGCACCTTGACGCCGAGCGGTTCGAGTTGCGAAACCATTTCGCCCAGCGACGAGTTCTTGCCGCCGACTTCGGCCACGTCTTCACGACGGAGATCCTCGAACCAGATGAGGTGGCGGAAGGTGCCTTTGTCTTTTGCCATGAGAAGTCTCCCTAATGAAGTTCACGATGGCCTTAGAACGTTTGCGCGAGTAAATCGTTGATCCGCGTCAAATGGTGGCGTTAACAGCCGGATCCGACTGCAAATATCCCTGCGACATCTGGAGCAAGTGCTTGTCGTAAAAGGAAAAAGCCCGTGTGCGGCGGGATACCGCCGTTTTGCGCGCCAAAGCAAGGGCTTGGAGATACCGGTGCCGCTGGGGCGCTATTTCGGGTCCGGCGCGCGGGTGTAGGCGTGGAGCCTCTGGGCGTCGTCGGGGGCGATCACCCGCGCCGGCGGAGCGAGCAGCAGGCGGCCGAACAGCGCCCGGTTGGGCTCGTCTGCCATCAGCTCGGCGAAGCGGGCCTTGCGCCAGGCGACGGCCTCTGCATGCAGCCTCGCGAGCACCGGATCGGCGCGCAAACGCGCGAGATGCGGGGCGGCCAGCGGGTCGGTCGCGCGGATCGAGGTATCCTCGATCTGGCACCAGTTGCGCTCGGTCCAGTAATCGAGCCCGAGATCGTGGTCGCCATGCACGGCGCGGCCCCGGTCGCGCTTGAGGATGAAGCTTTCCATCGCGCCGAGCGGGTAGTGGTTGAGCTGGACCAGGCCGTAGTTCGGCCGGCCGAAATGCGAGAACGTGCCCTGCGTCCGGTAGCGCGCTTCGAGTGCACGGCCGGACCCGTCGAACCAGCGCGCCTCGGCGGCGTCGGGCCCGGGCGCGCGCGGGCGGTGGACGCCGAGTTTCGCGTAGGCGCCCTTGTTGCGGTAGAGCGTCTTGAACATGAAGATGCGCCAGGGCCAGGCCATGCGCTCGGGCGCCGCGCGGTTGAAGCTGCGGGTGACGGGGGCGTCGGCAAAGTCGCGGACCCCGCAATTGCCGAAGACGCGCCAGGTGAGGGTGATCGCGTCGGCGTCGGGGAGGGCGGCGAGGAGGGCGTCCAGCGTGTGGTCGCCCGTGTGGATGTTGACGAATTCGTCGATGTCGAGCGCCAGCAGCCAGTCGGCGTCGGTCACCGCCGGGTGGGAATCGGCGCGCTTGAGCCCGGTGAACTGGATGCCGCCGTCGTGGGGCCCGGGATTTGGCAGATGGTGGAGCTCGCCCAGCTCGGCAAGCCGGTCGAGCATCGCGTCGGTGCCGTCGTCGCAATCGTTCGACAGGGCGAGGATGTCGGTGAAGCCCACGCCCTTGTGATGGGCGAGCCATTCGATCAGGAAGGCGCCTTCGTTGCGCAGGGTGACGACGGCCGTCGCGCGCATGGGCTCGCCTCCGTCACCAGCCCTTGAGGAAGGTGACCACCTTCTTGTTGGACGTCCGGGGGTAGAAGGTGAGCCCGTGCGCGTGGAAGGCATCGAAAACCGCCTGAACACCCGACTGGCCGACCCATTGCGGGTGCAGCTCGATCACCGCGACGCGGAGCGAGGAGAGATCGGCCAGCGGCAGGAGATCGGCCTCGGCGCCCTCGATGTCGCAGACCAGCGCGGTGGGTCGGATCTCGGCCATCACCTCGCCGATCGGCAGAATGTCGACCTGATGCTCGCGGATCACCTCGGATTTCTCGCCGGGTGCGTCGGCGCTCAGCGAGGAGGCGAGGAAGTTGGCGCGCTCGTAGAAGGTCGCGGTGCCGGCCTTCGGCCCGAGCAGCGCGTTGGTCACATGCGCTGTGGTGACCTTGTTGGCGGCGTAGACCCTCTCGATATAGGGGATCAGCGTGGGGTTGGCCTCGAAGCTGAACACCGCCTTGGCCTTGCAGCAGCGGGCCATCAGGGTCGACATGTAGCCGATGCCGCCGCCGAGCTCGAGGGCGACATCCTCCTTGCCGACGAGGGCGCGCACGGCGGCGGCTTCGCGGGCCTCGTAATCGCGCCGGCGCAGGAGGCGGCGGAGTTTCGGCGTGATGACGGCCGGATCGTCGGGGAAGACGAGGCCGCGCGAGCGGATCATTTTCTGCGGGGCTGGTTCAGCGACCGGATCAGTCAGGGTCAGGATGTCGGTTCCGTCCATCTCGGTTCCTCAGCTTTCGACGTCGAGCGCAAGGGCGTAGGCGGCGCGCTCGGTCTCGGTCAGATCAGTGGCCAGGGCCTGGCGGTAGAGGTCTTCGAACTCGGGGTTGCCGTGCAGCTCGGCGGCCTTGGCCTTGTGCCAGGCGACGCCTTCGTGGTGCAGGCGGGCGAGCTCGGGGTCGGCCTTCAGCCGGGCGATCTCGGCCTTGAGGCGGGGGATGTTGCGCTTGATCGTGACGTCCTTGTTGCCGCCCCAATCCATCCGCACCCAGTAGCTGAAGCCGACGCCACGGTCGACATGCAGGGCGCGGCCGCGCTGGCGCTTCACGAGGAAGCTCTCGGCCGAGCGCAGCGCGTAGTGGTTGAGCTGCAGCATATCGTAGCCGATGGTGCGCATGTCGGAGCGCCAGCCGTCGGCGTGGTAGTTCTGGCCCATCTCGCGGCCCGAGCCATTGACCCATTTGATCGGCTGGCGCGGCGTCTCGCCCAGTTTGTTGGGCCGGTGGCACGAGAGTTTCTCATAGGCGCCGACGTTCTTGGTCATGGTCTTGAAGCCCCAGGCGGTATGGGGCTTGGGACAGTATTTCGGTGCGGCACTGTCGAACTGGTCGATCACCAGCCTGTCCTCGAAGGTCTCGACGCCGTTGTGGCCGAACAGGCGCCAGGTCATCGCCACGTTGGTGGCGTCGGGCACGAGCGCGAAGAAATCGTCGAGCGTGCCGTTGCCGGTGCGGATATTGATGAACTCGTCGACGTCGATATGGATGACCCATTCGGCGTTCCGGATCACCGGCTCTTCGAGGCTCGCGTCGAGCGCGTGCTGCTGCGGCGAGTTGCCCTGCCAATTGTCGTTGTCGCGGTGGTGGACGATGCCGAGCGCGTCGAGACGTTTGAGCAGCGTGTCGGTGCCGTCGGTGCAGCCGTTGGTGTAGATCAGGAACGTGTCGACGCCGATCTGGCGATGATAGGCGATCCATTCGAGGATGTAGGGCGCCTCGTTTTTCATGCAGCCGACGATGACGCGCCCGGTGTTGCCTTCGGGCAGGAGACGCATCGGGGTTTGGGCGAAGGCGGCGGCGAGCTCTTCCTCGTTCACCCGGCCAAGCCGGTTGTGCGGCGCGAAGCGGCCGGTGCGCAGGTTGTGGAAATTCTGCTTGGCCCGGTCGGACAGGATCTTTTCGGCGGTCGGGGTGAGCGTGTCGGTGCCCGCATCGGCGGCGGATTTGCGTGCCTCCTCAGCCTTCCTGGCGGCGCGGCGGGCTTCGCGGGTGGCCTGGTCGATCCGGGGCAGGAAGGCGGCGGCGTATTGGCTGGCACGGAAGCCGAAGCCGGGGTTCGCCTCGGTCCAGGGATCGGCCGGGCCAGGCGCGACCAGCGCGTCGCCGATCTTGGGATAGGTGGCGGCGAGCGTCGCGTTGTCGGGCGCGAAACGCCGGGACAGCGGGGCGAGGCTTCCGGCGCGGATCGGCGCGCCGCCGACGGCGACTTCGGCGAGCATCCGCGACCAGAGCGGGCGCGGGATCACTCTTCCCTTGTCGAGAAGCCGGGTGAAGACCTCGTTCATCTGACGCCAGCGCGCGAGGGTCGCGGCCGAGACCGCGGGCTCGACCGGCAGATCGTCGGGTGCCTTGCCGATGTTGTCGCCGATCCAGAGCATGTCGCGGACCTCTTCGATCAGCGCCTCGCCGTGCCATTTTGCGGCGTCATAGCCCCTGAGGCTCACCGAGCCCGGGCCGAAAACCTCTTCCCATCGCGCGGCCAGGAGGTGGTAGTCGAGCCAGTGCGGCACTGCCTGAATCTCAGGAAAACAATTTCTTGCGGGGCGTATTTCACTCCAATCGCGAAGGGCCGCGCGGCGCCAGTGCAGGACGCCCGCCAGCGCGAGCTCGCGGGCGAGCGGCGCGGTGCGGCCCTCGGCGAGCTGGGCTGCGTAGCTGCGCGCGAGCACGCGGGACTGTTCGTCGACATGGGCGACGATGCGGATGTCGTCGGAGAAGGGCGCGAGCAACGCCTTCAGCCGCTCGAGCTCGGCCCGGTTCGGCAAGGTGGCGAGCTGGTCGGCCGAGAGCACATAGGTCTCGGGCTTTTCCTTGGCGATCTCGGCGGCGATGTCGGCGGCCACATTGGCCTGCAACCGTTCCTGCTGAGCGGCGCCGGCGAAGCCCCGGGCATGCCGGAGCGGGTCGACATGGCCCGGGTCGGACACCGCCATGTAGAGCCTGGTGTGGTTCTTCTTGCCGGGCGAATGGGCATAGAACACGCCGAGCTTGGCGAGTTTCTTGCGCTTGGCGTCGAGCACGGTCTGGAGCGCCGAGGCACCGCAATGCGGCAGGCCGATATGGACGATGATGCGCATCAGGCGATCGCGCCCTCCGGATGGTTCTGGTTGGCGTTGGCCTTGCCCCACCAGGGCAGCTCGATGCCGAGAAATTCGGCGATCCGGTCTTTCGCGTCGGGGGCGGCGACGTCGTAGTCGAGGAAGTCTTTCGATCCCCTGAACACCTGGCGGCAGAAGGCGACATGGCCCTCGATCCAGCGTTCGAGCTCGCCCTTGCCTGCGCCGTAGCCCTCGGGCAAGCCGGGGATGGCATTGACCGGCAGCCGGGTGCGGCCGAGATTCGACCAGCGCCGCATCGAGTCGGCATGTTTCACCGGATCGCGGTACGAGAGGATGAACTTCGCGCCCGGGTGGTGGGCGCGGATCGCGGCGAGCAGGGCCCAATCGGTCTGGGGCCAAAGGTTCTTGCCCTCGCGGACCACTTCGATCTCGGTAAACGCATTGAAATCGTGCAGGAAATGCAACGGGTCGCCGGTCTTGTAGTAGCCTTCGTACATGAGCTTGCCGACGAAGCCGCGCATCGTCTGGCTCTGGCCGGGACGGATCTTCCAGTCGGCGACCTTCATGCCGGCGTGTTTCAGCGCCTCGCCCAGCGTTGTGGTGCCGGATTTCGGGAAGCCGAGGTTGATGACCTGGAGGCTCTCGGGAATGGCGCTCATGCGATCAGCTCCAACAGGGCCAGTTCGGCCGGGCTCTCGTGCGGCAGCGCCATCAGCCGGGCGGCGAAGGCGGCGGTCTCGGGGTCTTCCATCATGCGGTCGCGGGTCTCGCGGTGTTTCCACACCGCTTCCTCGTGCATCGCGGCGACGTGCAAATCCTTCTTCAGCCGGGCGATCTCGGCGGTGAGCCGGGGCAGGTAGCGCAGGATCGAGTTTTCCTCCCAGCCGATGTCGTTGCGTTCGCGCCAGTAGCTGTCGTCGAAGGCGCGGTTCTCGCGGTTGACGTCGCCACGGTCGATCTTGACGAGGTAGCTGTCGAGCGAGCGCAGCGCGTAATGGTTCAGCGTCGCAAAGTCGCGCGCGTCCTGGGCCGGAAACTTGCGGATGCGCCGCTTGATCGCGGCGTCACGGAACCGCCAGGGCACCTGCCGGCCGGAGCCGTCGGTCCAGACCGGCTCGGCGCCTTTCTTGGCAAAGGGCCGGTGGGCGCCGTAGTAGCGCAAGGGAAAGTCCTTTCGGATCAGCGTCTTGACCTCTTGGGCCGTCTCGTCGCACCAGATGTCGGGATTGTGCGTGCGGGTGAACTGCTCGATCACCGGACGGTCTTCGAAACGCTCGACGCCGGCGTTGGCGAAGAACTGGAAGTTGACCGAGATCGCTTGTGGGTCGTCGCAGGCCTCGATCAGTTCGGGGATCGTGCCATTGCCCACATGGATGTTGAGAAACTCGTCGACATCGGCGATCCAGACCCAATCGGCCTCCTGGACGATCGGTTGGTCCTTCGCGTCCTTCAGCGCTTCCATCTGGTAATTGCGCCCTTCGGCGGGGTTGGGCAGGTGGCGGACAATGCCGAGCTCTTCGAGCCGTTCGAGCATCCTCGTGGTGCCGTCGGTGCAATCGTTCGAATAGAACAGGAAGTCGGTGACGCCGATGACACGGTTGTAGGCGATCCATTCCAGCAGGAAGGGACCTTCGTTCTTCACACAGGTGACGGCCGTGATCTTCATTGCCGCCCACCGACGTTCGCGCCTGTCGTCATGGGGTCGTCCGCTGCTCTGCCTGCCTCAAGCGCCGGGGTTCGTCCCGGTCGCAGTCCGGTTTACTCCGGAATTGTTGAGAGAAATTGTCCCAAATCGGGCAAGAAAAAGCAATCGTTTCTAATCGGGTAACGATGCGCTGTGTCCCCCGGTGGGCGATGCCGCGCCGCCCGGGCTCGGGGCCAAGGGTCAGTCGGCCCAGCCGTCGAGTTCGGTCAGGGTCGAGATCGGCACCACGCCCGGATCGGGCCGAGGGCGGGGGAACAGCTTCTGCAGCCAGGGGTGACGGGGGTCGGGCCGGGTCCAGCTCAGGAGCGAGACGAAATACGGCGCTTCCCAGTCGTCGATCGCGAAGACCACATGGTCGGACGTGACGCTGCCGCCGACCGCCCAGATCGCATCCTGCGCGAACCAGGGCGACAGCGGGTCGTCGGGGCCGAGTTCGAAACGAAGCTGATCGGTGCAATCGGCCGCCTGCTCGGGTTCGAGCGCGCCCCAACCCGGGGGCCAATCCAAATCGTCATCCTCGTTCATGGGCGCGAAGATAACGCCGAAATTGCGGTGCACAATTGAAATGCGCGGTGGCGGCTCATGCGCGGTTCAAGCGGCGGCTTGTGGCCGAGACGCACCGGTGCCACGCTGGCGGAAGGCTAGAGGAGGTCCGGCCATGCAGGAAAGTCCCGACGACATCGGTGCCATCGCGCTGGGTTGGCACCGCGACGGGCGCGGCGCCGCGCTCGCTACCGTGGTCGAAACTTGGGGCTCCGCGCCCCGGCCTGTGGGCAGCCAGCTTGCCGTCTCGGGCGCGGGCGAGATCGCCGGTTCGGTCTCGGGCGGCTGCGTCGAGGGCGCGGTGGTGGATGAGGCGCTGGCGGCGCTGGCGGACGGCGCCTCGCGGCTCCTGTCCTATGGCGTGTCGGACGACAACGCCTTCGCGGTCGGGCTCGCCTGCGGCGGCACGATCCGGGTGCTGGTCGAACCGGTGGGGGCGCAGCTGCCGGATGGCCTGCTGGCGGAGTTGGTGGCGGCGCGCGCGGCACGCCGGCCCATCGCCTATGCGGTCGACACCGGCGACTGGACCCGGCGGCTCGCCGGGGTCGGCGAATTCGCGGAACGGTTCCGCGCCGACCGGTCGGGTTTCGAGGAGGACGGCGCCACTTTCGTCGCCGTGCACAACCCGCCCTTGAAGCTCCTCATCGTCGGCGCGGTGCATATCGCCCAGGCGCTGGTGCCGATGGCGCGGATCGCCGGGCACGATGTGACCGTCATCGACCCGCGCGGCGCTTTCGCGGCCGAGCATCGCTTTCCCGGCGAGGACATCCGGGCCGACTATCCCGACGAGGTGTTCCCCCAGATCGGGCTCGATGCGCGCACCGCGGTGGTGACGCTGTCGCACGATCCCAAGATCGACGACCCCGGCCTCGAGGCGGCGCTGGCGTCGGAGGCCTACTACATCGGTGCGCTGGGCTCGTCGCGCACCAGCGCGAAGCGTGTCGAACGGCTTTCGGCGCGAGGCTATGGCGCGGACCAGCTCGCGCGCATCCATGCGCCGGTCGGGCTCGGGATCGGCGCGCGGAGCCCGGCCGAGATCGCCGTGTCGATCCTCGCCGAGATGACCGAGGTGTTGCGCAAGGGCTAGCGCGGCGGCGCCGGGCGGGCGGCCAAGCGCATCGCGCATGGCGGCCATGCAGCGCGCGCCTAAACCTGTGGGATTGTTGGTACTTTCCGGCCGCATTCGCGGGATGCGCGGTTGACGGCTCGCGGGCTCCGGGTGCAGAGATTCGCCAACGCCCTCCCTTTCGAGGCTCTGGCCATGGATGCCGTTTTTGCCCTCTCGGAAACCGCGCTCACGCTGATCGCGCTCGCTGTTGCGGGCAGTCTCGGCATCCTGCTCGGGCGGGTGCAGATCGGCACCGTCGGGCTCGGCATCGGCGGGGTGCTGTTCTCGGGCATCGCCATCGGTCATCTCGCCGAAACCTACGGTATCGAGTTCAACACCGAAGTGCTGCATTTCATGCGCGAATTCGGTCTGATCCTGTTCGTCTACACGATCGGCATCCAGGTCGGGCCGGGGTTCTTCCAGAGCTTCCGGGCGGACGGGCTCAAGTTCAACCTTGCCGCGCTCGCCATCGTCGGGCTCGGCGCGGCGATGACGGTGGCGGTGTTCTTTGTCTTTGGGCTTGATCTCAACGTGCTCGTGGGGGTGATGTCGGGGGCGGTGACCAACACGCCCGGGCTCGGCGCGGCGACGCAGATCCTGGGCGATACCGGCTTTTCCGACAGCGACGTCGCGCTTGCCGGCATGGGCTACGCGGTGGCCTATCCGTTCGGCATCGTCGGCATCCTCCTGACGATCCTCGCGATCCGGTTCATTTCCCGCGCCGATCTCGAGGCCGAGGCCGTCGCGTTTCGCAAGGCCCGCGCGGAGGGCGAAAGTGCGCTGCCGTCGATCGATGTCGAGGTGACCAACCCGAATCTCGACGGGGTGACGCTCGGCGAGGTGCCGGGTCTGTTCGACGGCGAGGTGGTGGCGAGCCGGATGCGCAAGGGCGACGAGGTGGTCGTGCCCGCGCGTCACATCGTGGTGCACAGGGGCGACGTGCTGCACATCGTCGGCGCGGCGAAGGGGCTCGCGGCGATGAAGCTGGTGCTTGGCCACGAGATCGACCAGCCGGTTTCGACCAAGGGCACCGATCTCACCTGGGCGCGTCTGGTGGTGACGGCGCGCAAGGCGCTGGGCGTGAAACTGCGCGATCTGGCCTTGCTCGAGGGGTATGGCGTAACGATCAGCCGGATCAACCGTGCAGGCATCGAACTGCCGCCGCGCGCCGATGCGACGCTCGCCTTCGGCGATATCGTCACGGTGGTAGGCCGGCCGGACGATATCGAGGCGGTGAAATTGAGGATCGGCAACGAGCGCTCGCGGCTCGACCAGGTGCAGTTCGAGGCGCTGTTCATCGGCATCGCGCTCGGCATCCTGATCGGGTCGATCCCGATCGGCCTGCCGGGCCTGCCCGCGCCGATGAAGCTGGGCCTCGCCGGCGGACCGCTGGTGGCGGCGATCCTGCTCGGCCGGCTCGGCCATTACGGCCCGTTCGTCTGGTTCATGCCGCCGGTCGCCAACCATGCGTTGCGCGAGCTCGGGATCGTGCTGTTCCTGGCCGTGGTCGGCGTCACCGCCGGCGAGGGGTTCCTCGCCATCCTGATCGACGGTCCGGGGCTTGCCTGGATGGGCTACGGGGCGCTGATCACGCTGGTGCCGCTGATGACCGTGGGGCTCATCGCGCGCTTCGTGTTCGGATTCAACCTCTTGTCGCTGTCGGGCGTGCTCGCGGGCTCGATGACCGATCCGCCGGCGCTGGCTTTCGCCGCCTCGATGTCGACCTCATCGGCGGCCTCGGTCGGCTATGTCTCGGTCTACCCGCTGGTGATGTTCCTGCGCATCCTCACGCCTCAGGTTCTGGTGCTTCTGCTGCTCGGGGCGGGGGCGGCGAGCGGGGCGGGCGGCGAGGCGGCAACGGCGGCGACGATCCCCTTCGCGCAGTAGCCTGCCCGGCGAATTGCCGCCGTGCCCGCGGGCCATGGGCGGCGATCCGCCGGTCTGACCGCTTGTCACGAAATTGGAACTGGAACTCAAGTTCCGCGTTTGGCTTGGTAGATCGACCTTGCCCATCGTGGCGCCCCAGGAGAAACCGATGCTGAAGACCGCCCTCAAGACCACCTCTGCCCTCGCACTTTGCACGGCGTTGGCGACCCCGCCGGCCTTTGCCCAATCGGAAGGGGGGGCCGAGCTGCCCGTCTGCGAATTGTCCGGGCCGTTCCCCTGCGTGCTCGAGAGCGGCAAGGTGATCAAGAACGCCAAGGCGCTCGCGAAGGCGCAGGCCAAGGAGGCGATCGAGGGCATGTCCGGTGCCGATGCCGAGCAGGCGGAAGAGCCCGCGGCCGACGCGGCGCCCGTCGAAGAGCCCGTGGTCGAAGAGCCTGTGGTCGAGGATGCTCCGGTGGAGGAACCGGTGGTCGAAGAGGCCCCCGCGGAAGCGCCGGTGGTGGAGGAAACCCCGGTGGAAGAACCGGTGGTCGTGGAGCCCGCTGCCGACGACCCCGCGGTTGAGCCCGCGCCCGTCGAGGAACCGGCTGTCGAGGAACCGGTCGCGGAAGAGCCGGTGGTCGAGGACGCGCCCGCAGAGGAGGCGCCTGCCGTCGAGGAGGCGGCTCCGGTCGAGGAACCGGTGATCGAGGAGGCTCCGGTGGACGAACCTGCTGCGGTCGAACCGGCGGCGGAAGCGCCGGTCGAGGAAGCTCCCGTAGCCGAGCCTGTCCCGGCCGTGGAGCCCGCCGCCGAGGCGGCCGTCGAGGAACAGCCCGCCGCCGCCGCCGCGGCGGCGGACGATGCCGATGTCGAGGCCGAGCTTGCGGATACCGGCGACGAAGATGTCACCGTCGAAACCGTGACCGAGGACTCCTCGCGCTCTTCGGACGAGAATTTCGGCACCGCCGCCAATGCCGCGGCCGCGCCCGATCCTACTGCCGGGGAAGGGGGCGACGACACGTTCGCCAAGGCGCTCGCCATCGGTCTTGGCGCGCTCGCGGTCGGCGCGATCCTGTCGAACGGCGCGCGCGTGGTGTCGAATTCCGGCGACCGGGTGGTGGTTCAGGATGCCGACGGCAATCTGCAGGTGCTGAAGAACGATGACGAGATCCTGCGCCGTCCGGGCTCGGAGGTGCGCACGAAGACCTTCGAAGACGGCTCGACCCGCACCGTGGTGACGCGGCCGAACGGGATCAAGATCATCACGATCCGCGCCGCGGACGGCACCGCGCTGAAGCGCACGCGGGTGATGCCGAACGGCGACCGATACGTGCTGTTCGACGATACCGAGGTGGTGCAGCCGGTGGGACTGGTTCCGGAGGCGCCGGTGGCGGAGGACATCGAGGCAACCGATTCCGACGCGCTGCGCGCGGCGCTGCTTGCGACCATGGCCGAGCGGTCAGGGCGGCGCTATGCGCTGTCGCAAGTGCGCGATTACCCCTCGGTGCGCGAGCTCGCCCCCAAGATCGAGGTGCGCGCGCTCACCTTCGCCACCGGCTCGGCGGCGATCCGGCCGGAGCAGGCCGAGCGGCTGGCCGATCTCGGCCTCGCCATCGCCGATGTGATCGCCGAGGTGCCGGATGCGGTGTTCCTCGTCGAGGGTCATACCGACGCGGTTGGCTCGGCGGGGCTCAACCTCGCGCTGTCGGACCGGCGGGCCGAGAGCGTGGCGCTGGCGCTGACGGAATATTTCGACGTGCCGCCGGAAAACCTCGTGACGCAGGGCTATGGCGAAAGCGACCTGCTGGTCGAGACGGAGGATGCCGAGCAGGCCAACCGCCGGGTGGTGGTGCGCAACATCACGCCGCTGTTGCGGTGACCTGGACGGGCCCTCGCCAGCGCGGGGGCCCTATTACCTTTGGGAGGGGATATGACGATCGCCAAGAATACCGTGTGTCTTTGGTTCGACAGCGAGGCCGAGGCTGCGGCCCGGTTCTATGCCGCGACCTTTCCCGACAGCGAAGTTCGTGCCGTCCACCGGGCGCCGTCCGACAATCCGTCGACCAAGGCGGGCGCTGTGCTGACGGTCGAGTTCACTGTCTGCGGCATTCCCTGCCTCGGACTGAACGGCGGTCCGGCGTTCGCGCAGACAGAGGCGTTTTCGTTCCAGATCGCGACCGACGATCAGGCCGAGACCGACCGCTATTGGGATGCCATCGTCGGCAATGGCGGCCGTGAAAGCGCCTGCGGCTGGTGCAAGGATCGCTGGGGCGTGTCTTGGCAGATCACGCCCCGGGCGCTGAGCGAAGCGATTGCGGCCGGCGGGGCGGAGGCGAAGCGGGCGTTCGACGCGATGATGGACATGACCAGGATCGACGTGGCCGCCATCGAGGCGGCGCGGCGAGGCTGAGGCTTCATACGAACGCCGCGCCAACGAAAAAGCCCTCGCCTGTGCGGCGAGGGCTCTCCTCCTCCCAGAGGTGGGCCGGTCGGTAGCGCTCGCTAGCGCGACGACGGCCCGATCATCATGACCATCTGGCGGCCTTCCATCTTCGGCATGTTCTCGACCTTGCCGATGGCCTTGACGTCTTCGGCGACCCGCTCGAGCAGTTCGCGGCCGAGGTGCTGGTGGGCCATCTCGCGGCCGCGGAACCTCAGCGTCACCTTCACCTTGTCGCCGTTCTCGAGAAACTTCACCACGTTGCGCATCTTGACGTCGTAATCGTGGGTGTCGGTGTTCGGGCGGAACTTGACCTCCTTGATCTCGATCGTCTTCTGCTTCTTGCGCGCTTCGGCCTCGCGCTTCTGGGTCTCGTACTTGAACTTGCCGAAGTCCATGATCTTGCAGACGGGGGGCGTGGCGTTGGGCGAGATTTCGACCAGATCCAGCCCCGCTTCCTCGGCCATGGCGAGCGCCTCGCGGGGGCTGACCACTCCGACGTTTTCGCCCTCGGCGCCGATCAGGCGGATTTCCGGGGCGCGGATGCGGTCGTTCACGCGGGGGCCGGTGTCGCGGGTCGGCGGGGCATTGTGGGGTCTGCGGGCTATGGTGGCGTTCCTTCTGTGGTTGCCTGAAAGCTATGGGCGCGGAACGTAAGGCGCGCGCTCTGCGCTTTCAAGCGGAATTCTGGTGTTTCTGGCAGAGTTTGCAGGCGGCATGCGGGGCGGGGCACGGCCGGGAGCGGCGGTGCGCGGGGCGCCGGGGGCGCGGCGCAGACTGGCCCGGAGAATGTCGGCGCCGGGTTCCTCTCGGGGTTGCGCTCGGGCGAAGTAATTTGCACAATTGCGACCAAGTAACACATGCGCGCGAAGGATATCGTCCCCCTGCAGGGTCCGTTGCGGGAGCGCCGGAGCCTCGCTAGTGTCCGCGCGACGAGAGGGAATAGAATGCGTTTTTCCATCGGAGCTGCGGTTCTGGGTGCGGTCTGGGCCGGCCTGATCCTGCCGGATCGGGCGGGTGCGGCCGAGCTCATGGCGGCGCCGGCCGATATTGCGAAATTCGCACCTTCTTCGCCCTATCTGGTCACCGAGCCGCTGCCCGCGAAAAACGTGGCGAAAGCGGCGATCGCGGCGGATAATCAGGAAACCGAGGACGCGAACCCGGAATACAGCCCGCTGGTCGTTGCCTGCGACGCGGTGGCGGCGGACCCCGACGATGCGACCCGCCCGGAGGGTGTGGCCGGGGTGGCGCTGACGGCGCTCGACGTCGCGCGCGCGGTCGAGGCCTGCGGGCGGGCGCATGACCGCTTCGCCGAGCATCCCCGCACCGCCTACAATTACGGGCGGGCGGAGATGGCGCAGGGCGGGTTCGACCCGGCGATCTCGGCCTTCGCCGTCGCGGCCGATGCCGGGCATCCGCTTGCCGCGCTCACCCTGGCCGAGCTCTATTCCGGCGGCGTTCTGCCCGACCGCAGCACGGCCGACGCCGTGCCCTATTACGAGACCGCCGCCGAGGCGGGGTTTGTCCAGGCGCAGATGGTGCTGGGCCGGCTGTTCTCGGACGGCGCCCCCGGGGTCGAGCCCGATCCGGCGGCGAGCGCGCGCTGGTTCCGCGCCGCGGCCGCGAGCGGCGAGCCGGAAGCGGCGTTCGAGATGGGCTGGGCCTTCGAGAACGGCATCGGCGTGCCGCAGGATCCGATCACCGCGGCGCGGTGGTATACGCGGGCGCAGGCCGCGGGCCATACCGGCGCGATCAACAACCTCGGCTGGCTCTACGCGAACGGCACCGGTGTGCCGCGCGACGAGGAACGCGCGGTGGCGCTCTACCGCGAGGCGGCGAATGCCGGGATCGCGGCGGCGATGTCGAACCTCGGCTGGGCGCTCGAAAACGGGATCGGCACCGAACAGAACGTGTCCGAGGCGGCGCAATGGTATGTGCAGGCGGCGGGGCTCGGCGAGACCCAGGCGATGCTGAACCTCGGCTGGCTCTATCTCACCGGTCACGACGTCGCGGCCGATCCGGCGGCCGCGCTCGAATGGTTCAAACAGGCCGAGGCCGGCGGGCGGAGCGAAGCCCTGTCCTATATCGGCGAGGTCTATGAGACCGACCCGTCACTGCGCAATCCGGCCGAGGCCGCGCGCTACTATATCCGCGCGCTCGCGGCCGGCGATGCCTGGCCCGCGCGGCGCGCCGCGGCGGACTGGGACGGCGAGATGGCGCTTGAAATGCAGAACGCGCTGGCCTCGGCGGGGGTCTATGCCGGACCGTTCGACGGCGCGATCGGCGAGAGCACCCAGGCGGCGATGGCGGCTCTGCTCGCGCAAAGCTCGCAGGGCAGCTAGTCTCGGGCTGCGAGGATCGCAGCCAGGCTGTCGCGGAATGCCGCGAACCGCGTGAACGCCGCCTTCATCGCCTCCAGAGGCCGGGCCTGTTCGGCGCCGTCGAGGTCGTGCCAGAGCACGATCCCCTTGCGCTTGAGCAGATCGGCGCGCGGGTGATCCTGGTCGTAGGGCGCGGGCACGCGTTTCAGCGCAGGCTGGTCGAGCCGGCCCTTCGCGGCGTCGAGTTGCGCGGCGAGATCGTCACCTGCCGGCCCCGCGACGCCGGCGCGCCAGCGCTCGAGTGCGGTGTTGTCAAACCCCATCGCGCCGACGCCGGCACAGACGTAGTCGGGCGAGACGCCGAACAGATGGGCCAGCCCACCCGCGTCGCTCCATTGCAGGTGCAGATGGGTGTTGTAGGGGGTCTTGTCCTTGGAGAACCGCAGATCGCGGTTGATCCGGTAGAGCTTCGGGGTCTGCGCCCGTCCGGTCTCGGCCGTGAGCCAGGCGCCGAGCGTATCGAGCAGCGCCTCGGCCGGGCGTTTCACCACGGCCTCGTAGCGCGGTTTCTCGGCGGCGAACCAGTCGCGGTCGTTGTTCTGCGCAAGATCTTCGAAGAACCCGAGCGCATCGGGGACGAGGGTTGCGAAATCGGCCATCGGGCACCTCCTTGGCACAGGATGCCCGCGAAACGCCTCTTGGCAAGCCCGGACCGCTGTCCTACCTGACATGGATTGTCAGGAGAGCCCCGCGATGTGGAACGAACGCTACGCAACGCCCGACTACGTGTTCGGCACCGAGCCCGCCGATTTTCTCGTCCGCCACGCCGAGTTTCTGCAGCCCGGGCTGAAGGGGCTCGCGGTGGCAGACGGCGAGGGCCGCAACTCGACCTTCATGGCCGAGCGCGGGGTCGAAACCGTGGCGATGGACATGTCGGCGAATGCGCTCGCGAAGGCCAAGGCGCTGGCCGAGGCGCGGGGCGTGACGGTGACGCATCATCTCTCCGACATGGAAAGCTGGGACTGGACGCCCGCCGCC
>JAGRMO010000022.1:0-982 GCA_020441205.1 Maritimibacter sp.
CGAGATCGCCGACGAAACCCAGACGGCGGACAGCCTCACCGAGCGGATGATCGAGAGCCAGCAGACCCAGATCGAGGTCGACGAGCCGGAAGAAGACCAGATGGCCCTTCTCATGGGCGCCGAGGCAGCCGACAAACCGGTCGAGGACGACATGACCGAAGAGAACCTGCTGCGCGCCCTGATGGAAGCCCAGGGCCAGGGGTAAGGCTGCCTTGGAAGGTCAACCTGCGCCCCAGCTTCCCGAGCTCGATCCCGAGGAGCTGATCGCGCAGGTCCGCGCCTACAACCCCAAGTCGAACACCGAGAAGATCCGCGAGGCCTTCGCCTACGGGATGAAGATGCACGACGGCCAGCTGCGCCAGTCGGGCGAACCCTATTTCACCCATCCGGTGGCCGTCGCCCACATCCTCGCCGAGCAGCGGCTCGACGACGCCACCATCATCACCGCCCTCCTGCACGACACGATCGAAGATACCAAGTCGACCTATGCCGAGGTCGAGCGCCGCTTCGGCCGCGACGTCGCCGAGCTGGTCGACGGGGTGACCAAGCTCACCAATCTCCAGCTCTCGTCCGTGGAATCGAAACAGGCCGAGAACTTCCGCAAGCTGTTCATGGCGATGTCGAAGGATCTGCGCGTGATCCTCGTCAAGATCGCCGACCGTCTGCACAACATGCGCACGATCCGCCACATGCGGCCCGAGAAACAGGCGCAGAAGAGCCGCGAGACGATGGACATCTTCGCCCCCCTTGCGGGGCGCATGGGCATGCAATGGATGCGCGAGGAGCTCGAAGACCTCGCCTTCCACGTGCTCAACCCCGATGCCCGCGCCTCGATCATCCGCCGGTTCATCCGCCTCCAGCGTGAATCGGGCGATGTGATCAACAAGATCACCACCGATATCCGCAAGGAGCTCGACCGCTCCGGCATCGAGGCCGACGTCTTCGGCCGCGCGAAGAAACCCTATTCGATCTGGCGCAAGAT
>JAGRMO010000022.1:1012-14832 GCA_020441205.1 Maritimibacter sp.
CGACATCTACGGCTTCCGCATCGTTACCACCTCCGAGATGGATTGCTACCGGGTGCTCGGCGTGATCCACCAGCGCTGGCGCGCGGTGCCGGGCCGGTTCAAGGATTACATCTCGCAACCGAAGTCGAACGGCTACCGCTCGATCCACACCTCCGTGTCGGGCCGCGACGGCAAGCGCGTCGAGGTTCAGATCCGCACCCGCGAGATGCACGAGGTGGCCGAGGCCGGCGTCGCCGCGCATTGGTCGTACCGCGACGGCGTGCGCGCCGAGAACCCCTTCGCCGTCGATCCGGTCGACTGGCTCGCCGCGCTGACCGAGCGCTTCGACAGCTCCGAGGACGACGAGTTCCTCGAACACGTCAAGCTCGAGATGTATTCCGACCAGGTGTTCTGCTTCACCCCCAAGGGCGAAGTGGTCAAACTGCCCAAGGGCGGCACGCCCCTCGATTTCGCCTATGCGATCCACACAAGGATCGGCGACAGCTGCGTCGGCGCCAAGGTCGACGGCATCCGCGTGCCGCTCTGGACCCGGATCAAGAACGGCCAGTCGGTCGAGATCATCACCGCCGAAGGCCAGAGCCCGCAGGCCACCTGGCTCGACATCGTCGTCACCGGCCGCGCCAAATCGGCGATCCGCCGCCGCCTGCGCGAGGAAGACCGCGAGCGTTACATCCGCCTCGGGCGCGAGCTCGCCCGCGTCGCCTTCGAACATGTCGACCGGCGCGCCACCGACAAGGCGCTGAAGACCGCGGCGAAGCAGTTCAGCCTGCCCAATGCCGACGAGCTGCTGGCCCGCCTCGGCTCGGCCGAGATTGCCGCCCGCGACGTGGTGGCGGCGCTCTACCCCGAGGCGCGCGAAGCCGGCGGCATCGACGCGAGCCGCGCCGTCGTCGGCCTCGACCCCGGCGAGAGCTTCCAGCTCGCCCAGTGCTGCCAGCCGGTGCCCGGCGAACGCATCGTCGGCATCTCCTACCGCGGCAAGGGTGTGGTGGTGCACGCGATCGATTGCCACGCGCTCGAGGAGGTCGCCGAAGACAGTTCGCGCTGGGTCGATGTCCAGTGGCATTCCGGCAAGCACAAGGCGGTGCATACCGTGAGCCTCGACATGACCATCGCCAACGACGCGGGCGTGCTCGGGCGCATTTGCACGTTGATCGGCGAGCAGAAGGCCAATATCTCCGACCTGCGGTTCATCGACCGCAAGCCCGATTTTTTCCGGCTGATCGTCGATGTCGATCTGCGTGACGTCGAGCATCTCCACGCCGTGATGCTGATGCTCGAAGCCGACAGCGACGTCGCCGACATCCGCCGTCACCGCGATCTGGCTCTGGCGCCGTAGCGGGTCCGCGCAACGCCCACGGGGAGTGAGGCAGGTGTTCAAGCGCAAACCGAGAACCTGGGGGCGGACGTTCCTCGAGTTCTTCTACCCGCGCGGTGGCTGGACCCGCGCGGCGCGCTACGTGATCCATCGGATCCGCCGCCTGCCCGACCCGGCCCACCGCATCAGCCGCGGCGTGGCGGCCGGCGTTTTCGTCTGCTTCACCCCGTTCTTCGGGCTGCATTTCGTCTCCGCCATCCTGATCGCCTGGGTGATCCGCGGCAACGTTCTGGCGGCGCTGCTCGCCACCTTCGTCGGCAACCCGCTGACCTTTCCGATCATCGCCGAGGTGAGCCTCGAGCTCGGCTCGCGGATCATGGGCCTGCCCAACGACATGCATCTGCCGCAGGTGATCGAGGCGTTTTCCCGCGCGCTGCACGATATCTGGAACAACGTCATCGCGCTGTTCACCCGCGACCAGGTGCAATGGTACGGGCTCTTCCGGTTCTGGCGCCGGGTGATGCTGCCCTATTTCGTCGGCGGCATCGCCCCCGGCCTGGTCGCCGCGCTTGTCTCCTATTATCTGACGACCCCCGTCATCACCGCCTACCAGAAGAGCCGGGTGAAACGGCTGAAGAAGCGCTACGAGAAACGCATGGCCGAACAGGCCGCACGCGCCGCCGAGGCCGCAAGGGCCGAGGCCGAGCGGGCGGGGGGCGCGGAGGAGACGCGCGAGCCGAAGACGTGAAGGGCATGCGCCGGATGCGTTTCAGCGGCCTCAGATCGAGACCGAGAAAATCCGACACGGATCGCGGCCCTGCCGCCCAGGAAAACCGCCGGCGATGGCGACGGGTTTTGAGGATCGGATGGTCGTCCGTTCTGGCAATCCGTTCAGCCGGCGAAAACCTCGGATGCCGGCCTTGAGCCCAAATTGATCGATGCTGCGGCTTGCGCCAATGTCGGCTATGCACCTGCAAGGTGGCAGAACGGTACGCCGAAAAGGTCACAGTTCTGTCGGAATGCTCTGATAAATGGATGGCTCGAATATCCAGTTAAAATCCGGCCAATTTGCAGAAAGACGACTAGAGCACTGTACATGTATACCGAACACCGAGCGCTAAACGAAGATGAACGAATTGAGTTCTCCGCAACGGCGTTGTGGAAAGTTGATTGGAAGGAACTGGTTGGCCTTGCAGCTTTGAGCGGCGGCTTTTTCGGCGGTCTGGTCCTATTCGCGGGAGGAGTACTTCTCAGGCTCATCGGTTTCGACACGGATGGGTTTATGGGCCTGGCTGGCAAAAGTCTGCCGTTATTTTCCGTTGTTATAGGCGCGTCGTCTTTTGTGGCGTATGTCGTGTGGTTTGAGTTTCGCTGTCAAAGAAATGCTTTCTTGCGGCGTCAACAAATATTGGACCGCGATGATCTCGTTGTTGAAGTTCACAAAATTGTCGACTGCAAGCTCGTTCGTGAGCCTGAGCACGGGCAGTGCATGTATTTTGTAAAAAGCTGTGAGGGGAAAGTCATATTTGTTTTTGAAGGTCAGGATGAACTCCAGGAGGATTGGCAAGAACGTCCGCTTGCCGTGTTAGAAAGCGAGAGGCCGAGGAGCGAGTTGAAGATCATTCGGTTGCCCGAAACTAACGAAAGCATAGTCGTGAAGTTTAGTGGGCCTGAAATTCCTGTTCGAGACTGTTTTGAGATGACACTTGCCCCTAATTCCTGGCCCGCAAGTGGTAAGACACTCAAGTCGTCATGGGATGACCTGCAAAGACGATACAGGTTAAAGAACTTCACGACATCGGCAAGTTGAGGAGCCCAGCTCCGACGACTTGGAAGTGGTCATTGGCGCAGCCGCAGCTGAGGTCCGCTCCGTCCTGCGTTGCGGTCCTACTCCGGCTTTCAGCGAACGTCCGCAGTTTCGAGAAGCGGACGTTGGTTGGCTTGGTCGTCTATGGGGCCTGCTTCGAGAAAAGGGAAAAGGCGCTTCGAGGTGCCCGGCGCGCACCTTCTCTGCCGCGTTTCAATGTGATGAAATCGTTATATAAACAGAAATTTATATAACGGCGGCATTATCGAAACAAGCGCTTCCACACCCAGAGTAGCAGCGCCGCCCCAACGACGGCGCCGACCACCAGCGCGGCAAATCCGGTGAGCAGCGGCAGCAGCCGGAACAGCACCGCCCCCACCACCGCGCCGACGACGCCGATGGCCACGGTCAGGAGCACGCCCGCCTCGACCTTCATCGCCCGAGTGGCGATGAACCCGGCCGCGGCCCCGATCACGATGAGAAGCAGAAATTGCATGGGCAGAAGATAGGCGGCGCGGCCCGGCATTTCCAGCACCCGTCGCCCGTCTTCATGGCAGCCATTCCCGCATCTCCCGATACCCGCGCCACCGGCATGTCCTTGGGGGTGGTCACAGGTCGCGGTCCCGCAGGGCGCCGCCGCCGGGCCGACCTTGCCAGCCCGATCCGCACGGGTCAGAGCCCCGGCGGCGCGCCCACCGACCGTGCTAGGTTCGCGCCACCAAACGGGTCCGTCCCGGCGCCGGCTGGCCCTTCGCCCGCCCTTCGCCCACCAATTACGGTTAGCGCTACCATAAGAAATTACAAGAACTTGCAACCCTGTCCGAGTTCGCCCACCCCGGGCCCACCCGTCGCACGCCCTGCTTTTTCTTGTCAAAAATACCTCGGGGGTCCGGGGGCAGCGCCCCCGGTTCTAACCTCGCAGGCCTACCCCCGCCCGTGCGGCGCGCCCCAGTCGATCACCGGTCCAATCGGCACGATCCGGTGCGGATTGATCGTCTCGTGGCTGTAATGATAGTGCCGGATGTAATGATCTTCCCGCACCGTCGCGGCCACCCCGGGCCACTGGTAGAGCTCGCGGGCATAGGCCCAGAGATTGGGGTAGTCGATCAGCCGCTTCCGGTTGCACTTGAAATGCCCGTGATAGACCGCGTCGAACCGCGCCAGCGTGGTGAACAGCCGCCAGTCCGCCTCCGTGGCCCGGTCGCCCACCAGGTAGCGCTGCCGCCCGAGCCGCTCCTCGAGCCAGTCGAGGCTCTCGAACAGCGCCACCACCGCCTCGTCATAGGCCTCCTGCGTGGTCGCGAATCCGGCCCGGTAGACCCCGTTGTTCACGGTCTCGTAGACCCGCCCGTTCACCGCCTCGATCTCGCCGCGCAGCGCCTTGGGCCAGTAATCGTCGCGGTTCCCGGTGATCCCGTCGAAGGCCGAGTTGAACATCCGGATGATCTCGGAACTCTCGTTCGACACGATCCGCCCCGTAACCTTGTCCCACAAAACCGGCACCGTCACCCGGCCGGTCATCGCGGGGTCGGCGCGCAGGTAGATGTCGCGCAGGAAGGCGCTGCCGAACAGCCCGTCCCCGGTCGCCCCGTCGAAATCCGTGTCGAAAGTCCAGCCGTCCGCCAGCATGTCGGGATGCACGACCGAGACCCCGATGTGGTCCCAAAGCCCCTTCAGCGCCAGGAAGATCAGCGTCCGATGCGCCCAGGGGCAGGCGTAGCTCACATAGAGATGGTACCGCCCGCTCTCGGCCGCGAACCCCTCCGCGCCGCTCGGCCCGGCGCTGCCGTCGGCCGTGACCCAGTTGCGAAACGTCTGCGTCGACCGCACGAAACGGCCGCCCGATTTGCGTGTGTCATACCAGACGTCCTGCCAGGTGCCGTCTACGAGTTGTCCCATGCGCGTCTCCCTTTTCCTCAGGCTAGCGCGCCCGCCGCCTTGGCGAAACCCGTCCCGCCGCGCATCCTCGGTGCGCTCCTGCACGCAACCGCGTCCCCCTCGTATATTGCGCTGGGTCATTGAGCCTTGCCCGCGCTTGACCTATAGGGAGGGAGACGATGCCCCGCGCGGGGCCGGAGAGGTGCGTCGCGGCCCGATCGACCCAGTCAGGGGATCAGGCTGCACGGTCGTCGACAGGCAGCGCCTCGCCCGGCCCGTCGCGGCCCATTGGAAAGGACGTGCCATGAGATCCCTTCTCGCCCTGACGCTCGTGCTCCTGCCGGGCCTTGCCGCCGCCCACCCGGGCCACCTCATCGAGGTCGCGGGCCATGATCACCTGGTGGCCGGCATCGCCCTCGGCGTGGCGCTCGGCGTCGCGCTCTGGGGTGCGCTGCACGGCCGGCGCGACGAAGAGAACGAGGCCGACGCGGAGGACGAGGCCGACGAGGCCGCGGCCGACCAAGAGCTGCAGGACGCCTGACGCATGGCCAGGATCGGGGTGATGATCTGCGGGCACGGCTCCCGCAGCGCGGCGGCGGTGAGCGAATTCAGGGTGCTGGCCGAGAAGCTGCCGGCCTACCTGCCGCCCGACTGGGTGACCGACTACGGCTATCTCGAGTTTGCCAACCCGGTGATCCGCGCCGGGCTCGACAACCTGCGCGCCGCCGGCGTCGACCGGATCGTCGCCGTACCCGGCATGCTGTTCGCCGCGATGCACACCAAGAATGACATTCCCACCGTGCTGAACGCTTATGCCGCCGAGCACGGCATCGCGGTGAGCTACGGTCGCGATCTTGGGGTCGACCCGAAGATGGTCGCCGCTGCCGGCGACCGCATCCGCACGGCCGTGGCCGAGGCCGATGCCGCGCAAGGCGCGATCCCGCTGGCCGAGACCTGCCTCGTCGTCATCGGCCGCGGCGCCTCCGACCCCGACGCCAACGCCAACGTTGCCAAGATCGCCCGGCTCCTGCAGGAGGGCATGGGCTTCGGCTGGCTCGAGACCGGCTATTCGGGCGTCACCTTTCCGCTGGTCGAACCGGTGCTGCAGCACGCGGCGAAACTCGGTTACCGGCGCATCGTCGTCTTTCCGTATTTCCTGTTCTCCGGCATCCTGATCGACCGGATCTATGGGTTCACCGATCAGGTTGCCGCCGGCCACCCGGAAATCCAGTTCGTGAAGGCCGCCTATCTCGGCGATCATTCGAAAGTGCTCGAAACCTTCGCCGAACGCGTCACCGAACAGCTCGGCGCCGTGCCGCCGCCCAATTGCGCCTCCTGCCCCTACCGGTCGCAGGTGCTGGCGCTGGAGGGCGGAAAATCGCTCCGGATCGCCCCCGAGGAGCGCGCCGGCCACCCGGCCTTCGGCGAGGTGCCGCCGCCGGTCTGCGTGATGTGCAAGTACCGGACCGAGGTGCTCGGCTTCGAAGCCGAAGTGGGGCTGGTGCAGGAAAGCCATCACCATCACGTCGAAGGGCAGGGGGCCTCAGCGCCGGGTTCGAACGTGGCCGACTGCCGGCTTTGCCAAGATTTCTGCACCGGCGAGTGCCGGCTCGAAGCCGCGCATCACCACCACCACGACCACGGCCACCACCACGACCACAGCCATCACCACGAACACGGTCACAGTCACGACCACGGTCACAGTCACGACCATCACGACCACGATCACTCGCACGACCATCATCCCCATCACCACGACCATTCCCACCATCACCACCACCCGGCCTATCCGCATGCGAAGCATCCGCACGGGCCGGAATCGGCGCGCCGTAAATGACCGGGGATAGCCGGCCGCCCTTGCGGTACGAACGCGATCCTGCGGCGATCTACGCCCAGAGTTTCGAGACGGTCCGCCGCGAGGCAAGGCTCGATCGTTTCGCCCCGGGCATGGCCAAGCTCGCGACCCGGGTGATCCACGCCTGCGGCATGGTCGAGGTCGCCGACCGGCTCGCCTTCAGCTCCGAGGCCTTCGAGGCCGGCGCGCGCGCGCTCGCGGGCGGCGCGCCGATCCTGTGCGATTGCGAGATGGTCGCCGCCGGCATCATCCGCCGTACCCTGCCGGCGGACAACGAGGTGATCGTCACCCTCAACGCCCCCGGTGTGCCGGCCCTGGCCGAGACCATCGCCAACACCCGCTCGGCGGCCGCTGTCGAGCTTTGGGACGGCCACCTCGACGGCGCGGTCGTCGCCATCGGCAACGCCCCCACGGCCCTCTTCCACCTGCTCGAACGCCTCGACGCCGGCGCACCGAAGCCGGCCGTGATCCTCGGCTTCCCGGTCGGTTTCGTCGGCGCCGCCGAGAGCAAGGCCGAACTCGCGCGCGACCCGCGCGGCTGCGAATTCGTCGCGCTGCGGGGCCGGCGCGGCGGTTCGGCCATGGCCTCGGCCGCCGTCAATGCGCTGGCCGCGGGCCTTCCGGAGGACAATGCATGACCATCCAGACCCAGCCCTGGCTCCACATCGTCGGCATCGGCGAGGACGGGCTCGACGGGCTTACCCCCGCCACCCGCGCCGTGGTCGAGGCGGCCGAGGTGATCCTCGGCGGTGCCCGGCACCATTATCTGACGGACAATCTCGAAGCGCGGCGGATCGAATGGCCCTCGCCCTTCGACGCGCTGATCGACACGCTGAAGGGCCTGCGCGGCCAGCGGGTCGTGGTGCTCGCGACCGGCGATCCGCTCTGGTACTCGGTCGGCGCGCGGATCGGCCGCGCCATCGACCCGGCCGAGATCACCTACCACCCGCAGCTCTCCGCCTTCCAGCTCGCCGCAGCCCGCATCGGCTGGTCGATGGCCGATGTCGAAACGCTGACCGTCCACGGCCGCCCGGTCGAGCAGATGATCGCCTTCATCCAGCCCCACGCACGGCTCCTGATCCTCACCACCGGCGCCGACACCCCCGCCCAGATCGCCCGCTTCCTCGCCGAGCGCGGCTTCGGCGCCTCGCGGATGAGCGTCTTCGCCAACATGGGCGGGGCCGCGGAGACAAGGTTCGACGGCACCGCCGCAAGCTGGGCGCACGAGGTGCCGCCGTTCAACACCCTCGCGGTCGACTGCATCGCCGCGCCCGACGCCGCGCTCCTGCCGCGGGTGCCGGGGCTCGCCGACGACCTGTTCCAGCACGATGGCACGATGACCAAGCGCGAGGTGCGCGCCGTCACCATTGCCAAGCTGATGCCGATGCGCGGCGCCCTCTTGTGGGACATCGGCACCGGCTGCGGCTCGGTTGCCGTCGAATGGATGCGCGCCGCCCGCTACGCCCGGGCGATCGGCATCGAGCCCCGGGCCGACCGCCGCGCGATGGCCGCCGCCAATGCGTTGGCGCTGGGCGCGCCGCGCCTCGAGCTGGTCGACGGGCTGGTGCCCGCCGCGCTCGACGGCCTCGAAGCGCCCGACGCGGTGTTCATCGGCGGCGGCCTGTCGGACGAAACATTCGCTGCCGCATGGTCGGCGCTGAAGCCGCTCGGCCGCCTCGTCGTCAACGCGGTGACGCTGGAAAGCCAGGCGGTGCTGATCGGGCTGCAGAAGCGGCACGGCGGCGATCTGGTCCAGCTCTCGGTCAGCCGCGCCGAACCGGTCGGCCCGCGCACCGGCTGGCGCCCGTTCATGCCGGTGACCCAGTGGAGCCTGGTGAAACGATGACCGGAAAACTGATCGGTGTCGGCCTCGGCCCGGGCGATCCCGGGCTGGTGACGCTCAAGGCCGCGCAGGCGCTGGGCCGGGCCGAGGTCATCGCCTACCCGGCGCTGCCGGGCAGCCCGAGCTTCGCCCGATCCATCGCCGCGCCGCACATGAACCCGGCCGCTATCGAAATCGTCATCGACGTGCCGATCACACCGGCGCGCGGCCCCGCCCAGGCCGCCTATGACACGGGCGCCGCGCGGCTCGCCGAGGCGCTCGACGCAGGCCAGGACGTGGTCCTTCTCTGCGAGGGCGATCCGTTCTTCTACGGCTCGTTCATGTATCTCCACGCAAGGTTGCAGGGGCGCTACGCGGTCGAAGTCATTCCCGGCATCACCTCGATCTCCGCCGCCGCTTCCGCGCTCGGCCTGCCGCTCACTGCGCGCAACGAGGTGCTGGTGACCCTGCCTGCGCCGCTCGACGACGACACCCTGCGCGCCCGTATGGAAGCCGCAGACAGCTTCGCGATCATGAAACTCGGCCGCCACCTCGGCCGGGTGCGGGCGTTGCTGGGTGCGATGGGCCTTGCCGAAAATGCCCGCTACATCGAGCGCGCGAGCTTGCCCGAACAGCGGATCCTTCCGCTCGGCGACGCGCCCGATCCCGCCCCCTATTTCTCGATGATCCTCGTGACGAAAGGCGCCGACCCGTGGCTCAAACCCCTGCCGTGATGCCCCCCGTCGTGGTCGCGCTGAACCGCGCCGGCGAACCCACCGCCCACCGCATCGCCAAGGCCTTCGGTGCGCCGGTGCATGGCCGCGAGGGCCGGGTCGACCGGGCCGACGCGTACTTCCCCAACGCGCTCACCCATGTGCGCGATCTCTTCGCTGCCGGCTTACCGGTGATCGGCGTCTGCGCCGCCGGCATCCTGGTGCGCGCCGTGGCCCCCCTGCTGGCCGACAAGACCGCCGAGCCGGCGCTGCTCGCCGTCTCCGACGACGGTGCCATCGTCGTGCCGCTGCTCGGCGGCCACCGCGGCGCCAACCGGCTCGCGCGCGAGATCGCGGCGGCGCTCGGCGCGACCGCCGCCGTCACCACCGCCGGCGACGTGGCTCTTGGCGTCGCCCTCGACGAACCACCTGCAGGCTGGTCGCTGGTCAACCAGAGCGATGCCAAACCGGTGATGGCGGCCCTGCTCTCGGGCGCGGGCGCCGAGATCATTGGCGACGAGGCGGCGCAGGCCGACTGGCTCGCTGCCCTGCCGCCGGCCACACCCGGGGGGCCGAACATCGTCTGCACGATGCAGCCGGTCGAGACCGGGCCGGATACCCTGCATTTCGCCCCGAAACGCGCAATCCTCGGTGTCGGCTGCGCCCGCGGCTGCCCGCCGCACGAACTGGCCGCGCTCGTGCAATCGGTGCTGGACGAGGCCGATCTGCACCCGGCCGCGCTCCACTCGGTCAACACCATCGACCTCAAGGCCGATGAACCCGCGATCCTGCAAGTCGCGACCGGCCTCGGCGCGCCCCTGCGCCTTTTCGCCGCCGCCGAGCTCGAAACCCTGACCCCGCGGCTCGAAAACCCCTCCGACGTGGTCTTCGCCGAGGTCGGTAGCCACGGCGTGTCGGAAGCAGCGGCGCTCTCTCAGTCGCCCGACAGCGTGCTGTGGTTCCCCAAACGCAAATCGGCCAACGCGACCTGCGCCCTCGGCCTCGCGCCCGCGCCGCTTACCGAACTCCAGGGCCGCGCACGCGGACATCTCGCCATCGTCGGCATCGGCCCGGGCCAATCCACCTGGCGCACCCCGGAAGCCTCGAAGCTGATCGCCGAGGCCGAGGAGCTTGTGGGCTACGGGCTCTATATCGACCTGCTGGGTCCGCTCGCCGCCGGCAAGACGCGCAAAGTTTTCCCGCTCGGGGCCGAGGAAGACCGCTGCCGCTACGCGCTCGAAGAGGCCGGCAAGGGCCGGCGCATCGCGCTGATCTCGTCGGGCGACGCCGGCATCTACGCGATGGGCGCGCTGGTGTTCGAGCTGATGGATCGTGGCCCCGAGGCCCAGGGCGTGAGCGCGGCCGCGCGCCGGGTGGAGGTGGTCTCGGCCCCCGGCATTTCGGCGCTGCAGGCCGCCGCCGCCCGTTCGGGCGCGCCGCTCGGACACGATTTCTGCGCCATCTCGCTCTCCGACCTGCTCACGCCCCGTGAACACATCGTCCGACGCCTGCACGCGGCCGCGGCCGGCGATTTCGTCATCGCCTTCTACAACCCCGTCTCGAAGCGCCGGCGCACCCTGCTGGCCGAGGCGCGCGACATCCTGCTGGGCCACCGCCCGCCCGAGACCCCGGTGCTGCTGGCCTCGAGCCTCGGCCGGCCCGAGGAAGAGCTGCGCTACCGGACCCTCGCCGAGCTGGAGGTGGACGAGGTCGACATGCTCACCGTCGTGCTCGTGGGTTCGTCCAACTCGCGGCTCGCCCATCTCGGCGAGGGGCCGAGGATGTACACGCCCCGCGGCTACGCCCGCAGGATCGACGGCGATCTGAAAGGAGCGCGCACATGAAGGTTTATTTCATCGGTGCCGGCCCCGGCGACCCGGAACTTCTGACCCTGAAGGCCCAGAGGCTGATCGCGGCCTGTCCGGTCTGCCTCTACGCAGGCTCGCTGGTGCCGCCCGAGGTCGTCGCCGGCGCGCCCGAAGGCGCCCGTGTGCTCGACACCGCGCCGATGACTCTCGACGCGACTCATGCCGAGATTGTCGCCGCCCGCGACCGCGGCGAGGATGTCGCCCGGGTGCATTCGGGCGATCCGAGCCTTTACGGCGCCATCGCCGAGCAGATCCGCCGCCTGCGCGCCGACGGCATCGCCTACGAGATTGTCCCCGGCGTGCCGGCCTATGCGGCCGCCGCTGCGGCGCTCGGGCAGGAGCTCACCGTGCCCGAGATCGCCCAGTCGATCGTTCTGACCCGGATGTCGATGCAATCGACCGCCATGCCCGAGGGCGAGAGCCTCGAGAATTTCGCCCGCACCGGCGCGACGCTTGCGATCCACCTCGCGGTGCGCAACATGCGCGAGATCGAACGCGTGCTCACTCCGCATTACGGCGCCGATTGCCCGGTGGTCGTGGCCTACCGGGTCGGCTGGCCCGACCAGATGCTGATCCGCGGACGGCTCGACGACATCCGTCTCAAGGTACGTGCCGAGAAGATCACCCGTACCGCTCTGATCCTGGTCGGCCCTGCGCTGGGCGAGATGCGCGACTTCGCCGACAGCGCGCTCTACGATCCCGCCCGCCCGCATGTGCTGCGCCCGGTGGCCGGCGTCGATCTCGTGGAAGAGCACAACACGTGACGCCACATCGAAACGTGAACAGAGTTTTTCGAGCCGGAACCAAAAGTTAACTTGACTGAAACCCGCCTCCCGTCATGCTCGACCCGGGGAGGGCTGTCAGGTGACAACGTTTCTGCCGAAAGAAGTTCAGGACGGGCTGGACCTTGCCCGCAAGCGCGCCCTGCGCCGCAAGGCGCGGCTCAGGGTCGGTGTCGGCGACGAGACCTTCCCGGTGCTCGATCTGCGCCGCGGCGGCTTTGCCCTCGATATCGCCGACGCGCCCAAGCTGCGCGGGCTGGTCGATATCTACGACGGCACCCGGCATCTCTACAGCTGCCTGATCGTGGCCTCCGAAGAGGACGGCGCGCTGATGCGCTACGAGTTCAAGCGCTCGACCCGCGCCCATGACCACGTGCCGCTCGATTTCGTCCGCGATCCGGTCGCGCCGATCGCGCTCCTGGAAGGCTGATCGTCCCGGTTGCCCTTTGATGGCGGGGCGGAACGATCGGACGGTCAGAACTGGCCGGGCGTGCCGGTCTCGTCTTCGAGATGCAGCTTCATGTCGATCAGCACCTGCTGCAGTGCCAGCGTCTCGCGCAGGAGCCGCTTCGCTTCGTTCACCGTGATGATCCCATCCTGGATCGACTGCTGGTATTCGGCCATCAACATCGCGAACCGCTGACTGAGCGCGATCACGTCGGAATTGACCCCGCCCGAGGGCGAGTTTCGCCCTTCGGGGCCGGCCGTGATCGTATGGCCCGAGATCTCGGCCAGCGCCGAAGTCACATGCGGATAACGCGCCGCCGCCTCGATCGCCGCCACCGTGTCGATCGGCATGAACCTGTCGGAATGTTCCTCGGCGTCGGAATAATACCGCCCCAGCGTCGCCTTGGATTTGCCCGACAGCTCGCAGGCCGCTTCGATGCCCACGTCCTTCACCAGCGTCTCGGTGTGCTTCTTCAGATAGTCGCCGATACCCACGATACGTCCTCAAACCGGTCCCCTTGCACCGCCGGAACGGTCGCACGGGGAAATCACATGGTGTTTTCCCATTAATCAATCCGTTTGTGAATGGCTTATTCGGGACATCAGAGTTGTCCGTGTTATCAGTGCCCCGGCGTTCCGGCGCCGGTGCGGAGGGGGTCGCTGCGGAATTCTGCGGTGGGCCGGTCGCGAACCGACCGGCGGCGGTGCCAGGCGAGTAAAGGTGCGGGGGTCTGTTCCATCCCAAGGGCGGAGACGCCCAAGGACCTCCAGTTTCCCGGCCCGGCCCGTCCCCTTTCCGCGTCCCGGACACTCTTGCGCCCCGCGTCGCGCGGCGCTAGGCCCGCATCATGGCCAAGCTCTATTTCCACTATTCGACAATGAACGCGGGCAAATCGACCCTGCTGCTGCAGGCCTCGTACAACTACCGCGAACGCGGCATGGAGACCTACCTGGTCACCGCCAAGCTCGACAACCGCGCCGGCGACGGGCGGATCGGCAGCCGGATCGGAATCTCGGCCCCGGCCGACACCTTCGAGGCGGGCGAGGACATGTTCGCCAAGATCGAGGCCCGGCTGGCCGCGGGGCCGGTGGCCTGCATCTTCATCGACGAGGCGCAGTTTCTCTCGCCCGATCAGGTCTGGCAGCTCGCCCGCGCGGTCGACGATCTCGGCGTGCCGGTGATGGCCTACGGGCTCCGGGTCGACTTCCAGGGCAACCTCTTCCCGGGCTCGGCCACGCTGCTTGCGCTGGCCGACGAGATGCGCGAGGCGCGCACGATCTGCCACTGCGGGAAGAAGGCGACGATGGTGGTGCGGATGGGGCCGGACGG
>JAGRMO010000155.1 GCA_020441205.1 Maritimibacter sp.
ATTGGCCATCAGGTTGCCGTTGCCCTTGTTGATGAGCACCTGGCCGCCGCCGAGGGCGCCGTAGCCGTCGCCGCCGGCGAGCATGTAGTCGTTGGTGGCGACCTTGTAGAGCGCATCGAGATCGAGCGGCGCGTCGCCGACCATCACTTCCGAGACGCGAGAACCGGCCTCGGCGCTCTGGTCGAAGGCGAACGTGATGCCCGAGACCTGCGGGAAGCGGCCGGCGCCGTTCTCGACCTGGCTCACGCCGTTCTCGAGCGCGGCGAGGATCTGCGAGCCGGGCAGTTCGGTCAGCACCGTGACGTTGCCGAAGGGCAGCTCGGTCAGGATGTCGCGGCGGGTGAGCACGGTGCCGGCGTCATAGGTCCGGTCGGCGCGGATGCCGCCGCCGTTGGTGATGGCGATGTCGGCGCCGACGGCGGCCTTCATCGCGTCTGCGATCAGGTCGCCCATCGCGGTTTCCTGGCTGCGCACCATGTTGCGGCGCGAATCGAGCTCGATCGGGGTCGCGCCGATCTCGATGTTGAGGCTCTCGTCGAGCTGGCCGGTGAACATGTCGACCATCGCCTGGGTGTCGGGATCGGGGGTGACCGTCGCGGTGTCGATGAAGCGGAAGGCCGGCTCCCAGCTCACCTCGCGCTTGCCTTCGGCATCGGTCTCGATGGTCACGGTGAGATCGACCGGCGAGAGCAGTTCGCCGTCGGTCGAGGTTTCGACATAGGCCGTCACCCCGTCATAGGCAGTGGCGTAGGAATGGTCGTCGCCCGAGACGATGACGTCGAAGGCGTGGCTGGCGATCAGCGCGCGGTCATACGACATGTCGGTCTGGACCACGCCGATCACCAGATCGGCGCCCTCTTCGCGGGCCGATTCGGCGGCGGCGATGCCGCTGTCGACCGAGGGGAGGAACTTCAGGTCGCCCGGCGAGGAGGTGATCGGGGTGGTGTCCTGCGCCACCGGGATCAGCGCGATCTTGAGCCCGCCCATCTCCTTCCACATTACCCCGCCCAGGCCCTCGATCGGCGAGCCGTCGGCATTGGTGATGTTGACCGCGGCCCAAGGATAATCGGAGGCCGCCATCTTCTCCATGAAGTTCTCGGGCCCGAAGTCGAACTCGTGGTTGCCGGGCACGGCGATGTCGAAGGGTACGATGTTGGTGAGGTCGATGGTGTTCTGGCCCTTGTCGAAGCCCGAGAGCAGCGAGGGCGAGAGCATGTCGCCGTCGAACAGGTAGAGCGTGTTCGGGTTGGCTGCGCGCTCGGCGCGAGCGACGGCGTTCATCCGGGCGAAGCCGCCGCGGGTGCCGTCGCCGGCGAATTCGTAGGTGTCGCCGACGCCCAGGACGGTGATCTTCACGGTTTCGGTGGTCTGGGCCGTGGCCGGTGCGGCGAGGGCGGCGGACAGCGCCAGCACGCTGAGGGACAGACCGGCGAGGCGGTGTCGTGTGATCGTCATGGGATACTCCTGTCAGGTTGGATGAGGCATGTTCGCGCGGTTCGCGACGGGTGTCAAAACATACGCCGTGCCTCGTAGCGCGAAGCTGTGACGCAGGTGTGAGCGCAGGCCCGGGGTCCGGCGCGGCTTGACGCGCCGCGCGCGCCCGGGCACATCGTCCCCATGCTGATCTACAAGATTTTCCGGCGCCCGGAATGGGAGGCGTTCGCAGCCCAGGGCGCGACCGATGGCGCGCCGATCGACCTGGCCGATGGCTACATCCATTTCTCGACTGCGGCGCAGGCGCCGGAGACGGCGGCGAAGTATTTCGCGGGCGTCGAGGGGCTGGTGCTGGTGGCGGTCGAGGTCGACCGGCTGGGCACCGACCTCAAATGGGAGCCGTCGCGCGGCGGGGCGCTGTTTCCGCATCTCTACCGCGCGCTCGACGCGACCGACGTGGCCTGGTCGGCGCCCTTGCCGCTGGGGCCGGGCGGCGGGCACCAGTTTCCGGCGGCGATGGCATGAGCGGCTACGAGCGGTTCGGCCTCTGGGCGCTGCACCGGTTCGAACCCGAGACCGCGCACCGGCTGTCGCTACTGGCGCTGAAGGCCGGGGTCGCGCCGATGCCCGGGCTCCACACGAGCCCGGCGCTCGAGACCACGCTTGCGGGGATGCGGTTGCCCAACCCGGTGGGGCTCGCGGCCGGTTACGACAAGAACGCCGAGGTGGTCGATGCGCTGGCGCGGGCGGGCTTCGGCTTCGTCGAGGCCGGCGCGATCACGCCGCGTCCGCAGCCGGGCAACCCGAAGCCCAGGCTGTTCCGGCTCACCCAGGACCGGGCGATCATCAACCGGATGGGGTTCAACAACGAGGGCATGGCGGTGGCCGCCGAGCGGCTCGCGCGGCGCACCCGGGCGCATCCGGTGCCGGTGGGGCTCAACCTCGGGGCCAACAAGGACAGCGACGACCGGGCAGGGGATTTCGTGCGCGTGTTCGAGACCTGCGGCGCGCATGTCGATTTCGTCACCGTCAACGTGTCGTCGCCCAATACCGAGAAGCTGCGCGATCTGCAGGGGCCGGAGGCGCTGAAGGCGCTGCTGACCCGGGTGTTCGAGGCGCGCGACGCGATGGACAAATACACGCCGGTGTTTCTCAAGATCGCCCCGGATCTGAACGACGACGAGCTCGAAGCCATCGTCGAGGTGGCCCGCGCGGTGCGGCTCGACGGGATCGTCGCGACCAACACCACGGTGCAGCGCAAGGGCGTGCGCGACCGCCACCGCAAGGAGCAGGGCGGGCTTTCGGGCCAGCCGTTGTTCGAGCGGTCCACGAGGGTGCTCGCCAAGCTGTCGGCGCTGACCCAGGGGCATCTGCCGCTGATCGGGGTGGGCGGGATCGCCAGTGCCGAAGACGCCTATGCCAAGATCACCGCCGGCGCCACGGCCGTGCAGCTCTACACCGCGCTGGTGTTCCGGGGGCTCGGCCTCACCGACGAGATCGTGCGCGGGCTCGAGGCGCTCTTGGCGCGCGACGGGTTCGGGCATGTCTCGGAGGCGATGGGCACGAAGAGAGGAGACTGGCTGTGAACGAGGTGACGATCTGGCACAACCCGCGCTGCTCGAAGAGCCGCGAGACCCTGGCGCTGGTCGAGGCGCAGGGGGTGACCCCGGTGGTGCGCAAGTATCTCGACGACGCGCCGACCGAGGCCGAGATAAGGGCTGTGCTGGCGGCGCTGGGCCTGCGCCCGATCGAGGCGATGCGCACGAAGGAAGCCGAGTTTTCCGCGATGGGGCTGACGGCCGATAGTGCCGACGACGTGCTGATCCGCGCCATGGCCGAGGTGCCGAAGCTGATCGAACGGCCGATCGTGGTCAAGGGCGACAAGGCCCGGCTCGGCCGCCCGCCGGAAGCGGTGCTCGAGATTCTCTGAGGCGGGCGGGTGAGGCGCTTTCGATAGCGCCGGTCTCCGGCTACTGCCGCCGTACCCGGCGCTTGACCGCGGCCCAGCCGCCGGGGCTCACCAGGAAGGCGAGGCCGAAGCCCGCGCCGAAGCCGGTGATGTCGGCCACCCAATCCTTGCCGCCGCCGAACAGGAGCGCGAAGGTCAGCTGGATGCCGGCGAGGAAGGCGATGAGGGTGAAGGCCTGGAGCCCGGTCGCGTTGCCCGCAAGCCCGGCCCAGAGCACGAAGGTGAAGGCGCCGACGAGGCCGTAGGCGCCGGGGTAGCCGCCGAACAGGACGACGTTGGTGTCCCAGGCGAGCCAGTAGGCCAGCGCGCCGACGATCGAGGCGCCGAAGAAGATCACCAGCACCGACCAGCCCTTCAGCACCTCGCCCACCATCTTGCCGAGCGCGAGGACGAAGACGGTGACGAAAAGGGCGTGGGTGAAGGTGCCGTGGACGAAGGGATAGGTGACAAGGCGCGCGAGGTAATCCCAACGGACGACGTTGTTCTCGATCATCCAGCTCAGGAGCGGGGCGAGGAAGCCGTGGTTTTCGAGCGCCGCGAGCCGCCAGCCGGTGGCCTCGGGGCCGCCGACGATCCCGGCCTCGGCGGCGGTGAAGATGAGTTCGATGCCGAAGATGACGAGCGCCAGCAGCGTCACCGACCAGGGCAGCGGGTTGAACGGCGGGGCGTCGTGGTCGTGCTCAATTTCGGTGGGCAGGGGGGGCTTCATGGCGGGGCGGGTCTCCGGGGCCTTCGCGGGGGCGGTTTCCTTGACGGGTCGCGCCCCGCCAGATAAGCGAGCCGGGCACGGATTACCAGCGGAGACCGTCATGCCGGACAGCCAGTTCACCAAGCGCGTGTTCTCGGGGATCAAGCCCTCGGGCGGGATGACCATGGGCAATTACCTCGGCGCGATCAAACGCTGGGTGCAGATGCAGGACGAGGAGTACGAGACGATCTACTGCGTGGTCGACCTGCATGCGATCACCGTCTGGCAGGACCCGGCCGACCTCAAGCGCTCGACCCACGAGGTGGCGGCGGCGATGATCGCGAGCGGGATCGACCCCGCGCGCTCGATCCTGTTCAACCAGTCGCAGGTGCCGGCGCATGCCGAGCTCGGCTGGCTGTTCAACTGCGTGGCCCGGCTCGGCTGGATGAACCGGATGACCCAGTTCAAGGAGAAGGCCGGCAAGAACGCCGAGAAGCAATCGCTCGGGCTTTACGCCTATCCCTCGCTGATGGCGGCCGACATCCTCGCCTATCACGCCACCCATGTGCCGGTGGGAGAGGACCAGAAGCAACATGTCGAGCTGACCCGCGACATCGCGGCGAAGTTCAACCACGACTATGGCGTCGAGTTCTTCCCGATGACCGAGCCGGTGATCGAGGGGCCGGGGATGCGGGTGATGAACCTGCGCGACGGGACAAAGAAGATGTCGAAGTCGGGCGAGAGCGACATGGAGCGGATCAACATGCTCGACGATGCCGACGCGATCTCGAAGAAGTTCAAGAAGGCGCGGACCGATCCCGAGCCGCTGCCGGAGGTGATGGACGGGCTGAAGAACCGGCCCGAGGCGAAGAACCTCGTCGAAATCTACGCGGCGCTGGCCGGGATCACGCCGGATTCGGTCCTGAACCTGTATGGCGGCGAGGGCTGGGGCAAGTTCAAGCCGGCGCTCGCGGATCTCGCGGTCGAGAAGCTCGCGCCGATCTCGGGCGAGATGACCCGGCTCATGGATGCGCCCGACGAGCTCGACCGGATCCTTGCCGCCGGGGCCGACAAGGCCGCCGAGATCGCCGAGCCGATCCTCGAGCGGACCTTCGAAATCATGGGCTTCGTGCGCGGCCGGCGCTGACCGGGTGAGGGTGGGCGAACTCGGACGGGGCGCCAAGGCCCTGATTATGCTATGTTTAGCGCTAACAGTACCTTCGCCCGCGACAGGCGGGCGAGGGCGTGAACGGCCGCCCCGTCACCCGGCACGGCGTTCGCGGTCGAGGGCGTCGAGGATCAGGTCGAGACCATAGGCGAATTCGTCCGCCGGATCGTAGCCGCTTTGCATGAGCTCGGTCGCGGATTCGTTCAGGTAAGGATACTCTTCGGGCGGAAGCTGGGGCAGGAACACCTCCTCGGTCATGTCCTTGAGCTCGTCGGCATCGGCGAAGGGCAGGGTCGCCAGCTGGAGCGCGTAGCCGTAGATGTAGCTGTCGAGCAGCCAATTCGCGTGGGTGGCCATCCGGACCGAGAAGCCGGCGCCGCGCAGCGTGGCGGTAACGGCCTCGCGGTGACGCAGATTGGCAGGCCCCGGGGCGGTCCGGGTTTCCATCAGCGCGATCGCCCAGGGATGGCGGGCGAGCACGTCGCGGGCCGACAGCGCACGGGCGCGCATCGCCGCCTGCCAATCGCCGCCGCTCTCCGGCAGGTGGATTTCGGCGAAGACGAGATCGACCATGCCGTCGAGCAGCTCATCCTTGTCGCGGACGTGGTGGTAGAGCGACATCGCGCCGGCATCGAGCGCGCGGCCGAGCCGGCGCATGCTGAGCGCGTCGATGCCCTCGGTGTCGGCGAGGGTGAGCGCCTGGCGCAGCACCCGCTCCTTGCTGAGCGGGGCGGGGGCGCCTGCGCCCGGTCGGGCATCAGCAGCCATGGGGACCTCCCTTCAATCGCGTCTTGACAGGCTCCATGGCCTGCCGTACACCGTACGAACATCGTACACTGTACGATCATCGCATGACCCGCGGCCCTTGTCACCCTCCGACGACCGGCCGAGCCACCTGAACCAAACCAACCCACCCGTCCGCGATGCGCAGACGGACCGATGAAGGACACCATGATGACCAGAAATGCCCGCGCCTCCCAGCCGTTCGAAGAGCCGCAGATCCCGGTGCAGATCAAGCTTGCCGCAGCCTGGGCCAGCCTGATGTTCCTCTACATCTACGTCGACTACCTGGTGCTTCACAAACCCGGCCATCTCGAGGGGATTCTCGGCGGAAAGATCTGGGAATTCGACATCAGCCAGACCTTCATGACCGCTGCGTTCGTTTCGATGTCGCTCCCGAGCCTGATGATCCTGCTGTCGGTGACCTTGCCCGCCCGGGCGGCCCGCGTCGCGAATTTCGTCGTCGCGGGACTGTTCATCCCCTATTCGATCTTCAATGCGGCGGGGGAAACCTGGCTCGTCTTCTTCGGCCTTTCGATCGGGATCGAACTGGTGCTGCTCGCCTACATCCTGCGCACCGCCTGGGCCTGGCCGCGCAAGGCCGTCCATTCGGTGGCCGGGACCGGTGCGCGCGACAGCCACCTGCCGCGCAAGGCCCATGCCTGAGGGGGACCGCCGGCCGCGCGTGTCGACGACAGGGCACGCGCGGCCGGGGGTTTAGGGGCCGCGGAGATCGGCGAACCGACCGACGCGCGGCGCCTCGCGATCCCCGGCTTCCGAGGTGGGCAATATCGTCCGGGGACAGAGCGTCGCGCCGTCGCGCGCCTCGCTCAACCGGACACAAGACCGGGCGCAGGCGGTGCGTCCCATCCCGTCGCACCGCGTTCCGCCGCGTTTATCCCGTCGCGGCGGGGCAGGCCCTCGCCCCCGGCGCCACCTGCCGGGGGCGTTTTTTCGTTCGGCTCGCGGATGGGCGGCCTCGGGTGGGGCGCTTTGGCGGGTGGACCTCCCGGTTGTGGCCTCCTAGGCTCGCGGCGCAAGCGAAGGAGAGAGACATGGCGGCCGGGACCAACCTGCGAACCTATTTCGAAGGCCAATGGCACGAAGGCAACGTGCCGGTGATGCGGGCGGGGGATCACGGGGCGTGGCTCGGCTCGACGGTGTTCGATGGCGCGCGGTACGTCGAGGGGATCGCGCCGGATCTCGACAAGCATCTGGAGCGGGTGAACCGCTCGGCCGAAGCCCTGATGATCACGCCCACGGTGGGGGTCGCGGAGATGCTGGAAATCGTCTGGGAAGGCCTCAGGCTCTATCCGGCGAAGACGCCGGTCTATATCCGGCCGATGTACTGGGGGATCGACTCGTCGACGCTGGGGATCCTGCCGTCCGAAGAGGCGACCGGCTTCGCGGTCTGCCTCGAAGAGATCCCGATCGCCGCCCCGGATGCGACGACGACGCTTACCCGCACGAGGTTCCGCCGGCCGGTGCTGGAGGATGCGGTGGTGAACGCGAAGGCGGGCAGCCTCTATCCGAACAACGCGCGGATGATCGCGGAGGCGAAGGCCAAGGGCTACGGCAACGCGCTGGTGGCGGATGCGCTGGGCAACGTGGCCGAAAGCGCCTCGGCCAACGTGTTCATGGTGAAGGACGGGGTGGTGTTCACCCCCATTGCCAACGGCACGTTCCTCTCGGGCATCACAAGGGCGCGGCATATCGCCAACATGAAGGCCGCGGGGATCGAGGTGCAGGAAACGGTGCTGAGCTTTGCCGATTTCGAGACGGCGGACGAGGTCTTCCTTTCGGGCAACATGCACAAGGTGACGCCGGTTGTGGACTTCGACGGGACGCCTTACCGGCACGGGCCGGTGACCCAGTGGATTCGCGCGCTTTACTGGGACTGGGCGCATTCGGTGGCCGGCTAGCGCCGCGGCGGGGAGGGCGCTGCCCTCCCCGGACCCCTCCCGGGATATTTGAAGACCAAAGAAGGGGCAGGGGCGGGGCAGCGGGTTCGCGCTCAGGCGCGCGCGCCAGGGCACCGTGACACATTCAAAAAATGTTGTGACTTCGGCCAACATGTGCGAGCCATGGGCCGGACCAAGCGCGCGCTTGATCGAGGGACGGCCCTCGGCCATGATGCGTGACTGACAGGGAGAGCGACATCCATGCGCAAGTTTCTCGTCGTACTCGACGATTCGAAGGAATGCCTCAACGCGATGCGGTTCGCCGCGATGCGCGCCGAGCACACGGGCGCCGAAGTCGAGATTCTGGGAGTGATCCCGCCCGACGAATTCAACCACTGGATCGGCGTCGGCAACATCATGCGCGAGGAGGCCAAGGAGCGGATCCACGCGCATTTCCAGGTGTTCGCCAAATGGATGGTGGACAAGCACGACATCGACCCGCGGCTGGTGATCCGCGAGGGCAATGTCGTCGAGCAGATCCTCAAACGGATCAACGAGAACGACGAGATCGGCGTTCTGGTGCTGGGCGCGGCCTCGGGCCGGCGCGGGCCGGGGCCGATCATCACCGAGCTGATGCGCCAGTCGGCCAACCTGCCGGTGCCACTGACCATCGTGCCGGGCGAGATGTCGAAGGAACGGCTCGAACAGATCACCTGAGCCTTCCGGCCTGGGGAACGAGAGACGCCCGCCGCCGGGAATGCGGCGGGCGTTGTCGTGCGGGGCGGCGGCTCAGGCCGCTTCGGCGGGGGCGAAGCGGGCGTAGAAGCCTTCGCCGGAGGCGGCCATATCGCGCAGGAGCGCGGGAGCCCTGAACCTCGGTCCGTGGGCGGCCTCGAGCCGGTCGCAGATCTCGACCGCCTTCGCCGCGCCGATCCGGTCGAGCCAGGAGAACGGCCCGCCCGACCAGGGCGCGAAGCCCCAGCCGAGGATCGCGCCCACGTCGCCCTCGCGGATGTCGGTGAGCACGCCGTCCTCGAGCGCGCGCACGGCCTCGAGCACCTGGGCCATCATCAGCCGGTTCTGTACCGCGGCGAGTTCGGGCTGGGCGTCGGCCAGCGGGAACATCGCGCCGAGGCCGGGCCAGACGCCCAGGCGCTTGGCCTTGTCGTCATAGGCGTAGAAGCCGGCCTTGGCCTTGCGCCCGGCGCGGCCCGCCTCGTAGAGCGGGAACACCACGGCGTCGACGTCGTCGTCGGGATAGGCGTCGCCCATCGCCGCCTTGGTGGCCTTGGCGATCTTGACGCCGAGATCGAGCGAGACCTCGTCGGTAAGCTGGAGCGGCCCGACCGGAAAGCCCAGGAGCTCGGCCGCGTTGTCGACGAGCCAGGGCGCGACGCCTTCGCCGACCATGCGGATGCCCTCGTTGAGATAGGGCAAGATGCAGCGGTTGGCGTAGAAGAAGCGGGAGTCGTTGACGACGATCGGCGTCTTCCTGATCTGACGGACGAAATCGAGCGCCTTGGCGATGGCGCGGTCGCCGGTCTGCGCGCCCTTGATGATCTCGACCAGGTTCATCTTCTCGACCGGCGAAAAGAAGTGGATGCCGATGAATTGCGCGGGCCGCGCGCTGGCCTTGGCGAGACCGGAGATCGGCAGGGTCGAGGTGTTGGTGGCGAAGATCGCGTCGGCGCCCAGCGCCGCCTCCGCCTTCGCGGTGACCTCGGCCTTGACCTTGGGGTCCTCGAACACCGCCTCGACCACCAGATCGCAGCCGGCGAGGTTCGCGTAGTCGGCGGTGGCGGTGATGCGGGCGAGAAGCTCGGCCTTCTTCGCCTCGGTGGCCTTGCCGCGGGCGATCCCCTTGTCCATGAAGCTCTCGGAATAGGCCTTGCCACGCTGGGCGGCCTCTTCGGTGGCGTCGATCAGGACCACTTCGATGCCGGCCTGGGCCGAGACCAGGGCGATGCCCGCGCCCATCATGCCCGCGCCGAGCACGCCGAGCTTCTGCACCCTCTGGTCGGGGATGTCCTGCGGTCGCACCGCGCCCTTCTCGAGCGCGCCCTTGTTGATGAACAGCGAGCGGATCATCGCGCCGGAGGTGGGCTCGATCACCACCTTGGTGAACCAGCGCGCCTCGACCTTCAGCGCCTCGTCGAAGGGCAGGAGCGCGCCTTCGTAGACGGCCGAGAGCAGCGCCCGGGCGGCGGGGTAGACGCCCTTGGTCTTGCCGTGGACCATCGCGGCGGCGCCGAGGAAGGTGGGAAAGCCCGCGGGCGTATAGGGCGCGCCGCCCGGCATCTTGTAGCCCTTCGCGTCCCAGGGCTTCACCAGATCGGCGTCGGAGGCGGCGCGCACCCAGGCGCGGGCCTTTGCAAGGAGCTCGTCGGGAGCCACCACTTCGTCGATCAGCCCGGCCCTGAGCGCCTTGTCGGGGGCCAGCGTCTTGCCTTCGAGCAGGTAGGGGGCCGCGGCCATGGCGCCCAGCTTGCGCGTGAGCCTTGTGGTGCCGCCGGCGCCGGGGAACAGGCCCACCATGATCTCGGGGAGGCCGATCCTTGCCTTCGGGTTGTCGGCGGCGAAGATCCGGTGGGTGGCGAGGGGCAGTTCGTAGCCGATGCCGAGCGCCGTGCCCGGCAGCGCGGTGACGATCGGCTTGCCGCCGGCCTTGGTCTTCGGGTCCATCCCGGCCAGCTCGATCTTGCGGAGCAGCGCGTGCAGGTTCATCGTGCCTTCGAACACGCCCTTCGCGGGGCTGCCGTCGAAGGCGTCGCGCAGTTTGGCGAGCACGTTGAGGTCCATGCCGCCGGCGAAGCTGTCCTTGCCCGAGGTGATGACCGCGCCCTTGATCGTGTCGTCGGCGAGCACCTCGTCGATGCAGGCTTCGAGCTCGCGGAGCCCCTCGAAGCTCATCACGTTCATCGACTTGCCGGCGAGATCCCAGGTGATGAGGGCGACACCGTCGTCGCCCCGGGTGAGGGTGAAATCGCTCATGCGCCGTCTCCCGGAAGCGGCGAGCCGTCCTTGCGGGTGAAGACCGCGGTGCCGTCGGCCATCTCGACCCGCATGTCGATGTCGGAATAGGTCGCCACTTCATGGGGGGCCTTGGTGCCGACGACGAGGAAGCGGGCTTCTTCATCGGTCTCGTTGATGAAGTGGTGGCCGTTCGGGTCGCCCGCCGGGAAGGCGGCGCAGGCGCCCACGCTCATCTCGTGGCGGCCAGCGTCGTCGACCAGCGTGCAGGTGCCCTGGGTGACGATGACGAACTCGTCCTCATTCTGGTGCCAGTGCCTGAGCGACGATTTCGCGCCGGGTTCCAGCACCACGATGTTGACGCCGTACTGGGTGAGCCCGCCGGCCTGGCCGAGCCGGATCGACCAGCGCCCGGCCATCTCGGCATCGTAGGGTTTGGGATAGATCGAGCCGGTCTTCACCGGGGCTTTCGAGATGTCGATCACGGGCATGGTCAGTCTCCCTGTTGGGGCTCGACGAAAGGCGAGCCGTCGCGTCTGATGAGGTCTTCGCGCCCGTCTTCGTGACGGATGCGGATCTTGTCGATATCGGCGTAATGCACCGTGTCGGTTGCGGCCCTGGTGCCGACGACGAGGAAGCTGCAGGGCGCGTGCGAGCGGTTCACCACGTGGTGGCCGTTGGCCTCGCCCGCGGGCCAGGCGCAGGCGTCGCCGGGGCCGAGGTCGTGCGGGCCGGCGTCATCCACCACGGTCGCGGTGCCGTCGAGCACGTAGAGAAACTCGTCTTCGCGCTCGTGCCAGTGCCGGTCGGACGAGCGTGCGCCGGGGTCGAGGCGGTAGAGGCGCACGCCGAACTGGGCGAGCCCGCCGTCGTCGGCGAGGCTGCGCTCGGCCGCGGGGCCGATCTCGGCGCGGGCCTCGGCGCTGACCGGAAGGGCCGGATGATCTCTGCCACGCAGGATCATCAGACGCGCTCAATGATGGTGGCCGCGCCCATGCCGGAGCCGATGCAGAGGGTGACGAGGCCGGTCTCCCGGTCGGCCCGCTCCATCTCGTCGAGCAGCGTGCCGAGGATGATCGCGCCGGTCGCGCCCAGCGGGTGGCCCATGGCGATGGCGCCGCCGTTGACGTTGAGCTTCGCGGTGTCGGCGCCGAAATGTTCGATGAAGCGCAACACCACCGAGGCGAAGGCCTCGTTCACCTCCATGAGATCGATATCGCCGATGGTCATGCCGGCGGCCTTCAGCACCCGCTCGGTGGCGGGGACGGGGCCCGTGAGCATGATCGTCGGGTCGGTGCCGACGCGGCTGGTGGCGCGGACGCGGGCGCGGGGCTTCAGCCCACGGGCCTCGCCGAAGTCCTTCGTGCCCACCAGCACCGCGGCGGCGCCGTCGGAGATGCCGGACGAATTGCCGGCGTGGTGGATGTGCTCGATCCGTTCGAGATCGGGATATTTCATCAGCGCGACGGCATCGAAGCCGGGCATCACCTCGCCCATCTGCTTGAAGCTGGGATTGAGCGCGCCGAGCGATTGCATGTCGGTGGCGCGGATCATCTCGTCATGGTCCAGCACGGGCAGGCCGTTGATATCGGTCACCGGCACGATGGATGTGAACCGGCCCTCGTCGGCGGCGCGCCGGGCGCGGGCCTGGCTTTCGACCGCGAGCGCGTCGGCGTCTTCGCGCGAGTAGCCGAAGCGAGTGGCGATGATGTCGGCCGAAATGCCCTGGGGCACGAAATAGGCCTTCATCGCGAGATAGGGGTCGACGGCGATGGCGCCGCCGTCCGAAGTCATCGGCACCCGGCTCATGCTCTCGACCCCGCCGGCGATGAAGGCTTCGCCCGCGCCGCCGCGCACCTGGTTCGCCGCCATGTTGACGGCTTCGAGGCCGGACGCGCAGAAGCGGTTGATCGAGACGCCGGGGATGCGCTCGTCGAGGTCGGAATAGAGCACGGCGGAGCGGGCGAGGCAGGCGCCCTGTTCGCCCACCTGGGTGACGTTGCCCCAGATCACGTCCTCGACGGCGTGGCCTTCGAGGTTGTTGCGCCGGGCCAGCTCGTTCAGCACCAGCGCCGAGAGGCGCACGGCCGGCACCTGGTGGAGCGCGCCATCGGCTTTGCCCTTGCCGCGGGGAGTGCGGATCGCGTCGTAGATATAGGCTTCGGTCATGGGTCTCGCTTTCGTCGCGTCAGGCCCGGTCGGCGGGCGAGCCGGGCATCAGGTCGTAGGGGTGTTTCCAGCCGGGAAGGTCGGACAGCCGGGTGAGCCAGGCGTCGATCGCGGGCAGGCTCGCGCGGTCGAAGCCGAAGGGCTCGGGGTAGTAGAGATAGGCGGAGGCGGAGAAATCGGCCATCGTCGGGCCGTCGCCGACGAGGAAATCGCGCTTGGAGAGTTCGCTCTCGAGCACGGCAAGGGCGGCTTTCGCCCGGCCCTGAAGGAAGGCGATGACATCCGGGTTGCGGTGCTGTTCGGGCAGGAAGTTCATCACGAAGCGGAGCGTGCCGAATTGCGACGAGCCTTTGTGGTTGTCCCAGAATTGCCAGCGCAGCACCTCGCGGGCCTCGGCCTTGTCGCGGCCGCCGAAACGGCCGGTCTCGTCGATGATCCACTGCTGGATGACGCCGGACTGGCTGATAGTGAACTCGGGGGTGACGAGCACCGGCGCCTCGCCCATCGGGTTCAGCGCGCGGTATTCGGGCGAACGCGCCGCGCCCGAGAAGAAATCGACCCAGATCGGCTCCCAGTCGAGGCCCGCGAGGGTGAGCGGCAGGGCGGCCTTGTAGGAGTTGCCGCTTTCGCCGAAGCAGTGGAGCTTGAGGGTCATTTGTGTCTCCCGGTCCTGGCGGCGGAGGCGGGCGTCGCGGGGTGCGGTTCCTCCACCGCGGCCCGTGGCACCCCGCGTGCGCTCACCGTTTGCGTGCTTCGAGTTCGGAGTTGAACAGGCGCAGCCGGTGGGTCAGCGTGTCTTCGTTGGTGACGCTGTCGAAATGCTCGAACAGGAAGCTCAGCGCCTCGCCCTCGTCGAGCCCGGCCTCTGCCGCGAAGCGCTTGAGGCGACGGTAGCCGTCTTCGGTCATGCCGACCTGGAAGCGGCGGGTGAGGCGGAAACGTTTGGGCATCGGATGGTCTCCGGGTCTGAGGTCGTGACCGGCGGGCGTCCGTCGATCCTGTCGCGCAGTGTAACGTTCTGCGGCGTGTCTGGCTTGCGGCAATCGGGCCCCGTGGTCAGCGCCGCGAAGAGCCGTTCCGGGCAGGGTCGCGGCCCGGGTTCGCTTCGCCGGCCTCGCCCTCGTGGTCCATGGTTTCGAGCATCCGCGCCCCCCAGTCGAAGGTTTCGGCCAGATCCCGGATCGCTTCGTCGAGCTCGTCGCGCTGCCGCCTCAGTTGCTCGAGGTGGTAGCGCGCGCGCTCCATCGTCTCGCGGTACTGG
>JAGRMO010000005.1 GCA_020441205.1 Maritimibacter sp.
CGCATCGTGTTGTCGATCAGCATCCGTTCGAAGGCCTCGACATATTCCTTCAAGGGCTTGCCCTCGGTGGTCATGGTCTGCGGCGCGACGTCCTCGTGATCGTTCATCAGGAGCGAGGCGATGGTGCCCGAGCCGCGGCGCGACTGCAGCACCGCGCGTTCGGCGATGTTGATGAGCTGGCGGATGTTGCCGGGCCAGGGCGCCTGCAGGAGCTGGGCGGCCTCCTGGGCTGCCACGGTGGGCGCGGCGCAGCCGTATTCCTCGGCGAACTGGTCGGCGAAGCGGGTGAACAGCATGAGGATATCCTCGCCGCGCGATCTGAGCGGCGGCAGGGTGATCTTCATCTGGGCGAGGCGGTAGTAGAGATCGGGGCGCAGCGCCTCTTCACAGGTCTTGCCCGCCTCCTGCATGTTGCACACGGCGACGACGCGGGTTTCGGGCGGGGTGCCCTGATCGTTGATCCAGGCGAGCAGCCGGGCCTGCACGCTCACGGGGAGCGATTCGATATCCTCCAGCACCAGGGTGCCGCCGCGCGCCTGTTCGACCAGCGGCAGGGCGCCGCCGTCGTCCATCGGACCGAACAGCTTGGTGCCGAGCTCGTCCTCGTCCTGGCCCGCGAGCCGGACGACGACGAATTTCTTGCCGGCCTTGGCGCCGACGGCATGGAGCGCGTGGGCCACCAGCGTCTTGCCGGTGCCGGTCTCGCCGTCGATCAGCACATGGCCGTCGGCCTGGCCGAGATCGAGGATGTCCTCGCGCAGCCGTTCCATCACCGGCGAGGCGCCGATCAGCTTCTTCATGATCGTGGTGCCGTCGCCGAGCTCGTGGCGGAGCTGGCGGGCGTCGAGCGTCATCCGGCGGTGCTGGGTGGCCTTCTTGGCCAGCTCGGTCATCCGGTCGGGATTGAACGGCTTTTCGAGGAAGTCCCAGGCGCCGACGCGCATCGCCTCGACCGCCATCGGCACGTCGCCGTGACCGGTGATCATGATCACCGGCAGGGCCGAATCGAGGCTCATGAGCTTCTTCAGGAGCTGCATCCCGTCCATGCCGGGCATGCGGATGTCGGAGACCACCACACCGGGATAGTCGGTTCCGACCGTTTTCAGCGCCTCTTCGGCGGAGGGGAAGGTCTCGGTATCGAAACCCGAGAGTGCCAGCCATTGCGAGATCGACTGGCGCATGTCTTGTTCGTCATCGACGATAGCGATTTTCATAGCCTGGGCCATCTTTCCTACCCTCCGGGCCCCCCTTTCGGGCCAAAATTCCGGGTTATCCCGACCCGGCCAGGCGTTCGCGGCTCACTCGGCCGCTTCGACGCCTGTCGACGTTTGCTTCGCGTTATCTCCCAAGATAGGCAATTCCACCTCGAAAACAGCCCCCCCCTCGGAACCGTTACGCGCGGTGAGCCTGCCGCCGAGATCGGCGACAATGCCGGACGAGATCGCGAGCCCGAGGCCGACACCATCGCCCGGGGCCTTGGTGGTGTAGAAGGGTTCGAACAGCTTGTCGAGGTCGGCGACGCCCGGCCCGTTGTCACGGACGGAAATCCGCGCATCCGACCCATCGGTGGTGAGCAGGATATCGACCTGCGGCGTCGCCGTCGCCTTGGTGGCGTCGATGGCGTTGCGCAGGAGGTTGATCAGCACCTGTTCGAGGCGCACACGGTCGCCCATCACCATCACCGGCTCGCGCGGCATGTTGCGGGTGATCCGGACCTCGCGACGCTTGAGTTGCGGCTCCATCATGCTCAGCGCGGCCGAGATCGAGTTCTTCACGTCGAGTGCCTCGAAGGCCTCGCCGCCCTTGCGGGCATAGGATTTGAGCTGGCGGGTGATCGCGCCCATGCGCTCGATCAGGTCATCAATGCGCTGGAACGAGCTCAGCGCCTCCTCGGGGCGCTTGCGCTGCAGGAGGAGCTTGGCGCCGGCGAGGTAGGTCTTCATCGCCGCGAGCGGCTGGTTGAGCTCGTGGCTGACGGCGGCCGACATCTCGCCCAGGGCCGCGAGCTTGGAGGATTGCGCCAGCGTCTGTTCGGCGACCTGCAGGTTGGCCTCGGCCTTCTGGCGCTCGGAGACCTCGCGCCGCAACGCCTCGTTGAGGTTGCGCAGTTCGGCCGATTCGAGCTGGAAGAACAGCGAGCGCGAGGTGGCGCGGCGCGAGATGACATAGAAGGTCGCCGCAAGAAGGATGGCGAAGCCCATGATTTCCAGGGCCAACCATCCGTTCACCCGCTCGCGCACCGAGGCGTAGGGGGAATAGGCGATCATCTTCCAGCCCTTCTTGAAGTCGCTCTCCTGCCGGAGCACGTCGTCGCCGAAGGCGAAAGCCTCGGAGGGCAGCTTGTCCCACGCGGCGCGGGCGGGCGTGCCCTGTTCGAGCGCGCTCGCCGGCGACATCAGCGCCAGCGCCTCGCCTTCGGTCTTGCCGCGCCAGCGCGGCTCGGTCGAGATGATGATCTTGCCGGCGCTGTCGGTCACGATCACCGCGTCGGGGTTGGACCAGGTGCGTTCGAACTGGGCGAAGCTCACCTTGACCACGATCACGCCGAGCAACACGGTCTGGTTGGTGATCTTGCGCGAATAGTAGAACTCGGTGCCGCCGCCCTCGGTCTGGTCGATGGTGAAGATCGTGTCGTTCGAGCGCAGCGCGTTGACGAAATAGGGCGTGCTGCGGCGGTTCGAGCTGACCTGCTCGCGCTCGGTGGACGAGACGACGCGGCCGTCGACGTCGAGCAGCATGAGCCCCGCCACCGGCAATTCGTCGCGGTAGGAGATCAGCCGCTGGGTCGAGTTGGTATAGTCCTTGCTCGACAGCGCGCCGATCAGCAGCGGATCGCGCGACAGGAGCAGCGGCACCACCTCGTTGCGCTGGAGCTCGGCATCGAGGTTGCCCTTGTAGAGCTCGATCCGCGCCTCGGAGCGCGAGCGGGTGACCTCGGTGTAATGCCGGGTCAGCGCCTCGTTCGACACCCAGACCACCGCCACCGCGAGGCTGATGAGCACGATCAGCACGATACGCGCCCGGAGCGACATGCGCTGGGACGAGATCATCGGCTTCGGCCGGCTAGCCGAGGGGGCGGGAACATGCGCCATGGCGGCGACTATACGCGCCCGACGGGGTCTCACAATCACGCCGGCGCCAAGGCCCCCACAAGCGAGCGGAACATTGCCACCCCGTCGGTGCCGCCGTGGGCCGCATCGGCGGCGCGTTCGGGGTGCGGCATCATGCCGAGCACCCGGCGGTTGGCCGAGAGCACGCCGGCGATATCGGCGGCCGAGCCATTGGGGTTGTCGACGTAGCGAAAGGCGATGCGGTCGTCGCCCTCGAGCGCCGCGAGGGTCTCGGCGTCGGCCTGGTAATTGCCGTCGTGGTGGGCCACGGGAATGGTGATCCGCTGGCCCTTCGCATAGCCCTCGGTGAAGGCGCTGGCGGCGGTGGCGACGGTGAGTTCGACCGGTTTGCAGACGAATTTGAGGTTCGCGTTGCGCATCAGCGCGCCGGGCAGCAGGCCGGTTTCGGTCAGCACCTGAAAGCCGTTGCACACCCCGAGCACGTAGCCGCCGCGCGCGGCATGGGCGATCACCGATTGCGAGATCGGCGAGCGCGCGGCGATGGCGCCGCAGCGCAGGTAATCGCCGAAGGAAAAGCCGCCGGGCACGCCGACGATATCGGTGCCGTCCGGCAGGTGATCGTCCTTGTGCCAGACCATGGTGACCTCGGCGCCGGCCTCGCGGAAGGCCACCGCGAGGTCACGGTCGCAGTTCGAGCCGGGGAAGACGACGATGGCGGCTTTCATGGGCGGGATCCTCTCGATTCCGGGCAGGCTGCGGCGTGCGGACGGGCTTACCGGTGCTGATACGCTCGCAGGCGGCACGGTTCAAGCGGGCGAAAAAAATCATCGGGGGCGAAAAAACCGCGGAACCGTTCAGCGGCACGGGCGTTACCCATTCGTCCCGGCTGCATGTCTCGCGGTCTCGACGATACGACGAACCTGGCGGTTTTCCCGTTTTCCCGCCACTGCCTCACCGTATCGCCTCGCGAGCTTCTGTCCCGTCTGCAGCCGGGACTATTTTTTCCGGCACGAACCGGATCAGCCCAGCACTTCGACCCGATAGCTCTCGATCACGGTGTTCGCGAGGAGCTTCTCGCACATCTCGCGCACCTCGGCCTCGGCCTTGGCGGGGTCTTTCTGTTCGAGGCTGAGCTCGATCACCTTGCCCTGGCGCACGCCGGCGACGCCCTCGAAGCCAAGCACGCCCAGCGCATGGCGCACCGCTTCGCCCTGCGGGTCGAGGACGCCCGCCTTCAGCATGACATCGACGCGGACTTTCATCGGCTGCACTCCTTCGATTCCCGTTGGCCCGGTCTTACAGCCAAGCCGGGCGATGGGCCAGACGGCCCGTGGCCTATGAGAGCGCCGCGCGGGACTGACGCCAGACCACCATCGGTTGCGCCCGTCCCCAGGGCGTGTCCATCGCGGGGCCGTCGATCTCGAACCCGGCCTTGCGATAGGCCGCGATCGCGCGGGCGTTGTCGGGATGGGGGTCGGTCACGATCACCGGCGCGCCGGCGGCGAAGAGCGTCTCGACATGCTGGCGGATGAACCGAGGGCCGTGGCCGTGGCCCGTCATCCCGGCGTGGCCGATGAACTGGTCGATCCCGCGCGTGCCCTTGGGCAGATGATCGTAGGGATGCGGCTCGTCCCCGTGCAGGGCGTAATCCTGCAGATAGGCAAGCGCCCTGCCCTCCAGCGTCACGATCCAGCAGGTGACGTCGGCCCGGGCCAGATCGGCGGCGTTGAAGGGGTGATCCCGGTCCCACCAGCGCGCGACATGGGGATTGGCCGTCCAGCCGTTCAGCAGGTCAAGATCGGCCGGGGTCGCCGGCCGGAACCCGTAGGGCGCGGGCGCGGTCATCGTCGCCCCCCCTGCCCGCCTCAGTTGATGACGTGAGGCTTCGGCGCGTGGGTGACGTTCGAGGGCAGCACGCCGAGCCGGCGGGCGACCTCGGTATAGGCGTCGGTGAGCGAGCCCAGATCGCGGCGGAACACGTCCTTGTCGAGCTTCTGGCCGGTTTCGATATCCCACAGGCGGCATGAATCCGGGCTGATCTCGTCGGCGACGATGAGGCGCATGTAATCGTTGTCCCAGACCCGGCCGGCCTCGATCTTGAAATCGACGAGCTTGATGCCGACGCCGTACATCACCCCGGTGAGGAAGTCGTTCACCCGGAGCGCCAGCGCGACGATATCGTCGAGATCCTGCTGCGAGGCCCAGCCGAAGGCGATGATGTATTCTTCGGGCACCAGCGGATCGCCGAGCGCGTCGTCCTTGTACGAGAACTCGACGATCGGGCGGGGCAGCGGCATGCCCTCCTCGAGCCCGAGGCGCTTGGCCATCGAACCGGCGGCGAAGTTGCGCACGATCACTTCGAGCGGCACGATCTCGACCTGGCGGATGAGCTGCTCGCGCATGTTGAGCCGCTTGATGAAATGGGTCGGCACGCCGATGTTGTTGAGCCCGGTCATGAAGAACTCGGACAGCCGGTTGTTGAGCACGCCCTTGCCCTCGATCACCGCCTTCTTCTCGGCGTTGAAGGCGGTGGCGTCGTCCTTGAAATACTGCACGAGGGTGCCCGGCTCGGGGCCTTCGTAGAGAATCTTCGCCTTGCCTTCGTAAAGCTTCTTGCGACGTGCCATGGACCTGCCTTCCGGATCGCCGGCGCCGGGACATGCCGACGCCCAGGGGGGCGCGCCGCCGGGGGCGCTCCATCCGGCGCGTATAGTGCAATGCCCGCGCCCCCGCAAGCCGAGGCCCGGCCGGCGCGGACGGGCGCGCGGCGAATTGCGCGGGCACCGGGCGCAGATGGTAGCGCCAACGGTCTTGCCTGCCCGGGCGTCAATGGGCATATGAGGGCGAGACAGCCAACAAGGGGCCCCGGGATGACCACCTTCGACGATCGCGAAAACGCCTACGAGAACATGTTCGCCCACGATGAGGAGAAGCGGTTCAAGGCCGAAGCGCGCTGCAACAAGCTGCTCGCCATCTGGGCCGCCGGGCTTCTGGGCAAGACCGGCGCGGATATCGACGCCTATGCCAAAGAGGTGATCAAGGCCGATTTCGAGGAAGCCGGCCACGAGGACGTGGTGCGCAAGGTGGCCGGCGATCTCGGCGATCTGTCGAGCGCCGAGGTCGTGCGGGCAAAGCGCGCCGAGCTGCAGGCGGTCGCCCGCGAGCAGATCGCCAAAGAGGCCTGAGCCGGCCGGCCGCGCTCTCGCGGCCTTTGCGACATGAATGGCTTCAGCGCCCTGCCCCATGCGGCGGGGCGATTGGGCATGTCATTCGGCCGCGTAGTGCCGCGCCGTCGCGTTAACCCATTAACCTTGCTTGGAAATTTCCCCGCCGTCTGAGAAGCGCCGCCCAATTTGCGCGCAATTCGAGTTGTTAACTCCCGATTGAGTGCCCCCGGTCCAAGCTGACCGGCGTGGGTTCAGAGGGGGTCGCGATGCGCCAGGCCGAGAGATTAGTCCGTTCCGATGCAGGGGTCGCCGCTGGCGCCGATGCCGCGGTCGCCGCTGGCGCCGTGTTCGACGCGCGCCGGATCGCGCTGCGCCAGGCGGCGCCCATCGCCGTCATCGGGCTCCTCCTGTGGTTCGGTTGGGACCGGATCGCCGGGCTCGATACGGCGCGGATCGCCGAGGCGCTGGGCGCGGTGGGGCCCGTGCAATGGTTTGCCGGGCTGGTCTTCACGGCGGCGAGCTTCTGGGCGGTCGGGCGGTATGACGCGGTGGTGCACCGGCTCGCGGGCACCGGCGTTGCCGAGGCGCAGGCGGTGCGCACCGGGGCCGCCGCGATCGCCGTNNAGACGCTGGGGCTCGGCACCGTCACCGGGGCTTTCGTGCGTTGGCGGCTGTTGCCGGGGCTCGGGCTCGCGGGCGCGGTTCGGGTCTCGCTCGCGGTGTCGTTGTCGTTCCTCGTCGCCTGGGCGGTGCTGGCGGCGGTCGCGCTGGTGCT
>JAGRMO010000156.1 GCA_020441205.1 Maritimibacter sp.
GCGTGCCGCGGAACACCGGCACCCGGGTGAGGCCCGAGGAGCGGAACACCTCGACCAGATCGTCCTTCGAGATGTCTTCGGAGACCGAGACGATCTCGGCCTTGGGCAGCATCACGTCCTCGACCCGCATCCGGCGCAGGTTGACCATGCCGGGCACCGGGGTGGCCGTGCCGTCGCTCGCGGGGGTGGGGTCGGCGGGCGTCTCTTCGCCGACATCGGTGGGGCTCAGCGCCCCGATCAGGCGGCCGAAAAAGCCGGCCCGTCTACTCTCGTCTTCATCCAGCGCGCCCAGCGCCGCCTCAGGCGAGCCGTCGGTATCGTCTCCCATGTGTCCTTCCAGGTAACCCGGGCGTCAGGCGCCCGCCTCTTCATATGGGTCAGCGATGCCCAGTTTGCCAAGGATTTCCACTTCGAGACCCTCCATCAGCGCTGCATCTTTGTCGTCGATGTGGTCATAACCCAACAGATGCAGGGTGCCGTGGACGAGAAGATGGGTCACGTGGTCGGCAAAAGGCCGCCCGGCGGCCTCGGCCTCGCGGGCGCAGGTCTCCCAGGCGATGGCGATGTCGCCCAGTTCGAGATCCTCCGGCGGGACCGGATCGCCCCCCGGTTCGTCGGCTGCGCGATCCTCCGAGGGCCAGGACAGCACGTTGGTCGCGGCCGGCTTGCCACGGAACTCGGCGTTGAGAACGGCGATGCGGGCGTCGTCGCAGGCGAGCAGGCTGATCTCGGCGCCCACGACGCCGAGACGGGCGAGCGCGGCGCCACAGGCCCGCTCGGCGAGGGCGTCGAGCCCGGCCGCCTGCCAGCGGTCGTCTTCGATGAGGAGATCGACGGTCATGGGGCGTCATACTGCGGCGCGGGCGGGGCTGGAAGGGCCATTGCGCGGGGGGTGCGCGCGGAATATGGTCGGCCTGCCCATCCATATGAGCGGCTAGGGTTCCGCGGCCGGCACGACCGGCCGGCCTGGACCGAGCGCCGCGCAAAGCCGCAGGCCGACACCTGTCAGAGGAAAACACTCGGGGGGATGGAGGGCATGATGAGTCATGCCTGAAACCTGAGAGGCCAGATGTCGATACTCGGATTTTCCCTCGTGCTCGCGGCGGCCTTCTGCCACGCCACCTGGAATTATTTCGTCAAGCGGCTGAACGCGGGGCCGGAGCTGATCTGGCTGTTCTCGGTGGTGGGGATCGTGATCTACGCGCCGGTGGCGATCTGGTTCGCGCTCGGCTGGGAGGCCACGGCAGCCGGCTTCGCGGTGATCGCGGTCAGCACGGTGCTGCATCTGGCCTATTTCCTGCTGTTGCAACGGGGCTACCGCGAGGGCGATCTTTCGGTGGTCTACCCGACCGCGCGGGCGACCGGGCCGCTCCTGTCGACGAGTTTCGCCGTTGTGTTCCTCGATGCGCCGATGAACCCGCAGATGGCCGTGGGCGGGCTCGTCGTTGTGTTCGGCGTGCTGATGCTCACCGGCGGACAGCTGTTCGGCGGGCGTCGCGCGCTGGTCTCGCTCGGCTTCGGCCTCACGGTGGGGATCATCATCGCGAGCTACACGGTGTGGGACGCCCGCGCGGTGGGGCTGATGGCGATCCCGCCCCTGCTGCTCGACTACGCCTCGGTGATCGGGCGCAGCGTGCTGCTGACCCCGGTCGCGCGCCGGCGCTGGGGCAAGGTGCGGGCGCTGTGGCGCGACCACAAGCCCGAGGTGGTGGTGATCGCGGTGTTCAACACGCTGGCCTATGTGCTGGTGCTGGTCGCGCTCACCTTCACCGCGGTCAGCTACGTGGCGCCGATCCGCGAGGTCTCGGTGCTGCTCACGGTGCTGATGGGCAGCCTCCTGCTCGGCGAAGGGCATCTCAAACGCCGGCTGCTCTGGGCCGGGGTGATCCTCACCGGGGTGGCGGTGCTGGCGCTCGGATGAGCCGGGCGGGCCTGCGCCGGCCATCCGCGGACCGACCTGGTCGTCGGTTGCCGTTGTCCGTCACGAGGCGCGTTCGCCATCCTTGAACTCGATCCGTTCGCGCCATCCGCGCCACCTCAACCCGTCGTATCGCGCCTCGATCTTCCTGCGCCCGCTTTCGGGCTTTCAGGGATCGCCCGCCACCAGCGGCTGCGAATGCGCCATTGCGCGCACAAGAAACCGACCACGATTGCGCGGAAATCCCGGACATGTTCCGTGACAGGAAACAGGGAAAGCGCAAAAGCCATCCGCGTCAAATCAGTGGACGTCTTCATTCACCAGTTCCATCGTGCAATCGCGGGTAGGCCCTTCCCGCGGCGGGATGAGGCACCAGCCCTCACCGTCCTCGGACGGCACCCATTCCGCGCGCGGATCGCAACGTCCTGCGATCTCAAGAAAGACTCCGCCCCGTCGTCCCTGAATGTCGCTGCGCCTCGCTCCACGCAGGCTGTCCCATTTCTTTGGTCGACAAATATCCTGGGGGGTCCGGGGGGCAACGCC
>JAGRMO010000157.1 GCA_020441205.1 Maritimibacter sp.
GACCTCGTCGACGATCGCGTAGTGATGCCCGCGCTGGTGCATCTGGCTGAGTTCCGACTTCATGTTGTCGCGCAGGTAGTCGAAGCCCAGTTCGTTGTTGGTCGCGTAGGTGATGTCGGCCTTGTAGGCCTCCTGCTTCTCGGCGTCGGGCTGCTGCGGGTAGACCACGCCGGTGGTCATCCCGAGGGCGGCATAGACCTTGCCCATCCATTCGGCGTCGCGCTTGGCGAGGTAATCGTTGACCGTGACGATGTGCACGCCCTTGCCGGTGAGCGCGTTGAGATAGGCGGGGAAGGTGGCGACGAGGGTCTTGCCTTCGCCGGTCTTCATCTCGGCGATGTTGCCCTCGTGCAGGAAGATGCCGCCCATGAGCTGCACGTCGAAGGCCCTGAGCCCGAGGGCGCGGCGGGCGGCTTCGCGGCAGTTGGCGAAGGCTTCGGGCAGCAGGTGGTCGAGGTCTTCGCCGTCGGCCACGCGCTTGCGGAATTCCTCGGTCTTCTCGATCAGTCCCGCGTCGGACAGCGCCTGGAACTCGGGTTCCAGAGCGTTGATCTGTTCGATGGTGGGGCGGGTCGCCTTTATCTTGCGGTCGTTCGGGGTGCCAAAGACTTTCTTGGCGATGGTTCCGATACCCAGCATGTGTTCTCCGCCCGGGGTTATTCGTTCACGAGTGCGCGCATGGTCCTTGCCGGCCTCGGCGCGGCCCCATATCAAGGGCGCGAGATGCGGCCCCTGGTTGAGACCCCTGCGATGTAAGGTCGGGTGCCGTAAGTGTCAACGACGCCGCATGGCGGCCCTCGGCTTAGGAAATTTCATGAAACTCATGGCCAAACCCACCGTGCTCATCGCCGGTGCCGCGCTCGCCCTCTGGGCTTTCCATCCCGGCTGGGCGCAGGATGCGCAGGCGCCCGCCGATACCGAAGCGCCGGCGGCGCCCGCGGCCGAGACCGGCGCGGAGGCCGCGGCGCCGGTGGATGTCGACATGGCCGTGGCCACGGTGAACGGCGAGACGATCACGCTCGGCCAGGCCTTCCTGATGTTCGCGACCTATGTGAGCGAGGGGCAGGTGCAACCGTCGCCGGAGGGGTTCGACACGGTGGTCAGCCACATGATCGAGCAGATGCTGTTCTCGCAGAACGCGACCTCGATCCCGAAGCTCGCGCAGATCCAGATCGACAACACGATCCGCGAAATCCGTTACGGCGCGCAGGTGGCCGAGCTGACCAGCGACGTCGCCACCGACGACAAGGTGCAGGCGCTCTACGAGGCCGATTACGCCGCCGTCGAGCCGACGCCGGAGTGGGAATCGTCGCATATTCTGGTGGCGACCGAGGAAGAGGCGACTGCGCTGTCGGCCGAGCTTGCCGCCGGGGGCGATTTCGACGCGCTCGCCAAGGAGCATTCGCTCGACAGTTCGGCGCAATCGGGCGGAAAGGTCGGCTGGTTCGGTCGCGGCGCGCTGGTCGCGCCCTACCAGGAAGCGGTGGAAGCGCTTGAAATCGGTCAGATTTCGGCGCCGGTGGAATCCCAGTTCGGCTGGCACATCATCCGGCTCGACGACAAGCGGGTGAAGGGCGCGCCGCCGCTCGAAGAGGTCAAGGACAAGATCGTCAAGAAGATCCAGCAGGACACGGTGGCCGAGGCCTACGAAGCGCTGCTGGCCGGCGCGACGGTGGAAAAGGCGGATCTTTCCGGGATCGACCTCGAAGCCCTGAACGATCCGGCGCTTTACCAGTAATCGCGAGGGAACGCCCAGCATGGACAAGTCCGAGACCCTGACGGCGCTCGAAGCGCGCGCGGCGGCGCTTCAGGCCGAGCTCAAGGCGACCAAGGCCGAGATCAAGAGAGCCGGCGGCAAGGATGTCTCGCCGCTCGCGCCGGCGCGATTTCCCGATCTGCCGGCGATCGCGGGCGTGCGCTTCGCCGCGGTCGAGGCGGGGGTGCGCTACAAGGGCCGGCTCGACGTGATGCTCGCCGCCTGCGATCCCGGCACGTCGATCGCGGGGGTGTTCACCCGCTCGGCGACGCGCTCGGCCAACGTGCTCGACTGCCAGGCCAAGATGGGATCGGACCCCACGGGCGGGGCGGCGATCATCGTCAACTCGGGCAATTCCAACGCCTTCACCGGCAAGCATGGCGAGGGCTCGGTGGCGGCGATCTCGGCTTCGGTGGCGGCGGCGCTGGGCGTGGCCGAAAACAGGGTCTATTCCAGCTCGACCGGGGTGATCGGCGAGCGGCTGCCGCATGAGCGGATCACCGCCAAGGTGGCCGAACTGGCCGGCGCGCTCGACGCCGGCGGCATCGGTCTCGCGGCGCGGGCGATCATGACGACCGACACTTTTCCGAAGGGCGCCGCGGCCGAGATCGAAATCGACGGCAAGACGGTGAAGATCGCCGGCATTGCCAAAGGCTCGGGCATGATCGCG
>JAGRMO010000158.1:0-17886 GCA_020441205.1 Maritimibacter sp.
TGGCTGACGTTCCAGATCACCTGGAAGCCGATGAACACCGACAGCACGAAGACGATGAAATGCTGCATGAAGCTCGCCGGCGCCACCAGCCCGAGGCCGAGCAGCACCACCGCGCCGACGCCGATCAGCGTCGCCTGTTGCCGGGTCTGCCGCTTGAACTCGGCCACCTCCTTCGCCCGCTTCTCCTCGGGCGTCAGCTCGACCACGGCGGTCGGCTTCGGCTTCGCCGCGATCGCCTGGATCTTCGGCGGCGGCGGCGGGAAGGTGATCTCGCCCTGGTAGGTCACGGTCGCGCCGCGGATCACGTCGTCGTCCATGTTGTGGACGACCTTGCCGTCCTTCTCGGGCGTGAGATCCGTCATCATGTGGCGGATGTTGTTCGAATAGAGCGTCGAGGCCTGCGTCGCCATCCGGCTCGCGAAATCGGTGTAGCCGACGATGGTGACGCCGTTGTCGGTCACCACTTTCTCGTCCTTCACCGTGCCCTCGACGTTGCCGCCCTGTTCGGCCGCGAGGTCGACGATCACCGAGCCCGGCTTCATCGCTGCCACCATGTCGGCAAGCCACAGCTTCGGCGCCGGGCGGTTCGGGATCAGCGCCGTGGTGATGACGATGTCCATGTCGCCCGCGATCTCGCGGAACTTGGCGAGCTGGGCGTTGCGGAACTCTTCCGACTGCACCGAGGCGTAGCCGCCGGTGGCCGCGCCGTCCTGGCCCTTCTCCTCGAAGTCGAGATACACGAATTGGGCACCCATCGATTCGACCTGTTCGGCCACTTCCGGGCGCACGTCGAAGGCGTAGGTGATCGCCCCGAGCGACACCGAGGTGCCGATCGCGGCGAGGCCCGCGACGCCCGCGCCCACCACCAGCACCTTGGCGGGCGGCACCTTGCCCGCCGCCGTCACCTGGCCGGTGAAGAACCGGCCGAAGTTGTTGCCGGCTTCGATCACCGCCCGGTAGCCCGCGATGTTCGCCATCGACGACAGCGCGTCCATCTTCTGGGCCCGGCTGATCCGCGGCACCATCTCCATCGCGATGACGTTCGCGCCCTTCGCCTTGGCCAGCTCCAACCCCTCGGCGTTGCCGCCGGGATTGAAGAAGGTAATCAACGTCTTGTCCTTGGTGAGCCGCTTGAGCTCCGCCTCGGTCGGGATCCGCACCTTGGCGATGATGTCGGCCTCTTTCCACAAGCTGGCCGCGGTCTTGATCACGCTCACGCCGGCCGCTTCGTAGACCGCGTCGGAAAAGCCGGCCCCGGCCCCCGCCCCGCTCTCGATCAGGCAGTCGTAGCCCAGCTTCTGCAGGGCCGCAGCGCTTTCCGGCGTCATCGCCACCCGGTTCTCACCGGCGCTTACTTCCTTCGGAACCCCGATTTTCACGTTGGTCTCCTTCCTCGAATATCCCCGGGCCGTACCCGGCCCGTCCAATTGCCCCGTTGTTTACGCGAAGCCTCCGGGGATTTCGACCGAAACCGCCCGGGGCAAACCATTTTTCCCGCACCCTTCACAGCCATCGCCGCACCTTGGCGAACCAGGCCTCCGCCGCTCGCCCGAAGGCGTCGCGCAAGCCGGCCTCCTCGCCGAGGATGAACCGCCCGGTGATGAGCGCCATGAACCCCGGCACCAGCACCAGCGCCGGAAGCACGTCCCAATGCAGGATCGCCCCCGCGAGCACCAGCGCGTCGCCGAGATAGATCGGGTTGCGGCTGAACCGGAAGATGCCCTGGCGGACGAAATGGCTCGGCTTGCGGCGCGGGATGAAGGTGGTGTGATGCCGCACGAGCTCGAACGCGCCCGCCGCCATCGCGCCCAGCCCGGCGATGACCATCGCCTCGCCCAGCCAGCGCGTGGCCGAGAGCCCGAAGCCGAGCCCCGGCACCAGCCGGTCGAGCCCGTAGCTCAGGCCCAGCGCGGCGATGAGCCAGCTCGGCGGAATGTCGATCCACTTCAGCAAGACGAAATCCGTCGCGCAAGATTCTTTCCTGAGCCGCCGGTGTAGCCTGAGGTTTGTTGCGGAGCAACGGCCAATCCCCATTGCGCGAGCCCCCGCCCGGTGCTTTCCTGCGGCAAAAGGAGGCCCCGATGATCGCCACCCTTCTCGCCCTCGCCGTTGCGGCTCTGCACCTGTGGTTCCTGGTGCTCGAAATGCTGCTCTGGGAGCAGCCGCGCACCCGCAAGCTGTTCTCCACCACCGAAGCCTTCGCCGCCGAGACGAAGGTGATGGCGGCCAACCAGGGGCTCTACAACGGTTTCCTCGCGGCCGGCATCCTGCTCGGCCTCTGGCGCGATCCGTTCCTGCTCGCCTTCGCCCTCGCCTGCGTCGTGGTCGCGGGGCTCTACGGCGCGCTCACGGTCGGGCCTCGGGTGGCGCTGGTGCAGGCGCTTCCGGCGGCGCTCGCCCTCGGCGCACTGGCCGCCGGGCTCTGATCCGGACTCACACGGCAATGGATTTCACCGCTACCAAGGCCCTGTTCGACCTGCCCGAAGGGCTGGTGTATCTCGACGGCAATTCGCTCGGGCCGCTGCCCCGCGCCGCCGCCGCGCGTGTCGCCAAAGCGGTGACCGAAGAATGGGGCGGACAGCTCATCACCGCCTGGAACCAGGCCGGCTGGATGGATCAGCCGATGCGGCTCGGCGACCGGATCGGCCGGCTGATCGGCGCCGAACCGGGCTGTGTCACCGTCGGTGACACGCTCACCATCAAGGTCTACCAGGCCCTCGCCGCCGCGCTCGCGCTCCGCCCGGATCGGCGCAAGGTGATCTCCGACACCGGCAATTTCCCCACCGACCTCTATGTCGCCCGCGGCCTGCTGGAAACGCTCGGCCAGGGCCACGAGCTGGTCACCGTCGCCCCCGAGGCGATCGCCGGCGCGATCGACGAGGACACCGCGGCGATCCTCGTCACCGAGGTGGATTACCGCACCGGACGGCGCCACGACATGGCCGCCCTCACCGCCCGGGCCCACGCGGCCGGCGCGCTCGCGCTCTGGGATCTCGCCCATTCCGCCGGCGCCGTCCCGGTCGATCTCGCCGGCATCGGGGCCGATTTCGCCATGGGCTGCACCTACAAGTTTCTGAACGGCGGCCCCGGCGCGCCCGCCTTCATCTACGTCTCGCCCCGCCACGCCGCCGAGGCGCGCCCCGCGCTCGCCGGCTGGCTCGGCCATGCCGCCCCCTTCGCCTTCGAGCCCGACTATCGCCCCGGCGCCGGCATCGCCCGGATGCGGGTCGGCACCCCTCCGGTGTTGCAGATGGCCGCCCTCGAAGCCGCGCTCGACATCTGGGACGAGGTTGACATGACCGCGCTCCGGGCGCGCTCCATCGCCCTGTCGGAACGGTTCATCGACGGCGTCGCGGCCGCCTGCCCGGCTGACGTCCATGGCCTTGCCCTCGCCTCGCCCCGCGACCCGGCCCACAGGGGCAGCCAGGTCAGCTTCCGCCACTCCCAGGGCTACGCGATCATGCAAGCGCTGATCGCACGCGGCGTTGTCGGCGATTTCCGCGCCCCGGATATCCTGCGCTTCGGCATCACGCCGCTCTACATCGGCGAGGACGAGATTGATCGCGCGGTCGCCACGCTTGCCGAGATCCTCGGCGGCAGCCTCTGGGATCGCCCCGAGTATCACCGCCGCGCCACCGTCACCTGAAACGCTCCCGACACAGCCGCGCCACCCCGCGCAGCAACCCTCTCGATCTCGCGTCCTGTCGCTGCTATCCTCGTCCGCGCACGTCCGGACCATAACCGGCGGCAGCGAGGAAGAGCTTTGGCACAGGCGCCCCAGACGCTTCAGTCGATCCATGTTCCGGCGGGGTCCCCGTCCGGCCCGCGCCGCCATGGCGCCCGGACGAGGCCCAATGCAGCACCGGAGGCCCGTTCATGGCAACGATGACCTCGGGCCTCGGCGGCCCCGCGGGCTACGGCGAGGGCGTCTTCACCACCACCACCAAGACCGTCGGCAACAACGATGACGGCTCGGTCTATGTCGATACCAGCTCGGTCTTCGGCTCGGGCATCGACTTCTACGGCACCACCTACACCGGCATCTACATCAACTCGAACGGCAACATCTCGTTCGGGGCCGCCAACACCGCCTATGCCCCCGCGCTCACCACCACGACGACCCCCACCATCGCCGCCTTCTGGTCCGACATTGATCTGACCAAGGGCGGCCAGATCTACTGGGATCTCGACCCCGCCTCCGGCAAGGTCACGATCACCTGGCTGAACGTGCGCGCCTATTCCGGCTCGACCACCACCAACAGCTTCCAGATCACCCTGACCTCGACCGGCGACGGCAATTTCGAGCTCGATTACACCTACGGCGACATCAACTGGACCAACGGCGGCAGCGGCACCGCCCAGACCGGCTTCACCAACGGCGGCACCACCGATGTCGCGCTGCCCGGCTCCGGCAACGCCACCACGTTGGCCGGTTACGAAAACTACAATTTCGGCACCGGCGACCCGAACGGCAACACCGACTTCAACTTCGTCGATGGCGTGCGGGCCGTCCCCGACGGCGTGGTCGACGGCACCTCCGGCAACAACACCATCGGCGCGGGTTACACCGACGCCGGCGGCGACCAGATCGACGGCAGCGACGGGGTCAACGACAACGTCCACGGCTACGCCGGAAACGACTCGATCTCGTCGGGTGCCGGCAACGACACCGTTCGCGGCGGCGAAGGCGACGATACGATCGACGGCGGCACCGGCAACGACGTGCTCTACGGCGACAACGGCAATGCCGCGCTGAGCCCCGTCGACGAAGTGCTCGACTGGACCGACCAGGGCGGCAACAACACCAATCTCGGCACCGGCTTCACCCAGGACACCGGCACGATGAACGTCACCGTGACGATGACGTCCACCGGCAACAACAACCCGACGCTCACGGTCCAGACCGCCACCGAATACGTCGCCTCCGGCGAACCCTTCGACCCCAATTCCGGCGGCCGGCTCTACGGCCAGGGCGACGGCGCCACCGCCAACCTCACCGTCGATTTCGCCGCCAGCGCGGGCTCGGGCATGACCGACGAGGTCACTGACGTTTCGTTCCGCATCAACGACGTCGACATGGTGGCCGGCAACCACCTCGATATCTTCACCATCACCGCCTACGACGCCGATGGCAATCCGGTGCTGGTGACGATCACGCCGGCCGGCAACGATACCGTCTCCGGCCAGACGGTGACCGCGGGCAATTCGAACGATACCGAAGCCCAGGCCCAGGGCTCGGTGCTGGTCGAAATCGCCGGCCCCGTCAGCCAGATCGTGATCTCCTACGCCAACGGCGATGTGAACACCCAGGCGATCTTCATCACCGATATCCATTTCACCACCATCCCCGACGATGTCACCGGCGGGGCCGACGTGATTTCGGGCGGCGATGGCACCGATGTGCTCTGGGGCGAAGGCGGGGCCGACACGCTCGACGGCGGCGCCGGAGCCGATACGCTCTGGGGCGGCGGCGGCGACGATGTGCTCACCCTAGGTGCGGGCGATGTCGCCGATGGCGGCGCCGGCGACGACATCTTCATCCTCGACCCGACCAATGCGCTCGGCGGTCCGGGCGCCACGATCACCATCGTGGGCAGCGAGGACGACGAGAACGCCGGCGGCGACACGCTCAACTACGCCAATCTCGTCGACTTCGCCGACATCACCTTCACCGGCGCCGAGGACGGCTATTTCACCCTGTCCGACGGCACCCTTGTCACCTTCTCCAATATCGAGAACTTCGTGCTCTGCTTCACCGCCGGCACGATGATCGCCACCCCCTCGGGCGACCGCCCGATCGAGACGCTGGCCCCCGGCGATCTGGTCCTCACCCGCGACAACGGCCCCCAGCCCCTGCGCTGGATCGGCGCCACCGCCACCCCGGGCCTGGGCCGCAACGCCCCGATCCGCTTCGCCCCTGGCGCCTTCGGCAACACGAGCCCGCTGCTCGTGAGCCCGCAACACCGGATGCTCTACACCGGCGGCCTCACCACGCTCTACTTCGACCAGACCGAGGTGATGATCCCGGCCAAGCACCTGGTCGACGGCCACGCGATCCGGGTCGAGCCGATGGGCATGGTGCGTTACTTCCACCTGATGTTCGACCGCCACGAGGTGGTCACCGGGAACGGCGCGCTGTCCGAGAGCTTCCACCCCGGCGATCTCGGCCTCGCCGCCATCTCGCCCCGCGCCCGCGAAGCGATGTTCGCGGCCTTTCCCGACCTGCGGTCCGACCCGCGCCACTACGGCGACACTGCCCGCACCGTGCTGAAGGGCTGGGAGGCGCGGGTGCTGGCCACCGCCTGAGCGCACCGGCGGGCGACCGCCGACCGGCCAAAAGCGCCATTGCCGCCCGCCCTGCGCCCCGCGACACTCGACGCCGACACGATCCGTAACCTGAGTGAGCCCCGGCCATGCGGCGCCTCGTCCTCCTCGTCGCCGGCCTGGCCGCGCTCCTGGTTCTGGCAGGCTTTGCCGGCGCCGTCTCCCGCGCCGCCGACACGCTGGCGCTCGCCCGGCCCGCCCTCGCCCCGCTCGCCCTCCTCGGTGCCTTCGCCGCCCGCCCCGCGCCCTGGCGCGCCGCCTACGCCGCAATCGGCCTCGGCGCGCTGGCGACGATGGGCCTCGCTCTGAATGTGCCGCCGGTCGAAGGCGACATCCGGATTTATCAGAAGAACCTCTGGGCCGGGAACCGCGACACCACTCCGCTCGCTGCCGACATCGAAGCGGCCGATGTCGACGCGGCATTCTTTCAGGAAGTCTCGGATCGCAATGACACGATCCTGGACCAGCTCGAAGCCGGCTTCCCACATCAGCATCTCTGCCGGTTCCCCGGTTGGAACGGCATCGCCCTGGTGTCCCGCCACCCTTTCGCCGGCGATCCGCTGTGTTCGGAAGCATTCGCCCTCGCCGCCGCGCCGATTGTGATCGGGGGCACCCGGGTCTGGCTGGTCTCCGCTCACCTGCCGTGGCCCTGGCCCTACGACAACGCCGAGAACGAAGCTGCGGCCGAGGAATTGCTTGCCGGCCTCGATGCACCGGCGGTGGTCGCGGGAGATCTGAATAGTTTTCCCTGGACCAGCCGGGTGCGGCGCATTGCGGCCGCGAGCAATTCCCGACCGGCCGGACCGGTCCGACCGACTTTCCGCCTCGGCCCAATCCCCTTCCCCATCGACATGGCCTTTGCCCCGGGCGGCGGCTCGCTCGAACGCCGGCCGCGCTTCGGCTCTGACCACCACGGCATCGTCGCCGATCTGTCGCTGCGCCCTTGAACAGCAAACGGTTTTCGAAAGCCGTTCAGAAAGCGTTTTCGAAAACGCTTCCGCCCCGCCCGGTGGCCAACCTCACAAAAGCCGCAGATCGCCCTCGAGAAACCCGTAACGCGCCACCGCCGGTGCCACGATCAGCTCGCCCAGCAACCGCCGCAGCCTGTCGGCGAGCTGACCCGGCATCTCGCCCAACACGCCCGCCCGGGCCGAGAGAGAAATCCGCCGGCTGAGTGGCGCCACCGGCAAGGGATGGATATCGACCGCCTCGACGAAGCGATGCGCCCTCAGCACCCCGAGCGGCGTCAATATCGTCCAGCCCGCGCCCGCCGCCACCATCGCCATGATCGCGTGGTAACTGTCGAGCTCGAACCGATGCGCCGGCGCAAGGTCTTCTCGGGCGAGATGCTCGGCGATCACCCGGCCCATCCGGTGGCGCGCCGAATACTGGATGAGCGGCAGCTCCCTCAGCTCCGCGAGCGCCCCGCCCGCGCCGCGTGGAACAGCGGCGACGAACGGCTCTTCGAGCAGGGGGTGCACCTCCATCCAGTCGGCCGGCGCCGCGATGTCGGCCGCCACGATCACGTCGAGCGCGCGCGCATCGAGCTGGTCGTTCAGCCGGTGCGACGGCCCGGTCTCGAGCAGAAACCGGGTCCGCGCGAAGCTGTCGGCCATCTCGCTCAAGAGCCGCGGCGTCACGTCGGCGTCGAAATCCTCGATCATCCCGAGCCGCAGCCGGCTCAGCGCCGCGTGGTCGCCCATCGCGAGCTCGGCCCGCGCCATTTCCGCCTCGTCGAGAATGGCCCTCGCCCGCCGGCTGAACAGCTCGCCCGCCGGCGTCAGCCCGAGCGGCCGCGCCGAACGGTCGACCAGAAGCGTGGCCAGCGCGGTCTCGATATTGGAAAGTTGCTGACTCACGGCCGAATTCGATGCACCCAGCCGCCGCGCCGCGGCCGAGATCGAGCGCTCCTCGGCGATGGCGACGAACACCTCGACACCCCAGAGCGTGACCCGTCCCGCCGTCTCGACCATGGCCCCGTTCCTTCGCCCCGGCCCCAGCCACGGCGGCCGGACCCCGCCGCCCGATCCGGCCGTCAGATGTTCTTGAGCTTGGCCTGCAGCTCGGCGAGCTGCTTCTTGATCGCCTTCAACTCGTTTTCCGACGTGGTTTCTTCTTCGTCGTCGTCATCCGCCGCGGGTCCGGTCGATCCGGTCGCGGCACCCCAGCCCTGCATCATCGCGTCGAGAAACGCCCTCTGCTGCGCCTGCATCGCCTCGAAGCCCGGCACATTCTTCATCGGGTTCGGCAGATGCTCGAAATTCTCCAGGATCTTGGATTGCCCATCGCGCAGCATCTCGAACGAAGCGGCGAGGAACTGCGGCACCACCGATTGCGCCTGGGTGGTGTAGGAACGCACGAGATCGGTCAGGACATCGACCGGCAGCACGTTCTCGCCCCGGCTCTCATGTTCGGCGATGATCTGCAACAGGAACTGCCGGGTCAGGTCGTCGCCGGTCTTGAGGTCGATGATCTTCACTTCGCGCCCGTCGCGGATGAACCCGGCGATGTCGTCGAGCGTCACGTAGTCCGAGGTTTCGGTATTGTAGAGACGCCGGCTGGCGTAGCGCTTGATGAGAAGCGTATCCTTGTCGGTGGTCAAAGCCTGTGCCTCCTCCTGACCGGAAGCCCTCCGCCCCCGCAGAAGCAAACTAGGGGAGGCCTGCGAAATTGCAAGCGCTGCGTCGCGGCGCGGTGACGCAGCCCGGGCAGACCATACCTTGACGTATGGATTGGGACCGCCCGGTCGTCGGCCCGCCTGGTCAGGAGCCCGGGTTCAGGTCCGGGCCAGCGCCCCGTCCCGCCCCCGCCAAATGGGTCGGAGCGCTGCGCCGATGCGCACCTGCCAATGCAAAAAAGGCGGACCCGGAGGGTCCGCCCGAAGGGCCGGCCGAAGGGAGGAGGTATCGGCCGGAAACCTTGTCGGTCGCTTACTTCGCCGCTTCGGTGGCTTTTTTCGCGGCCTTGGTCACCTCGTCGGTGGCCTTTTTCATCGCGGCGGAAGCTTCGGCACCGAAGTCCTTGCCGGCGGCCATCAGCAGCTCGACGGTCTCGGTCTGCACGGCTTTCGCGATCTCGGCGAAGGCGGCCATGTTCTCGGCGGCGGTCTCGGCCTGGGCGGAGGCGAAGTCGCTCAGCGCTTTCGAGTAGGCGGCGGCGTCGTCCTTCGCGGTGGTCACGTCACCCATCTTGGCGAGCAGCTCTTTGGTCCACTTGGTCGAGATCTCGGCCGATTTCTCGGCGGCGCCTAGCGCGACTTTCGAGAACTTCTCGCCCATCTGGGCCTGCGACTTGAAAGCGTCCTCGAAGGCCGACATGTCGACCGGGAACTGGGTCATCATGTCTTGGAACATCTTCGAGTAGTCGGCGGATTTCTTGGTCATACTATGCTCCTTTGGCGGTGCGGGGTGTCAGGGGATGCCCCTCGTTGTGCTGTGCCTCAGGATATGAATGCTGCAGTGCAGAAAGTCAAGAAAGTTTTTCTGCACTGCAGCAAAATTTTTTCGTGGCGCCGAAAAATCTCAGCTCCACTTGGGCTTAGCGATCACGTAGGTGCCCGGCGCGGCGCAGATCGTCGGATGCGTCGCATCTCCCGGTTGCCGGGCCGGCACTTTTTCACCCGATCTCGGCGCCAGCCAGCTGTCCCAGTCGAACCACCAGGTGCCCGGTATGAACGCCGCGTTCGCCTGCCAGTCGTCCGGGTTCTCCGGCCAGTCGGCATTCATGTAATGGCCGTACTTGTTCTTCGACGGCGGGTTGACGATCCCGGCGATATGGCCGGATTCCGAGAGGATGAAGGTCTTGTCCTTCGACCCCATCGCGCGAATGCCGCGGTAGCTCGATTTCCACGCCGCGATATGGTCGGTCTCGCAGGCCACCGCGCAGAGCGGCACCTTCACGTCCTCGACCCGCAGCTTCTGGTCGAACAGCTGGAACGTCTTGCCCGCGCCCGCGAATTCGTCGCGCTGGCACAGCCCGCGCAGATATTGCACCGCCATTTTGCCCGGCAGGTTGGTGCTGTCGCCGTTCCAGTAGAGCAGATCAAAGGCCGGCGGCGGGTTGCCCAGCATGTAGGACTGGATCGCCGGTCGGTAGATCAGATCGTTCGCCCGCAGATATGAGAACGTCCGGCTCATGTAGAGCGACGACATCACCCCGGTCTCTTTCGTCTCCTCCTCGATCCCGTCGACGAAATCGTCGCCGAGGAACACCCCCACTTCGCCCGCGTCCGAAAAATCGGTGAGCGCGGTGAAGAACGTGGCCGAGTTCACGCTCTTGTCGCCCCGCTTCTTCATTAGCGCGAGGGTCAGCGCCAGCGTGGTCCCGGCAATGCAATAGCCGACGACGTTGACCTTCTTCTGGCCGGTGATCTCCTTCACCTCGCGGATCGCGGTCAGATAGCCCTCGGAAACATAGGTCTCCATCGTCACGTCGTCATAATGCGCATCCGGGTTGACCCAGGACACCACGAACAGCGTGTAGCCCTGATCGACGATCCAGCGGATCAGGCTGTTCTCGGGCTTGAGGTCGAGGATGTAGAATTTGTTGATCCAGGGCGGGAAGATGATGAGCGGCCTGGCATAGACCTCCTTGGTCGTCGGCGCATATTGGATCAGCTCGAACATCCGGTTGCGGTAGACGACCGAGCCCTTCGCGGTGCCGAGGTTCTCGCCCACCTTGAAGGCGTCGGGGTCCGACAGCGTCACGATCAGCTCGCCGTGGTTCTTCTCCAGATCGCGGATCATGTTCTCGAGCCCGTCGATCAGCGATTGCCCCTCGGTCTCGATCGCCTTTTCCAGCGCATCGGGGTTGGAGGCGAGAAAATTGGTCGGCGCCATCATGTCAACGATCTGCCGGGTGAAATATTCAAGCCGGCGCCGGTCGGCCGGGTCCACCCCTTCGAGCTCGTCGAGCCCCTTTTCAATCGCGTCCGCGGCGGTGAAATACTGTTTCTTCAGCGCCCGGAAATACGGGTTGGTCTGCCACAGCGGGTTCTTGAACCGGGGGTCGTTCGGCGTGTCGTCCGCGGCCTCGACCTCGCCGCCGGCCAGCAGGCTTTCCTGCGCCTCCAGCGCGTTCTGGAAGGCCTTCGACCAGTAATCCACCTGCGCCGCCCAGACCTTCTCCGGGTTCGCCATCGCCTCGCCGAAATAGGCGCCTGCGGCCTTGGCCCACATGTCCGGCGCCGGCCCCTGCAACGACGGGCGGATCGGTTTTTTCTGCGCCATCGCCTGCGCGAGCCGCGTACTCAGCACTTCGATCCGGGCCAGATTTTCCTGAAGTTTCTCACTGACCGCCGGCGACGCAATAATATTCGTTGTCACGTTAATGATTCCGCCCTATCTTTTGCACCTGCAGCATTGACCGGCAGGGGCTTCTCCCTGGTGGACAGGATAGCTGACACCCCTGCCCTCGCGCAACTGCGCAGGGCGACCGGAGGAACGACCCGTGCGCTACATGGCCACCTACGACCTGATGGAAACCCTGCGCAACACCAACCAATGGCTCGGCGCGTCGGCCCGCGCCCTCGGCGCCTACCCGGCGCTCGCGGCGGTGCCAAATCCCTATATGTCCTGGGTCTCGGCCTGGGGCGAGGTGATGGAGCGCAGCTTCGCCCGCATGGTGGTCAAGCCTGACTGGGGCATCTTCTCGGTGGTCGGCGTCGACGGCCGCGACCATGTCGTCGCGATCGAGAAGGTGGTCAGCAAACCCTTCGGCGATCTCATCCATTTCAACGTCCAGGGCCGCAAGGAGATGCCCCGCCGCATCCTCCTGGTCGCGCCGATGTCGGGCCATTACGCGACCCTTCTGCGCTCGACCGTGGCCTCGCTCCTGCCCGATGCCGACGTCTACGTCACCGATTGGCACAACGCCCGCGACATCCCGGTGAGCGAGGGCAAGTTCGACATCGAGGATTACACGCTCTACCTCGTCGAGTTCATGCGCGCGCTCGGGCCCGACATCAACGTCGTCGCCATCTGCCAGCCCGCGCCGCTGACCCTCGCCGCCACCGCCTATCTGGCCGAGGTCGATCCCGAGGCCCAGCCCCAGACGATGACGCTGATCGGCGGGCCGATCGACCCCGACGTCGCCGCCACCGACGTCACCGATTTCGGTCGCCGGGTGACCATGGGCCAGCTCGAAGAGGCGGCGATCCAGCAGGTCGGCTTCAAATACCCCGGCACCGGACGGATGGTCTACCCGGGCCTCCTGCAGCTCGCGGGCTTCATGTCGATGAACGCCCAGACCCACAGCAAGGCCTTTTCCGACCAGATCAAGTCGGTGATGCAGGGCGAGGCGGGCGACCACGACAAGCACAACAAGTTCTACGACGAGTATCTCGCGGTAATGGACATGACGGCGGAGTTCTACCTTTCCACCGTCGACCGGATCTTCAAGAAGCGCGAGATCGCCCGCAACGCCTTCGTGGTGAACGGCCACCGGATCGACATCGGCAAGATCACCAATGTCGCGGTCAAGACCGTCGAAGGCTCGAAGGACGACATCACCGCGCCCGGCCAGTGCGCCGCCGCCCTGCCGCTCTGCACCGGCCTGCCGGAAGAGAAGAAGACCGGCTACATCGAGATCGGTGCGGGCCATTACGGCATCTTCGCCGGCAAGTCCTGGCGCGATCACATCCGGCCGCTGGTGCTCGAATTCATCGACCAGAACAGCGGCGCCCATGCCGAACTGGTGAAGAAGCGCAAGTTTCTGAAGGGCAAACTGCCCAAGCCCGACCTCAAGGCGGTCTGACGCCCCGCGCCAGCTGAACGGGTTTCGAAAGCCGTTCCCGCGCGCTCGAACGCGCGGTCAGGCGGTTGCGAAACCGCTTCGGCCGCACTGACCGAGCACGTCCTCGATACTGGCCACCACCAGCGCCAAAGCCTCCGGGCTCGAAAACCGGTGGTCGGCATGTTTGACCAGGGTCAGCCGAACGTCGCTGCCCTCGATATGGTCGAGCATCCCGAGCGCCACCCCGCGCTCCACGTCCGCATCCGCCGTTCCCTGCAACAGCCGCACCGGCGCGTCGATCCTGAGCGGCGTCCGCAGCACGAGGTTCCGCCGCCCGTCCTCGATCAGCCGCCGCGTGATCGGATAGGGATCGCCGTACTCCGACGGCAGCGCCACCTGTCCCTCCGCCATCAACCGGGCGCGCTCCTCGTCGGTGAAGTCGCGCCACATGCTGTCCTCGGTGAAATCCGGTGCCGCCGCGATCCCCACCAGCCCGGCGATCCGCCCGGGTTCGTCGCGCGCGATCAGCGCCGCGATCCAGCCCCCCATCGACGAGCCCACCAGCACCTGCGGCCCCTCGGTCAGCGCGTGGATCGCCGCCCGCGCATCCTCCGCCCAATCGCCGATGCAGCCTTCGGTGAACGCGCCCGAGCTTTGCCCGTGCCCGGAATAGTCGAACCTCAGGAACGCCCGGCCGGTCCGCTGCGCCCAGGCTTCGAGCGCCAGCGCCTTCGTCCCCTCCATGTCCGACATGAACCCGCCCAGAAACACCACGCCGGGCAGCGCGCCCGCGCTCCGGTGATAGGCGATGCGCCTGCCTTGGGCCGTGTCGAGATAGTCGGGCTCGGTCATGCTTGGGCTCCCTTCCGTCCGATCCTGCCCCAGCCAGCCGCCCCGCGAAACCCCATTCCGCCGCGCCGACGTGGCTTGAAAGGCGCAGATCGCCCAATTGTCGCACGCCCCGCGTTGACATCGCGCCATGCCCGGCTCACATGAGCTCCACACATACCCGCAACCGGGCGTTCCGTGGGCGCCAGACCGACGAGGAGAGAGCCGTATGGCCCAGATTTCCCTGACATTCCCCGATGGCAACTCGCGGCACTTCGAAGCCGGGGTCACCCCCGCCGAAGTCGCCGCCGACATTTCCAACTCGCTCGCCAAGAAGGCGATCTCCGCTGCCGTGAACGGCCGGCACTACGATCTGCAATGGCCAATCACCGAAGACGCCGAGATCGCCATCCACACGATGAAGGACGAGGCCCAGGCGCTGGAACTCGTGCGCCACGACGCCGCCCACGTCATGGCCCGCGCGGTGCAGGAGCTCTGGCCCGGGGTGAAGGTCACCATCGGTCCGGTGATCGACAACGGCTGGTACTACGATTTCGACCGCGATGAGCCATTCACGCCCGAAGACCTCGGCGCCATCGAGGCGAAGATGAAAGAGATCATCAACCGCCGCGATCCGGTGACCACCGAGGTCTGGGAACGCGACCGGGCGATCAAGTATTACGAGGCCAACAACGAGCCTTACAAGGTCGAGCTGATCGAGGCGATCCCGGGCACCGAGCCGATCCGGATGTACTGGCACGGCCATTGGCAGGATCTCTGCCGCGGCCCCCATCTCCAGCACACCGGCCAGATCCCGGCCGACGCCTTCAAGCTGATGAAGGTGGCGGGCGCCTATTGGCGTGGCGATTCGAACCGCCCGATGCTCCAGCGCATCTACGGCGTCGGCTTCCTCAATCGCGACGGGCTGAAGCAGCACCTCACCTTCCTCGAAGAGGCCGAGAAGCGCGACCACCGCCGGCTGGGCCGCGAGATGGACCTGTTCCACCTCCAGGAGGAAGCGCCCGGCCAGATCTTCTGGCACCCGAACGGCTGGCGGATCTACACGACGCTGCAGGATTACATGCGCCGCCAGCAGGAGGCCGGCGGCTATGTCGAGGTCAACACGCCTCAGGTGATCGACCGCAAGCTCTGGGAAGCCTCGGGCCACTGGGAGAAATACCAGGAGAACATGTTCATCGTCGAAGTCGACGAGGAACACGCGCGCGAGAAGACGGTGAATGCGCTGAAGCCGATGAACTGCCCGGGCCATGTGCAGATCTTCAACGTGGGGCTGAAGTCCTACCGCGACCTGCCGCTCCGGATGGCCGAATTCGGCTCGTGCAACCGTTACGAACCCTCGGGCGCGCTGCACGGGATCATGCGGGTGCGCGGCTTCACCCAGGACGACGCCCACATCTTCTGCACCGAAGACCAGATCGAGAGCGAGACCAAGCAGTTCATCGCCTTCCTCGCCAAGATCTATGCCGATCTCGGTTTCGAGGATTGGAAGATCAAACTCTCGACCCGGCCGGAAAAACGGATCGGCACCGAAGCCGAATGGGATCGGGTCGAGGCCGCCCTCGGTACCGCCTGCAACCACGCGGGCTACGAGTTCGAGGTGCAGGAGGGCGAAGGCGCCTTCTACGGGCCGAAACTCGAGTTCGTGCTGACCGACGCGATCGGGCGCGATTGGCAATGCGGCACGCTGCAGGTCGATCCGTTCCTGCCCGAACGGCTCGACGCCAATTACATCGGCGTCGACGGCGCCAAGCACAAGCCGGTCATGCTGCACCGCGCCACGCTCGGCTCGTTCGAACGCTTCATCGGCATCCTGATCGAGGAACATGCTGGCAAGCTCCCGTTCTGGATCGCGCCCCGCCAGGTGGTGGTGGCCTCGATCGTCTCGGATGCCGACGCCTTCGTCCATGAGGTGGTGGCCGCGCTGAGGGCCAGGGGCGTGCGCGCCGAGGCCGACATCCGCAACGAGAAGATCAACTACAAGGTCCGCGAACATTCCGTGGGCAAGGTGCCGGTGATCCTCGCCGTGGGGATGAAGGAGGTCGAGGACCGCTCGGTCTCGGTCCGCCGGCTCGGCGAGAAACACACCCATGTGGCGCCCCTCGACGTGATCGTCGACGAGCTCGCCGCCGAAGCCCTCGCCCCCGACCTGCGCTGAGCCGAGGGCCGAAGGGCGCGGCCGCGCCCGCCGCCTCAAGACGCGGCAGCGCCCGCCCGCGTCGCCCCGCCCCCCCAGCCGCACCCGTGGCCGGGGCGGTTCGACCCGCTTAGTCCGCCCGGTCGTCCGTCCGGACTCGAAACCGTGCGCAACGCCGCTTCGAAGCGGCTTGGCCCGTTCACGGGCAATTTTCTTGCCCGAACCGGCCCGTTCCGGTAACACTTCTCACCCAGAGCGGACAGGGAGGCGCGCGTGCCCCAGCCAACGGCCCATGCGGATCGGGTGTTCGAGGCCATCGAAACCGGTGGCGCCGCCCGCTCGCGCCTGGCCGCCTCGTGGCGCCGCTCGGTCGAGAACCACGGGCTCGACCCGGCCGAGCACCGCAGCGCGAAGGTGATCGACGCACTTTCGCTCCACCACCGGATGCGCGCGCTCGACCAGCTCCGCCGTGTCGCCTCGCCCCGGCTCGACAAGCTCTACCAGCTCGTCGGCCTCTCGGGCTGCGCGGTGCTGTTCACCGACGCCGACGGCGTCGTGCTCGAACAGCGCGTGAGCGCCTCGGACGAACCCACCTTCCGCTCCTGGGGCCTGCACAACGGCGCGGATTGGTCCGAGGCCTGTGAGGGGACCAACGGCATCGGCACGTGCCTCGCCGAAACCCGCCGCCTCATCATCCACCGCGACGAACATTTCCTCACCCGCAACACCGCGATGAGCTGTATCGACGCGCCGGTCTACGGCGCCGACGGCCGCGTGGTGGCGGCGATCGACGTCTCCTCGGCCCGGGTCGAACAGACCGCGGGCTTCAACCGGCTGATCGCGGCCCAGGTCGCCCAGACCGCCCGCGCCATCGAAGAGGCCAATTTCCGCGCCGCCTATGCCGGCGCGAGGATGATCCGCGCCGATGCCGACGACGACGATTGCGCGGTGCTGCTCGCGGTCGACACCGACGATCTGGTGATCGGCGCCACCCGCAAGGCGCGCCGCGCCTTCGGCCTCGCCCTCGAAGGCGCCTTCGCACCCCGCCCCGCGGCCGACCTGCTCGGCCGCGACGACGGCCCCACCGGCTTCGAAAAGGCCGAACGCGCGACGGTGATTCGCGCCCTCGCCCGCGAAGGCGGCAATGTCTCCGCCGCCGCCCGCGCCCTCGGCATCGGCCGCGCGACCCTTTATCGGCGGATGAAACGGCTCGGCATCGCCGAGAACTGAGCCCGACTGTCTCACTCCTGAGACACTTGCCCGAGACCCCCTGCGTCCCCCCGGCTGACGGACCCCGCACCGCCCGCGATCCTGCCTGCACCCCCGGCGGAGGAGCCGGGTCAACAGGAGGACATCCCATGAACCAGATGAGCCAGCAGCCCGTCGATTTCTTCACGTCGCCGTTCAAGGCGCGGTACGACAACTTCATCGGCGGCGAATGGACGCCGCCCGCGAGCGGCCAGTATTTCACCAACATCACCCCGATCACCGGCGCCCCGGTCTGCGAGATCGCCCGGTCCGGCGCCGCCGATGTCGAGAAGGCGCTCGATGCGGCTCACGCCGCCCGCGCCGCCTGGGGCCGCACCCCGGCCTCGGTGCGCTCGAACCTGCTCCTGAAGATCGCCGACCGTCTCGAGGAAAACCTCGACCTGCTTGCCAGCGCCGAAACCTGGGACAACGGCAAGCCGGTCCGCGAGACCACCGGAGCCGACATCCCGCTCACCATCGACCACTTCCGCTACTTCGCCGGCGTCCTCAGGGCGCAGGAAGGCACGATGGGTGAGCTCGACGGCGACACCGTCTCCTACCAGTTCCACGAACCCCTCGGCGTCGTCGGCCAGATCATC
>JAGRMO010000158.1:17930-20489 GCA_020441205.1 Maritimibacter sp.
CTCGCCGCCGGCAACTGCGTGGTGCTGAAACCGGCCGAACAGACCCCGGCCGCGATCATGGTGCTGATGGAAGTCATTGCCGATATCCTGCCGCCGGGCGTCGTCAACGTGGTCAACGGCTACGGCCCCGAAGTCGGTGCCCCGCTCGCCCGCTCGCCCCGGATCGCCAAGATCGCCTTCACCGGCTCGACCGAGACCGGCCGGATGATCATGCAGATGGCCACCGAGAACCTGATCCCGGTGACGCTGGAGCTGGGCGGCAAATCGCCCAACATCTTCTTCTCCGATGTCATGGCCGCCGACGACGCCTATCTCGACAAGGCGGTCGAGGGCTTCGTCCACTTCGCCTTCAACCAGGGCGAGGTCTGCACCTGCCCCTCGCGCGCGCTGATCCAGGAAGATATCTACGACAAGTTCATCGCCCGCTGCATCGAGCGGGTGAAGGCGATCAAGCACGGCGACCCGCGGCTGATGGAAACGATGGTCGGCGCCCAGGCGAGCAAGGAACAGCAGGACAAGATCCTTTCCTACCTCACCATCGGCGTCGACGAGGGCGCCCAGGTGCTCTGCGGCGGCGGCGCGGCCCGGTTCAACGGCGATCTCGCCGATGGCTTCTACATCCAGCCGACGGTGCTGAAGGGCCACAACAAGATGCGGGTGTTCCAGGAAGAGATCTTCGGCCCCGTCGTCTCGGTGACCACCTTCAAGGACGAGGCCGAGGCGCTGGCGATCGCCAACGACACGATGTACGGCCTCGGCGCCGGCGTCTGGTCGCGCGACCAGAACCGTTGCTACCGCATGGGCCGCGGCATCGAGGCGGGCCGGGTCTGGGTCAACAACTACCACGCCTACCCGGCGCATGCAGCCTTCGGCGGCTACAAGCAGTCCGGCATCGGTCGCGAGACCCACAAGATGATGCTCGACCACTACCAGCAGACCAAGAACATGCTTGTGAGCTACAGCCCGAACAAGGGCGGCTTCTTCTGATAAGGCGCCCGGGCGGCCGCTCCCACGCCGCCCGGCCACACGCAGGGCCCTCCTCCCGGCCCCACCCCAGCGGCCCGGCGCAATCGCCGGGCCGTCCCGTTTTGGGCGATGTTGCAATCGAAACCGTCCGGCGTCGTCCGGCGCAGACCGCTCGCAGCCAGACGGCGCCGGGAGGCAACACGGTCAAACCGTTGTTTTCCTGTGACAAAACGAGAAAATTCGGTGCCCGGCTCAAAGTCAAATCACGGCTGCGTTTGTTTCAACGCGTCACACACGCTCGCCCCACGGCTCCGTGAATCGCCGGTGACGGCCCAGGGAGGCTAGGTCTTTGCCATCGCTTACGGGCGATCCGACTTAACGGTTCATTTGAGGAGGAACCAAAATGACCAAACCGATCAAAGCTCTCACCATCGCCGGCGCCGTCGCCGCCGCTCTCGCCGCCACCGCCGTCCCGGCCCAGGCGCAGGACACCGAGAAATGCTTCGGCGTCGCCAAGGCCGGCGCGAACGATTGCGCCGCCGGCCCCGGCACCACCTGCGCCGGCACCTCGACCATCGACTACCAGGGCAATTCCTGGTCGCTCGTGCCGGCCGGCACCTGCGTGGACACGGTGATCGACGCCTCGATGACCTCGGATGGTGTCGAGCGCATGGGCTCGCTCGAAGCGCTCGACCGCGACCTGCCGGCGATGTAACGCCACCGCACCGGGGCGCGCAGGCCCGTTTGCGCGCGCGCCCCGGTGCTCCCGACCGCCCACCATTCCGACCGCCCCGAGCCGAAGGAGACCCCGATGTTCGACACGATGATGCCCGGCCTTCCGCCGAAAGCCGGTGTCGGCTTCAAGCCGCAGCATTACGGCGAGATCCTCGCCGCCCCCGGTCCGGTCGGCTGGCTCGAAATCCACGCCGAGAACTACATGGGCGACGGTGGACGCCCGCTCGCGCAACTGCGCGCGCTGGCCGAGCGCTTCCCGATCTCGGTCCATGGCGTCGGCCTTTCGATCGGCGGCGAAGAGCCGCTCGACCGCGCCCATCTCGCCCGGCTGAAACGCCTCGTCGACTGGCTGAAGCCCGCGAGCTTCTCCGAACACCTCGCCTGGTCGTCCCACGGCGGCGCCTTCTTCAACGATCTCCTGCCCCTGCCCTATACCGACGCGACGCTCGCCCGCGTCGCCGATCACATCGCCGAAGTGCAGGACATGCTCGGGCGGCGGATGCTGCTCGAGAACCCCTCGACCTACCTCGCCTTCGCCGAGACCACCTGGGCCGAGACCGATTTCCTCGCCGAGCTCGTGCACCGCACCGGCTGCGGCCTGCTGCTCGACGTCAACAACGTTTTCGTCGCCTGCACCAACCGGGCCGCCGATCCGACCACCTATATCGACGCCTTCCCGCTCGATGCGGTGGGCGAAATCCACCTCGGCGGCCATGACGAACAACAGGACGATTACGGCGCGCCGCTTCTGATCGACAGCCACGGCGCCGAAGTGGTCGACCCGGTCTGGGCGCTCTACCGCGACACGCTCGCGCGCACCGGGCCGATGCCGACCCTGATCGAATGGGACAATGACGT
>JAGRMO010000159.1 GCA_020441205.1 Maritimibacter sp.
CTGACCTTCCGCGCCGCCAAGGAGGCCCAGGCCAACCTGCTGATCCATCCGGTCGTCGGCATGACCAAGCCGGGCGACGTCGACCATTTCACCCGGGTGCGCTGCTACGAGGCGGTGCTCGACCAATACCCCTCCGCCACCACGACGATGAGCCTCCTCAACCTCGCGATGCGCATGGCCGGCCCCCGCGAGGCGGTCTGGCACGGGCTCATCCGCAAGAACCACGGCGTCACCCATTTCATCGTCGGCCGCGACCATGCCGGCCCCGGCAAGAACTCGGCCGGCGAAGACTTCTACGGCCCCTATGACGCCCAGGACCTGTTCAAAGAGCATGAGGCGGAGATCGGCGTCGAGATGGTCGATTTCAAACACATGGTCTATGTGCAGGAAAAGGCGCAGTATTTCCCCGTCTCGGAAGTGCCCGAAGGCTCGACCGTGCTCGACATCTCGGGCACCGAGCTGCGCCGTCGCCTCGCCGAAGGGCTCGAGATCCCCGAGTGGTTCTCCTTCCCCGAAGTCGTCTCCGAGCTGCGCCGCACCCGGCCGCCGCGGGCCAAGCAGGGCTTTACCGTGTTCTTCACCGGCTTCTCGGGCTCGGGCAAATCCACCATCGCCAACGCGCTCATGGTCAAGCTGATGGAGATGGGCGGCCGCCCGGTGACGCTGCTCGACGGCGACATCGTGCGCAAGAACCTCTCGTCCGAGCTCGGCTTCTCGAAGGAGCACCGCGACCTCAACATCCGCCGCATCGGCTATGTCGCCTCCGAGATCACCAAGAACGGCGGCATCGCCATCTGCGCCCCGATCGCGCCCTACACCTCGACCCGGCGTGCGGTGCGCGAGGAGATCGAGCAGTTCGGCGCCTTCGTCGAGGTCCATGTCTCGACCTCGATCGAGGAATGCGAACGGCGCGACCGCAAGGGGCTCTACAAGCTCGCCCGCGAAGGCAAGATCAAGGAATTCACCGGNNCACCGGCATTTCCGACCCCTATGAAGTGCCCACCAACGCCGAGCTGGTGGTCGACACCGAAAATGTCGACGTCGACAACTGCGCCCACCAGGTGATCCTGAAGCTCGAATCCATGGGCCTGATCGCCGGCTGACGCCGAGGCACCCCTGCAAAACTGACGAAGGCCGGGGCAGACGCTCCGGCCTTTCGCTTTTGGGCGGCCCCGGTTGCCGTCCGCCACGCATCGGCTAGGCTCGGCGGGCTCCACGCCCGGGGCCGCCAGGGAGGTTTCGATGACTCGCTCGCGCCAACGACGCATCGCCGTCTGGATGGCCGTGGCCGCCATCGCCGTCCCGCCGGCGATCTGGTCGGTTGCCGAGTTACGCGCGCTCTGGCAGCTCGACGACTACATCGACCGCTGCGACGACGACACCGCGCGCGACTACATCCACGATCGCGCGGCCCGCGCGGCCTATTGCGACGCCGCCCACGACGAGGTGTTCGGCGCCTCGGACGCCAGATCCCGCTGACCGCAAGGCCCGCAGACACGTCAACCAGATCGAACTTGACGTTAAGAATTTTTTACATCACAAGATGTCAAAGATACTTAACATCGCGTCTGCGATTCTTTCCATGGAGGTTTCGATGCCATTCGGTCTCAAGTCGATCTGGGTGCAGCTTGCCGTCGAAGCGACGGAGATCCTGTGGTTCGTCTGGCAGTTCGGCCACCGCTACCTCGCCGGCGCCTTCGATGGCCCCGAGGGCGCCGCGGCGCTGGGCCGGACGATGCTGTGGTTCATGGCCGCGGTGGTAGTCGGCGTGATCGCGGCGCATGTCCTCGGCCTCATCGCCATCGCCATCGCCAAGGGCGGCGAAGAGCCCGACACGACGATGGACGAGCGCGACCGGGCAATCGAGTTCTCGGGCCAGCGCGTCTCCCACGCCCTGGGCGGGATCGGCTTCCTCGCGGGCATGGTGATCCTCGCCTTCGGCGGCACCGTACCGCTCGCGGTGGCGGCGATGTTCGTCGCCGCCATTGGAGGCGAGATCGCCGGCAACGTGGTCAAGCTCCTCGGCTACGCGGGCGGCTGAACCATGGTCAAGAAATCGAAAAAACTCAACATCGGCAACAACATCCGCCGCCTGCGCTTCGAAGCGGGCGAGATGACGCAAGGCCAGCTCGCCGAAGCGACCGGCGTGACCCGCCAGACCATCGCCGCCATCGAGAAGGCGAGCTACGCACCGACGCTCGAACTCGCCTTCCTGATCGCCGACGCCTTCGGCAAGCCGCTCGACGAGGTCTTTTTCCGCGAAGACTGAACCCGGTCACAGCCGGACCTTCCGAACGGGGCCCCGGCCCCGACCGCCCCCCTCATGCCTGACGAAAGGACAGACCATGACCCGCCGCACCACCTGGCTCTTGATGGGCCTCATCGCCCTCCCCGTCGCCATCGACGCCCTGCGCCTCGCCTTCCACCAGCAGACCGGCGCCGACCTTGCCCATTACGCCGACCACGGCACATTCATCGCGCTACACGTCGCCTCGGGCCTCGCCTTCGGCCTCCTCGGCGCGCTGCAGGTGGCGCCCTGGTTCCGCGCCCGCCATCTGCGCTTCCACCGGCGCGCGGGCCGCCTCGCCATACTTGCCGGCGCTACCGCCGGGTTCACCGCGCTCTGGCTCAACCGGGTGCGCCCGCCGGCGGAAGGCATGGCGAAGGAGATCGGCATCTATGTCTTCGCGACGCTGATGCTCGCGGCCCTCACCATCGCCACGATACAGATCCGCCGGGGCGCGCTCGCCTGTCACCGGGCCTGGATGCTGCGCGCCTATGCCATCGGAATGGCCCCGGCCTCGCAGGTGCTGATTGGCCTCGCTCTGTTCGCCCTGCCGGGCGAACTGCCGGTTGCCGCCGCCGTCGCGGGCCATTACGCGGGCTGGATCGTCAACCTCGCCCTCGCCGAGTGGGCGATCTGGACCGGCCACCCACGCCCTGCCCTGCCCGCGCGCCGGGCTTCCCTGAGGCACACACCCGCTGCATGATCGGCCCATGTTGGTCATCTCGCTCACCGCGATCCCGCCGCGCTTCGGCCAGCTCCCCTGGGTGCTGGCCGGGCTGTTGGCGCAGGGCGCCGATGCAGTGGCGCTGACGATCCCGCGCCGCTACGCGCGGTTCGATGCGGCCCCGCTGCCGCTGCTGCCGGAGGGTGTGACACTTGTGGAGACCGAGACCGACCTCGGCCCGGCCGGCAAGCTCACCGCCGCCGCAGGCGCCTTCCCGGGCGCCGATCTCCTGATCTGCGACGACGATTGGCGCTATGGCAAGGGCTGGGCCGAGGCGCTTCGCGCCGCCCGCCGGCCGGGCCTTGCCGTCGCCGGCAGCACCTGGCCCACCGAGCGGATCGGCCGCAAGGGCGGCACCGTCGCCCAGGGCTTCGCCGGGCTCCTGGTGCCGGGCGATATCGCCCACCGTATCCCGCCGCCCCCCGAACCCGCCTGGGCGGTGGACGATATCTGGATTTCGGGCTGGATCGCCGGCCTGGGTGGCCGGATCGTCGAGGCCCCGGCGGCCCGCGCCGCCTGCGAACCGCTCGCAAGCCCCGGTGCGCTGCAGGACCGGGGCGACCGTGCCGCCGCCAACCGCGACACCGCCGCGCTGATCCATGCCGCTTTCGGGATCTGGCCTCTGGGCTAGGTGGCAAAGCCGTTTCGAAACGGCTTCCGGCGCGGTTTCGAAACCGCGCGGTCAAGGCCCTTGAAAGGGCCTTGGTCCGGGTTCAATGCACCGCGACCGGCGCGAAATCGTTCTGCCGCGCGAGCACGAAGGCCATCTGCCGATCGCGCACCAGCGCGAGCCGCATGCCCTCGGCATTGTGCACGGCATAGAGCTTCTTGGCCCCGCCCGCCTCGCGCTGCACCTCTTCGGGCAGGTCCTTGACCGCCACCTCGCGCACGTAGACGATCCTCTCGCCGCTTTCGGGAAGCCCGTCGTATTTCACATCCATAACGCTCTCCTTCCTCGTTCCGTGGGGACGTATCCCGCCCCCTCAGCCTTTGCGGATCTCGATCTTCTGCACCCGCCGCTCGGGCTCGGCCCGTTCGAGATCGATATGCAAAAGCCCGTTCTCGGTGGCCGCGCCGATCACTTCGACACCGTCGGCCAGCACGAAGCTCTTCATGAACTGGCGCGCGGCGATGCCCCGGTGCAGATACACCCGGCCCTCGTCGCGGCCGGCGATCCGGCCCCGCACCACCAGCTTGCGGTCTTCCACGGTGATCGACAGATCGTCCTCGCCGAAGCCCGCCACCGCGAGGGTGATCCGGTAGGCCCGGTCGCTGACCTGTTCGATGTTGAAGGGAGGGTAGCCCTCGGTGCCCGATTTCTCGGCCTGCTCCAGCATCCGCTCGAGCTGGTCGAACCCCAAAAGGAAGGGATGGGACCCCAGCGTCATCTTGCTCATCTACACGTCCTTCTCGAAAAGCGACCTGCGACGAAGGCCCCGTTGCGGCGACCTTCGCGAAAAATATGGGGCCCCCCCGCCTCCCTCGCAAGGGGCCGCAATTCCGGGCAAAGCGCTTTGGAAATCGCCGGTTTCGGCGTAAATTGCCTCATGGGCAGTTGAAAACGGGGTCTTGCGATGAGCAAAGCCAAGGAAATGCAGAACGACGAAGTGCTGCGGGTGGAATTGAAGGTGCTGAAGCAGGAGCACCGCGACCTCGACGCCGCCATCGAGGCGCTGACCGACCGGGCCGCGGCCGATCAGCTCACCATCACGCGGCTGAAGAAGCAGAAGCTCGCGCTCAAGGACAAGATCGCGCGGATCGAAGACAAGCTCACCCCCGACATCATCGCCTGAGCATTGCGCAGACGCCGGATCGCGCGTAGAACGCCGCTTCCGGGGGATTTCCGTCTGCGCGGGCCGGTTGCGCCCGCCCCTGAACACGAGAGGCGCCGATGGACGAGGTGAAGGTGGGCATCATCATGGGCAGCCAGTCCGACTGGCCGACCATGAAGGAAGCCGCAGACATCCTGGACGCGCTCGCGGTGCCCTACGAGGCCCGGATCGTCTCGGCCCATCGCACCCCCGACCGGCTGTGGGACTACGGCAAGACCGCGGTGGACCGCGGGCTTCACGTCATCATCGCGGGCGCAGGCGGCGCGGCGCATCTGCCCGGCATGATGGCCTCGAAGACCCGGCTGCCGGTGATCGGCGTGCCGGTGCAGACCCGGGCACTCTCGGGCGTCGACAGCCTCTATTCGATCGTCCAGATGCCGAAGGGCTACCCCGTCGCCACCATGGCGATCGGCGCGGCCGGCGCGGCCAATGCGGGCCTGATGGCGGCCGCGATCCTCGCCGTCTCCGACCCGGCCCTCGCCGGGCGGCTCGACGCCTGGCGCGCCGCTCTCTCGGCCTCGATCCCCGACGCGCCGCAAGATGACTGACCCGCTCCCCCAAGGCGCCACCATCGGCATTCTCGGCGGCGGTCAGCTCGGCCGGATGCTCGCGGTCGCCGCCTCGCGGCTGGGGCTCAAGACCCATATCTACGAGCCCGGCGCCGAACCTCCGGCGGGCCAGGTCGCCAACCGGGTGACCACCGCGGGCTACGACGACGACACCGCGCTCGAAGCCTTCGCCCGAAGCGTCGACGTGGTCACCTACGAATTCGAGAACATCCCCGCCACGGCGCTTGACCTCATCGAGCGCCATGTTCCGGTGCGGCCCGGGCGCAAGGCGCTGAAGGTGAGCCAGGACCGGCTGGCCGAAAAGGCCTTCCTCGCAGGCCTCGGCCTCGACGTCGCCCCCTTCGCCGCGGTCGACGACGAGGTCGACCTGGCCGAGGCGATGGACGAGATCGGCCTGCCGGCGATCCTGAAGACCCGCACCCTGGGCTACGACGGCAAGGGCCAGGCCCGGCTGCAGAGTACCGCAGACGCCGGCCCGGCGCTCGCCGCGATGAACGGCGCCAAGGCGATCCTCGAAGGCTTCGTCGACTTCGGCTTCGAGGTGAGCGTGATCGCCGCGCGCGGGCTCGACGGGCGGGTGGCCTGCTACGACCCGGGCGAGAACGTCCACGAGGCCGGCATCCTCGCCACAACGACCGTGCCCGCGCGGCTCACACCCGCCGAGCGCACCGCCGCGATCGCGGCCGCGACCACCATTCTCGACGCGCTCGGATACATCGGCGTGATGGGGGTGGAACTCTTCGTCACCCGGACCGGGCTGGTGGTGAACGAGATCGCGCCCCGGGTGCACAATTCCGGCCACTGGACCCAGAACGGCTG
>JAGRMO010000160.1 GCA_020441205.1 Maritimibacter sp.
CAACACCGACAAGCTGCAGGTCGCGACCATGAACGGCGTGACCCCCTCGGTCGAAACCGTCGCCAGCGGCGAATACCCGGTGTCGCGCCCGCTCTACTTCTACGTCAAGAACGCGCATCTCGACGTGATCCCGGGGCTGCAGGAATACGTCGAGTTCTTCGTCTCCGACGACATGGCCGGCCCCGATGGCCCGCTCGCCGAATATGGCCTCGTGCCGGATCCGGAGCTCGCCGCCACCCAGGCCGCCGTTGCCGCGCGCACCCCGATGGGTCCGCTCGAGTAAGCGACACACGTTGCAGGCGGCGCCGAACCCGGCGCCGCCTGTCCTTCTACCGAGGCGGAGCGGATATGAGCGTAGGCATCCTGACTTTGATCGTTCTGGGCATGGCTGCGCTCGGCTACGCGCTGGCTCGCCGGCGCGCCCTCGGGCTTGTCGGGGGCGATGCCCGCAAACTCCATTCCCGCCCGAGCTATTACGGCCAGACGGTGTTTCTGTTCACCGTCGTGCCGGCGTTCCTGCTCATGGGCGCCTGGCTGTTCGTCCAGCCGATTTTGATCGACGCGCGGGTGAGCGCCGAGATCCCGGAAAGCGTGATTCCCGATGGCGGCGCGCGCAGCCTGGTGATGAGCGACGTGCGCCGGATCGCCGAAGGGCTCGACGTGCTGGCGGAGGCGGGCGACCTCGCACCGTCCGAACTCGCCCATCTTCGCGAGGAGGCGGGCGCGGTGCGCGCGCGCCTGGCCGAAGCGGGCGTGGCGCTGGGGGCCGAAGTCTCGCCCGAAGTCTTTGCTGCCGCCGAGCACTACCGCGCGTCGCGCCGTGGCGGCGCCCTGGCGATGGTCGGGGTCGTGCTGCTGCTGGCCGCCGGCTTTTTCGGCTGGTCCTACGCCCGCATCGCGCCCGACCAGCGCGCCCGCAACATCACCGAGAACTTCGTCAAGGCGATGCTGATCGGCGCCTCGATGGTGGCGATCCTGACCACCGTCGGAATCGTGCTGTCGCTCCTGTTCGAAACGCTCAATTTCTTCCGGATGTATCCGGCCTTGGAGTTCCTCACCTCGACCACCTGGAACCCGCAGTTCCGCGGCGGCTCGACGCTCGGCATCCTGCCGCTCTTGTGGGGCACGCTCTACGTCTCTCTGGTGGCGCTGGTCGTCGCCGTGCCGCTCGGGTTGATGATCGCGATCTATCTGTCGGACTACGCCACCAAGCGGGTGCGCGGCCTCGCGAAACCCGCCATCGAGGTGCTGGCCGGCATCCCCACCATCGTCTACGGCCTCTTCGCCCTCATCACCGTCGGTCCGATCCTGCGCGACTGGATCGCGCGGCCCCTTGGCGTCGGCGACAGCTCGTCCTCGGTTCTGACCGCGGGCCTGGTCATGGGCATCATGCTGATCCCCTTCGTGAGCTCGCTCTCCGACGACATCATCAACGCGGTGCCGCAATCGCTTCGCGACGGCTCCTACGCGCTCGGCGCCACCCAGTCGGAGACCATCAAGCAGGTGATCCTGCCGGCGGCCCTTCCGGGCGTCGTCGGCGCCATCCTTCTCGCCGCCTCGCGCGCCATCGGCGAGACGATGATCGTGGTCATGGGGGCAGGGGCGGCGGCGAGGATGAGCCTCAACCCGTTCGAGGCGATGACCACGGTGACGGTCAAGATCGTGAGCCAGCTCACCGGCGACACCGAGTTCGCCAGCCCCGAGACGCTGGTGGCCTTCGCGCTTGGCCTCACGCTCTTCGTCGTCACCCTCGCGCTCAACGTGCTCGCCCTCTACATCGTGCGCAAATACCGGGAGCATTACGAATGACCGACGCGACCGAAACCGGCGCGCGGCCTGCGGGCCGCAGATCGCTGCTGGTGCACGATGCCCGCGCCAAGCGCCGCCATGCCGCCGAGGCCCGGTTCCGCCTGCTCGGCATGATCGCGGTGACGATCGGTGTGCTGGCTCTCGTTGGCCTGCTCGCCTCGATCCTCACGAACGGTCTGTCGTCGTTCCGCCAGACCTACCTGCATGCCGAGATCTACCTCGACGAGGCCAAGCTCGACAAGACCGGCAACCGCGACCCGGCCGAGCTCGCGAAGGTCACCACCTTCGGCTACAAGCCGTTGATCCAGGACGCCTTCGTCGCCCAGGTCGAAGCCGCCGGGATCGACACCGGCGGGATGAGCGAGAAGGAGATCGGCGGTCTGGTGTCCGAGGAAGCCTTTGCCACCGTGCGCGACTGGGTGCTGCGCCACCCCGACCGGATTGGCGAGACGGTGCCCTTCGAACTGCTCGCCAGCGGGCGGATCGACGGCTATTTCAAGGGCCGGGTCACGATGGAAAGCGCCGCGCGCGACCGCAACGTCTCGCCCGAACAGCTCGCGCTGGCCGAGAAGCTGCGCGACGCGGACATCCTCAATCTGCGGTTCAACGGAAGCTTCCTCACCGCGCCCGACGCCTCCGACAAGCGCCCCGAAGCCGCCGGCCTCGGCGTCGCCATCCTGGGGTCGCTCTACATGATGATCGTGGTTCTGGTGCTGTCGCTGCCGCTCGGCGTCGCCGCCGCGCTCTACCTCGAGGAGTTCGCGCGCAAGACCTGGCTGACCGACCTCATCGAGGTGAACATCGCCAACCTCGCCGCCGTCCCCTCGATCGTTTTCGGCATCCTCGGCCTGTCGATCTTCATCAACTGGGCCGGTCTGCCGCAATCGGCGCCCATTGTCGGCGGCCTCGTCCTCACCCTGATGACGCTGCCCCGGATCATCATCCCGGCCCGTGCGGCGCTCACCGCCGTGCCGCCGTCGATCCGCGAAGCCGCCCTGGGCGTCGGGGCCTCGAAAATGCAGACCGTGTTCCACCACGTGCTGCCGCTGGCGATGCCCGGCATCCTCACCGGCGTCATTATCGGCCTCGCCCAGGCGCTCGGCGAGACTGCGCCGCTGCTCTTGATCGGCATGGTGGCCTTCGTGCGCGAATTTCCGGCCGCGCCGCCGGAGGGTTTCTTCGACCCGGCCGCCGCGCTGCCGGTGCAGGTCTACAACTGGACCACGCGCGGCGATCCGGCCTTCTTCGAGCGCGCTTCGGGCGCGATCATCGTGCTGCTGATCTTCCTGTTCGTGATGAACATCTCGGCAGTGCTGTTGCGCCGCCGTTTCGAACGGCGCTGGTAAGGGCAGGGGAGACGTGAAACCATGAAAGACAATGCTGAAGGACGCTTGCTCGTGGACCAGATGGACGTGAAATTCAAGACCCGCGACGTGCAGGTCTATTACGGCGACAAGCAGGCGATCAGGGACGTCTCGGTCGATATCCTCGACAAGACCGTGACCGCCTTCATCGGCCCCTCGGGCTGTGGCAAGTCGACCTTCCTGCGCTG
>JAGRMO010000161.1 GCA_020441205.1 Maritimibacter sp.
CCGGGCCCGATCCGCGACGACAGGACCGAGGGGCCTACAATCGCGGCCGGGAAGCGACTAGAAATCAGGGTATCATGTGAGGAGGACGACATGCCCGAACTTCTGGTGAAACCGAAGGGCAAGACCGGCAAGGTGCACGACATCACCGTCGAGAGCGCCCGCACGACGCTGTCGCCCGATTGGGGCTACGTGGGTTTCGGGCTTTACCGGCTGAAGCCCGGCGAGTGCGCCGCCGAGGCCACTGGCGGGCGCGAGGCGATCCTCGTGCTGGTCGAAGGCAAGGCGCGGATCGAGGCGGCCGGCAAGGACTGGGGCGAGATGGGCGCGCGGATGGACGTCTTCGAGAAGACCCCACCACATGCGCTCTACGTGCCGAACGGGACCGAGTGGCAGGCCACCGCGACCACCGACTGCACCCTCGCCGTGTGCTCGGCGCCCGGCCACGGCGGCCACGCGGCGCAGCGGCTCGGCCCCGAGGGCATCACGCTCACCCAGCGCGGTAAGGGCGGAAACACCCGCTATATCAACAACATCGCGATGGAAGACCGCGATTGCTGCGACTCGCTTCTGGTGACCGAAGTGTTCACGCCCAACGGCAACTGGTCGTCCTACCCGTCGCATCGCCACGACGAGGATGACTTCCCCCGCATCACCTATCTCGAAGAGACCTATTATCACCGGCTGAACCGGCCCGGCGCCTGGGGCGTCCAGCGGGTCTACACCGAGGACGGCGCGCTCGACGAATGCATGGCGGTGGCCGACGGCGACGTCGTGCTGGTGCCGCGCGGGCACCACCCCTGCGCCGCGCCCTACGGCTTCGAGATGTACTACCTCAACGTCATGGCCGGCCCGCGCCGCAACTGGCGCTTCGTTCCCGATCCAGCCAGCGCCTGGATCCTCGAACGCGACGCCTGACCGGCCCGCGCGGGCTGTTGCACGACCTGTGACACAGCCCCGGTCGGCCGTTACTCGGCGGGCGTGATCCGGATCAGCGCGCCGTTGCGGGCGTCGGACAGGATCATCACCGCGCCGTCCTGCGCCACATCGACATCGCGCACCCGGCCCTGGCCCTCGAAATACCGGGCCTCGCCGGTCACCTTGGTGCCGTCGAGCGTGAGCCGCACCAGCGCCTGGCTGGCGAGCCCGCCGATCAGCAGGCTGCCCTGCCAGTCGGGAAACATCGTGCCCGCGTAGAACGTCATTCCCGAGGGGGCGATCACCGGGTCCCAGTAGTAGAGCGGCTGTTCCATCCCCGCCTTCGCGGTGATCCCGGCGCCGATCGGCGCGCCGGAGTAATCCTCGCCATAGGTGATGACCGGCCAGCCGTAATTGCGCCCCGGTTCGGGACGGTTGAGCTCGTCGCCGCCCTGTGGCCCGTGCTCGACCGTCCAGAGCGCGCCATCGGGGCCGAGCGTTGCGCCCTGCATGTTGCGATGGCCGTAGGACCAGATCTCGGACCGCCCGCCGGCGATCTCGGGGTTTCCGGCGGCCGGACCGCCGTCAGGCGCGATGCGGACGACCTTGCCGAGATCGGTGGCGACATCCTGCGCGAGCTGGCGGGGCGCGGCATGGCCGCGCTCACCGGTGGTGACGAAGAGCGCGCCGGTGCGGTCGAACACGAGGCGCGAGCCGAAATGCAGCTGCGAGTCCCAGGTCGGCTCCTGGCGAAAGATCACCGCCACGTCGGTCATCGCCGCGCCGTCTTCCGACAGCAGCCCGGTGGCGACAGATGTCGAATTGCGGCCCTCGCCCCGAGGCTCGGAGAAACTCCACCAGACCCGGCGGGTGGCGGCGAAATCCTCGGCCACGACGACATCGAGCAACCCGCCCTGACCGCGCGCGTCCACGTCCGGAAGGCCGCTGATCGGCGCGGAACGCGTGCCCTCCGGCGTGATGATCCGCATCCGCCCCGGACGTTCGGTCACCAGCCAGCGTCCGTCCGGCAGCTGGTCCATCCCCCAGGGATGGTTGAGCCGGCGGGCGATGATCTCGCGGTTGAGGGGCCTGGCGTCGGCGATCACCGGGGCGCGGGTCTGGCCTTCGAAGGCGGGCAGCTGGCCGTCGGCATTCGGCGCGGCCGCGTTGAAATCCTCGGCCGACAAGGCGGCGGCGAAGCAGGTGGCAAGGACGAAAACGGGAGCGATGCGGAACATATGCGGTCCTTTCCGGAGCTATCCGCAGCCTAGCGCACAGGCTCGTGGCGAAAACCGCTGCCCGCTCACTTCCGCGCGAGAACCGGCCTCAGAAATCGAGGCCGAGGTCCAGCGTCTGCGCCGAATGGGTGAGCGCGCCCGACGAGATGTAATCCACCCCGGTCGCGGCCACCTCGGCGATCCGGCCGAGCACCATGTTGCCGGAGGCCTCCAGCACCACGCGGCCCGCCGCCAGCGCCACCGCCTCGCGGAGCGTCGCGGTGTCCATATTGTCGAGCAGCACCACATCGGCGCCGCCCACCTCCAGAACTTCGGCCAGTTGGTCGAGCCGGTCGACCTCGATCTCGACCTTCACCATGTGGCTCGCCACCGCCTTCGTCGCCTCCAGCACCGCGCGCACGCCGCCCGCGGCGGCGATGTGGTTGTCCTTGATGAGGATCGCGTCCGACAGCGAGAACCGGTGGTTGAAGCCGCCGCCGTGCAGTACCGCGAGCTTCTCGACCGTGCGCAGCCCCGGCGTGGTCTTGCGGGTGCAGGTCACCCGCGCCTTGGTGCCCCGGGTCTCGGCCACGTAGGCCGCGGTGAGGCTGGCGATGCCGGACAGCCGGCCGGCGAAATTGAGCGCGACGCGCTCGCCCGACAGGATCGAGGCGGCGCTGCCCTCGATCACCATCAGCGTCTCGCCCTTGGCGCAGGGCGACCCGTCCGCCACCAGCGTCTCGACCCTCAGCTTCGGATCGACGAGGTGGAACGCGATGCGGGCGATCTGCATCCCCGAGACCACACCCGCCGCACGGGCGTTGAGCCGGGCCGTGTAGCGCACCTCTGGCGGGATCACCGCCCGGGTGGTGATATCGCCGTACTGCCCCAGATCCTCCATCAGCGCGGCGCGCACCATCGGTTCGAGCACCAGGTCGGGCAGGGTGGCGAAGCTCATGCCAGTTCCTCCACGCAGGCCGCGCGAATGCCGAGCGCGACCGACAGGGTCATGTGGCTGCGATGCGCGAGCTTCGGGTCGGGCTCGGGAAAATCGGTACGGAAATGCCCGCCGCGCGACTCGCGCCGTTCGAGCGCTGCGGCGGCGATCAGCGTCGCGGTCGCGCACATGTTCCGGAAGGTGATCGACTTGGCTTCCTGCGCCTCCAGCGCGGCGATGCCGGCGAGCGCGGCCTTGAGCCCCGCCTCGTCGCGCAACACGCCCACCTTGTCGGTCATGATCTGCCTGAGCGCCTGCATCGAGGCCGGCGCGTAGTCGTCGGTGCCTTCCTCGGGGAACACGAGCTCGACCGGCGGGGCAGGGGCCACGTCCACGTGCCGCGCCATGTCGCGGGCCGCGAGCCTTGCATAGACTACGGCTTCGAGCAGCCCGTTCGAGGCGAGCCGGTTGGCGCCGTGCAGCCCGGTCGAGGCGGCCTCGCCGCAGACCCAGAGCCGGTCGAGCGAGGCCCGCCCATGCGTGTCGGTCTCGACCCCGCCCATGTGGTAATGCGCGGCACAGGCGACCGGGATCACCTGCGTCACCGGGTCGATGCCGTTGCGCGCGCAGGCCTCGGCCACGGCGGGAAAGCGGGTGAGGATCTCGGCCCCGAGCGCGGCGCGGGTATCGAGCGCGGGCCGGCGGCCGGCCTGGGTCTCGGCGAAGATGCCGCGCGCGACGATGTCGCGGGGCGCAAGCTCACCCCGCGGGTCGAGATCGAGCATGAACCGGTGGCCGTCGCGGTTGACCAGCCAGGCGCCTTCGCCGCGCAGCGCCTCGGTGGCGAGCGGCGCGGGGTCTTCGCCCACATCCATCGCGGTGGGATGGAACTGGACGAACTCGGCATCCGCGATCACCGCGCCCGCCCGGGCGGCAAAGCCGATCACCTGGCCACGGATGCGCGGCGGGTTGGTGGTGTGGGCGAAGAGCCCGCCCGAGCCACCGCCGGCGAGCAGCACGGCCGGGGTCTTGATCAGCACCGGCCCGCGGCCCTCGCCCGAGGCCCGCACCCAGACGCCCACCACCTTGCCGTCCTCGACCTCGAGCCCGGTGGCGAGGGTCTTCTCGGCGACCTGGACAGAAGGCGTCGCCCGCACCCGCGCGATCAGCGTCTCCATGATCTGGTGGCCGGCCTGGTCGCCCTTCACCCGCACCACCCGGGCCTTGGAATGCGCGGCTTCGAGGCTCATCACGTAATCGCCCTCGGGCGTGCGGTCGAACGGCGTGCCCTTCTCTGTGAGATCGACGATATGCTCGCGGGCATGGCTGGTGACCAGCGCGGCGACCTTGGGGTCGACCGTGCCGGCGCCCGCGCCGATCGTGTCGGCGGCATGGGCCTCGGCGCTGTCGGACAGATCCATCGCCGCCGCGATGCCGCCCTGCGCCCAGGCCGACGACGCGCCTTCGCCCAGCGTCTCGGGCGAGATCATCAGCACCGGACGGGGCGCAAGCTCGAGCGCCGCGTAGAGCGCGCCCAGACCGGCGCCGACGATGACGACGCGGGAAGTCTTGAGGATCTGGGTCATGGCACGTCCTGTCGCCGGTCTGTTAGATGCCGAGTTTCCGGCTCATGTCGATCATCCGCTCGACCGCGAGCCGCGCCTTGTCGGCGACCTCCGGATCGACGAACACCTCGGTCTCGCCAGCGTGGAGCGACCACAGGATCTTTTCCAGCGTGATCTTCTTCATGTAGGGGCACATGTTGCAGGGGCCCGCGAACTCGACTTCCGGCAGCTCGTCGGCGATGTTCGACGCCATCGAGCATTCGGTCACCAGCATCGCCGATTTCGGCTTCTCGGCGGTGACATACTTGATGATGCCGCTGGTCGAGCCCGAGAAATCGGCCTCCGCCACCACCTCGGGCGGGCATTCGGGATGGGCGATGATCCGGGTCTCGGGGTGCCACTTGCGGTATTCGCGGATATCTTCGGGCGTGTACTGCTCGTGCACGATGCACGATCCCGCCCACCAGACCACGTTCTTTTCCGGCACTTCGTTGGCGATGTTCTGGGCGAGGTACTGGTCGGGCGTCATGATCACCGTCTCGTCGGGCAGCGCGCGCACGATCGCGGCCGCGTTCGACGAGGTGCAGCAGATGTCCGACGCCGCCTTCACCTCGGCGGTGGTGTTGACGTAGGAGACAACCGGCGCGCCCGGGTATTTCGCCCGCATCTCGGCGATGCCGGCGGCGGTGATGCTCTCGGCCAGCGAGCAGCCGGCCTCGACATCGGGGATCAGCACGGTCTTGGACGGATTGAGGATCTTCGAGGTCTCGGCCATGAAATGCACGCCGCATTGCACGATGATGTCGGCCTCGGCCTTGGTCGCCTCGATCGCGAGCTGCAGGCTGTCGCCCACCACATCGGCGACGCCGTGGTAGATCTCGGGCGTCATGTAGTTATGCGCGAGAATGACCGCGTTCTTTTCTTTCTTGAGCCTGTTGATCGCCGCCACATAGGGCGCGTGGATCGCCCAGTCGGGCGGCGAGATCACCCGGTCCATCCGCGCGTAGGTCTCGGCCATCTCGGCGGCGAGCTTCGGGTTGGGCGCGAGGTCGTAATGGTCCGCGAGGGCTTCGCGCATCTTGACGAAATCGAACATCTGTTTCCCACCTGGCTACAGGACGGCCCTCACCGGAGGCCTGTTTCGGTATTATGACACTTGGGCCGGGGCGGCGGAAAGATCAAGCGTTTCCCCGCCCGTCAGCGAGGGGGAATTCTGCGTTTTTGGCAGCAACGGCCCGGGGTTGCGGGGCGGGGCGCAAGGGCGCGCCGGGCCGGGCGAGCGTCCGTTTCGCGCCGGCGTGCCGTCCGCGCCCGTCGCCTCCCGCCCGGGCCGGCAAAGTGTGCCACCACTTATGTCTGGCGCGACGATAGCTTTTCGGATACGGCTAACATTCAGACATTCGGGAGGATGCATGTATCGTCGGGCGACAAGTGGCGGCTTCATCGTCGTCACCACGTTTCTGATCGTGGTGGTGATGGCCCTGTTCACCTGGGTCATGTACGGCATGGCCCGACAGGTGAACACCATGACCGAGACCTTCGTCGAGGTGAACGAGAGCTTCAAGACCATGATCGTCGACATGCACACGATGGCGGGCGACATGGACGAGGTGATCGGCCACATGGCGACGATGAGCAGCGCCATGGCGCAGATGACCGTGGCGATGAACGAGATGCAGGGCAACATGGGCACGATGGACGCGTCGATCGGCACGATGACCGGCGAGATCCAGTCGATGAACGGCGCGGTCGGCTCGATGGCGGGCTCGGTGCAGAGCATGAACGCCGCGGTGAGCCAGATGACGATGGACGTCGGACGCGCCTCCTACGCCTTCTCGAACCCGATGTCCTACATGTTCGGCGGCTTCCCGTTCTGACCGCGGCCGAACCGCATTTCGATCCCTTCAGGCCGTCCGCGCGGCCCGGTTTCTCCTTGCCCGAATCCGGTCTCGCCCCGGCGCTCGCGCGACCGGTCGCGCGCACTTGACCTGCGTCAAAGTTTTGCACGGGCAAATTGCTTAACTGGGAATGTCGGCGGCTAAGTCGTTACGTTGCGTCACCTTTTTCCGGCCTGCACCCATCTTGAGTATCTATTCACAAATTCAAATAAGTTATTGCGTTTTGCGGCGAAAAAACGTAATGAAATTTCGTTAGCCGCGATTAAGGTGGAAGAATGTGACGGTTTGGGGGGAGTTCCCGAACCCATCAACACCAGAGGACGAAGGGGGAGGGATGCAGAGAATCGGCACTATCGCGGCGGCCCTCGCGACGTTTGCGGCATTGTCCGTGACCGCCACGAGCGCAGTTTCACAAAGCCACGGCACCGCGGTCGCGGCCGGCGGCTACCGGACGGCGCCCGTCATGGTCACCCAGATCGGCGGCTCGGCCATCGTCGGCGGCACCGTCATCCCGTACAAGGAAATCACCGTGTCGGCCCAGGTTCCGGGCCGGGTCACCTTTCTCGCTGGCGCCGAGGGGCACCGGTCGGAAACCGGGGAAGTGCTGGTCCAGATCGACGACGCCGACATGCAGGCCAAGCGCCGCGCGGCGCAGAGCCAGGTCTACCAGGCCGAGGCGGCGCTGCGGAACTCGTACATGCAATATTCGCGCGAGCTCTACTCGCCGCGCGTGAACTCGATCACCGGTTTCCCCGGCATGGGCATCCCGGCGACCTTCGACCAGTTCTTCACCCGCGGCTTCAGCGAATTCACCGGCCAGTCCGATCCCGGCCTCGAGCGCCAGGCCGATCTCTACGCCCAGGGCGTCGGCGTCGACACCGCCACCAGCGGCCTCGCCGCCGCCCAGGCCAATCTCGAGAGCCTCGACGCGACGCTGGCCGATTTCCAGGCCACGGCCGATTTCGACGGCATCATCATGCGTAAGCATGTCGAGGTCGGCGATACCGTGCAGCCCGGCATGCCGCTGTTTGACTACGCCTTCGTCGATTACCTGCGCATCGAGGCCGACGTGCCCGTGCGCCTCGCCGCCGGCCTGTCCGAGGGCATGCTGGTGCCGGCGCGTCTCGATTCGGGCGGTGGCCCGGTCGAAGCCCGCGTGGCCCAGATCTACCCGGTCGCCGATCCCAAGCGCCACACCGTGACGGTCAAGTTCGATCTGCCCGTCGGCACCCGCGGCGGTCCCGGCATGTACGCCGAAGTGACCGTGCCCGATGCCTCGGTACCCGCCCACGCGCAGACCAGCGTGCCGGCCGAGGCGCTGGTCTGGCGCGGCAGCCTGCCGGCCGTCTTCGTGATGGAAGACGGCGCGCCCAGTTTGCGCATCGTCCGGGTGGGCTATCCGCTCGCCGACGGCACCGTCTCGGTGATCTCTGGCCTCGCCGGCGGCGAGGCAGTGATCCTGACGCCGCCGTCGTCGCTGGTGTCGGGGCATTGAGCGTGACGCGGGGTTTGGACCAGAAATGACCGACCACACGGCACAGAACGGTAACGGCGCCGAAAACGGCAACGGCCACGGCGAGGGGCTCGGCCTCGCTGGCCGCCTCGCCAGGGCCTTCATCAATTCGCCCCTCTCGCCCCTGCTGCTCGTGGCCTGCCTCGGCCTCGGCATCATGGGCCTGATCCTCACCCCCCGGCAGGAAGACCCGCAGATCTCGGTGCCGATGGTCGATGTCTTTTTCGGCTATCCCGGCATCTCCGCCGAACAGGTGGCCTCGCTCGCCACCGACCCGCTCGAGCGGCTGATGAGCGAGATCCCCGGCGTCGAGCACGTCTATTCGATTTCCGAACGCAACGGCGCGATGGTGACCGTGCAGTTCGAGGTCGGCGAAGAGATGGGCCCCTCACTGGTCAAGCTCAACGACAAGATCCAGTCCAACATGGACAAGATCCCGCCCGGCGTGACCATGCCGCTCATCAAGCCCAAGGGCGTCGACGACGTGCCGGTGGTCACGCTGACGCTGTGGAGCCACGAACTCGACGAAGGCGTGTTGCGCGCGCTCAGCCTCGACGTGATGCAGCGGCTGAAGGAAGTGCCCAACACCGCGCAGAGCTTCGTGGTCGGCGGCCGGTCGGACGCGATCAAGGTCGAGGTCTTCCCCGAGCGCCTCGCCGGCTTCGGCATCGGCCTCGACGAGATCGCCCAGACCATCAACGCCGCCAATTCGGAGCGCGGCGTCGGCCTGGTCGAAGCCAGCGACAACGCCTTCACCCTCTACACCGGCTCGTTCCTGCGCACCGCCCGCGACATCGAGAACCTGATGATCGGCGTGAGCTACGGCCAGCCGACCTATGTCCGCGACGTGGCGCTGGTGACCCAGGGCACCGACGACGCCACCTCGATGGTGAACTACTACACCGGCCCCGCCTATGGCGGCCACGGCGAGGACGAAGGCGAACATGCGGCCGAAGCCGACGCCCTCGGCGGCACCGCCGGCGATCTCGCCCCGATCGGCGCGCCCGCCGTCACCATCGCGGTGGCGAAGAAATCGGGCTCCAACGGCGTCTCTGTGGCGAATGCGGTGCTCGACTACGTCCAGCGCCTGCAGGGCGACCTGATCCCCGCCAACGTCCATGTCGAGGTCACCCGCAACTACGGCGAGACCGCGAACGAGAAGGTGAACGAGCTGATCTTCAAGCTCTTCGTCGTCACCGGCGCGGTGACCCTGCTGATCTGGCTCGCGCTCGGTTTCCGCGCCGCGACCGTCGTTCTGATCGTGATCCCGATCGTCATCCTGGTCACCGTCTTCTCGGCCTGGCTGCTCGGCTACACCATCGACAGGGTATCACTTTTCGCCCTCATCTTCTCCATCGGCATCCTCGTCGACGACGCCATCGTCGTGGTCGAGAACATCTACCGCCGCTGGCTCGAAGACGGCGAATGCACCGAGGGATGTTCGGTCGACGCGGTGCGCGAGGTCGGCAACCCGACGATCCTCGCCACCCTCACCGTGATCGCGGCGCTGCTGCCCATGGGCTTCGTGCGCGGCATGATGGGCCCCTATATGGAGCCGATCCCGGCGCTCGGCTCGGTGGCGATGATCTTCTCGCTGTTCGCCGCCTTCATCTTTACCCCCTGGCTCGCCCAGCGGATCCGTCCGTCGATGGAGAAGCTCGAGAAGAGCCAGGAGAAGGAGCACAAGCAGACCCTCTGGCTCAACCGCTTCTTCGTCCGCCTGCTGGTGCCGCTGATCACCCGCCGTCCGGTCGGCTGGGGCTTCGCCATCGGCCTCATCGCGGTGTTCTTCCTGTCGCTCTTCCTGTTCTACATGCAGGCGGTGACGGTGAAGATGCTGCCGAAGGACAACAAGCCCGAGTACAACGTCACCGTGAACATGCCCGAGGGCACGCCGCTGCCGGTGACCGCCAATGTCGTCTCGCAACTCGCCGAAGAGCTGATGACGATCCCCGAAGTGGTGGCGCTGCAGAGCTACGTCGGCACCGCGAGCCCGTTCAACTTCAACGGCCTCGTGCGCCATTCCTACCTGCGCGACAAGTCCTGGATGGCCGACATCCAGGTCGAGATCGGCGCCAAGCACCATCGCGAGCGGTCGTCCGAAGACCTCGCTGCGGTCACCCGCGAGATGCTGACCCCGATCGCCCAGCGGCTCGGCGCCCGCATCGAGGTGATCGAGATGCCGCCCGGGCCGCCGGTGCTGCAGACCATGGTGGCCGAGATCTACGGCCCCAACGCCGCGACCCGCCGCCAGGTGGCCAAGGATATCGAAGGTCTGTTCACCGAAGCCGAGATCACTGTCGACGTCGACAGCTACCTGCAGGCCCCGTTCTCGTCCTGGCGCTTCGTCGTCGACCGCGAAAAGGCCTCGCGGCGCGGCGTCTCGGTCGAGACCATCAACCGCCAG
>JAGRMO010000162.1 GCA_020441205.1 Maritimibacter sp.
GCCCCCGGACCCCCGGGATATTTCCGGAAAGATGAAACAGGGGTGGAACGCGGATTTCCCGCCGGCACTCCTCGACCCGGGCCTTGCCGCGCCGGCGGGGCTTGTCGACCAGCAAGCCCGCCCGGCCGGTCGCCGCTTCGACGTCTACCGCAACAATGTCGTGGTTTCGCTGAAGGCCGCGCTGGCGACCGGCTTCCCGGTGATCGAGAAACTGGTCGGCACCGAGTTCTTCGCCGCCATGGCCGGCGTCTTCGTCCGCGCCCATCCGCCGACCTCGCCGGTGCTCGCGATGTACGGCGAGGCCTTCCCCGCGTTTCTCGCCAGCTTCGAACCGGTCGCGCATCTGCCGTACCTGGCCGATACCGCGCGGCTCGAATATGCGCTGCGCCAAGCCTATCACGCCGCCGACGCCCGTCCTGCCACCCCCGGCGCGCTCGACACCCCGCGCCTCGCCAAGGCTAGGTTGCAGCTTGCTCCCGCGACCCGGCTCGTCGCCTCGCCCTATCCGATCGGCACGATCTGGCGCGCCAACACCGAACCTGGCGCCCCGCCCGCCCGCGGCGGCGCCGAAAGCGTGCTGGTGACCCGGCCGGACTGGGACCCGAAGCCCGTCATCGTCCCCGAGCCCGCCGCACGCCTCGTCGCCGCGCTCCTCGCCGGCAAGACGCTCGGCGAGGCGGTCGAGGCCGCGGGCCCGGCGCTCGACCTCGCCGGCGCGCTCACGCTCCTGATCCAGACCAAATCCATCACCCGCATCGAGGTGCCCGCATGACGCCCCGCCTGATCCAGACCGCCGCCCGCCTATCCGCCCGCCTCGATGCCGCCGGCGATCCGCTCCTGCCCACGCTCGCCCGCTTCGCCTTCGCGGCGAGCCTCGCGGGCTATTTCTGGGCCTCCGCGCTCACCAAGACCGGCGAAGGCCCCTTCGGCCTCTTTGCCCCCGCGCTCGGCGCCTATGCCCAGATCTTCCCGCGCACGCTGGAGGCCGCCGGCTACAATGTTGCCGAGCTCGGGGCCTTCCACTGGGCCGTGGTCGTCGCCGGCACAATCGCCGAATTCGCCCTGCCCGCACTGGTGATCCTCGGGCTTCTCACCCGCCTCGCCGCCCTCGGCATGATCGGCTTCGTGATCGTCCAGACCGCGACCGACATCCTCGGCCACATGGCGGACGCCACCACCATCGGCGCCTGGTTCGACCGGACGCCCGACAGCCTGATCCTCGATCAGCGCCTGTTCTGGATGCTGCTGTTGGTCACGCTGGTGATGAAGGGCGCAGGCCCCCTGTCGCTCGACCGGCTCCTCGCGCCGGTGCTCGCCCGGCAGGCCGCCGCCCGCGCCGCCCTGCCGTCAGAAGTGTGATTTGGGCTCGTCCGGCCGCCCTGCCGCCACCGCGAGCACGCCTCCGAGCCCCGCCATCACGATCGGGAACATCGTCGCCACGTTGAACGAGAACGCCTGCTGCATGAGCCCCGCCGAGGCGATCAGCGCGAGCCCGCCCCAGAGCGCCCTGTAGCGCGCCATCGCGCCCCCCGCGATCGCCAGCACCGGCGCCGCGATCGAGACGAAGCGCACGAGGCCCGGGCTGTCGAAGGTCCAGAACTCCGCCACTTCCGGCCGTTCGGCCACCAGCGACGTCCAGCCGTAGCCGAACAGCCCCACGAACATTCCCATCACGCCCGCGATGATGCCGAGCACGGCGGCGGCATTGCGCATCTCAACTCTCCTGCCTCTGCCCGCCCAGTGCGGCGGTGGTCCTACAGGTAGGGCCGCGCCTACCCGTTGCCAAGCCAGACCGCGCGCGCCTCCGGCCCCCAGCCGAGCGTGAGCCGCCCCTCCGCCTCGATCACCGGCCGCTTCATCACCGTGGGGTGAGCGGAAATCAGCCGCACCGGGTCGAGCCCCCGCTCGGCCTCCGACAGCCCCCGCCAGGTGGCCGAGCGCCGGTTCACCAGCGCCTCGCCGAAGGCCTGCAAAAACCGTTCCAGATCGGCCGCTTCCGCCGGCTCGGCCCGGATGTCGACGAGCTCGGGCCCGAGCCCCGCCGCCGCGAGCTCCCGCATCGCCGCCCGCACCGTATCGCAATTGCCTATCCCGTAGACCTTCACCGTCACCGCCCCGTTCACAAATGTTTCACTTGAATTTCGCCTCCGCCTTGGCACCCTGAATCGTGTGACAACAGACCTTCGGACGATCGCTCCCTGCTTGAAGGGGCAGCTTAAGACTTGAAGACTGGCTGCACCACCCCGGCGCAATACCGCGGCCGGGTTCGAGACAAGGAGACAACGGATGCCGACCGGCACTGTGAAATGGTTTAATTCCACCAAGGGCTACGGTTTCATCGCCCCCGACGATGGCGGTAAGGACATTTTCGTCCATATCTCCGCCGTCGAGCGCGCCGGGCTGAAGGGGCTGCAGGAGAACCAGAAAGTGGCGTTCGAGATGATTTCGGGCCGCGACGGCCGCGAATCCGCGGGCGATCTGAAACCGCTCTGAGCCCCGCCACAGCCGCACCCGGGACAAGGCGCCCCCCGGGCGCCTCGTCCGCCTGCGCACAGCGCGCCCGGGCCAGACCCCGCGGCGGCTCAGCTCAGTGCCCGCGCCGCCATCACGCCGACCCAGGCCGACAGCCCGGTCAGCGCCGTGCCCCAGGCCACGTCCAGCGCCACCATGCCCGGCGACCAGCGCGCCAGCGTCGCGTAATTGGTGAACTCGTAGGTGCCATAGGCGAGCGCGCCCAGCACCGCCCCGGTCGCCAGCGCCTGCACGGGCGCATCCGCCTTCAGCGCCGGCCACCCCGCGAGCCAGACCACGCCGGCCACGTAGAACAGGTAGAACGCCGCCGCCGGGCCGATCCGGATCTCCTCGACCAGCCAGTCCGAAATCCGCGCCTCGAACATCGGCCGCATCACCGATTTCAGCATCACCGCGTCGAGGCCCAGAAACACCACGGCGGTCGCGAGGTAGAGAACGATGATCTGCATGGGCCTCTCCGGTCTGTCCAAAGCTCGTCCCGGCTACGTCTCGCCGCCGATCCCGGATCACTTCCGGCAATTTCCCTTGCAAAATTCGCCCAAAGGCCCCATATGCCGCCTCGTACGACAGCACTGCCTTCCGTCTTCTATCTCTAGCAGCCGGACTGAGACCTGACTGCGCTACCAGGCCGTCGCATGATGCGGGCGGCACCAGGCCCCGCCCGGTATGGGTCGGGACCGATCGATAGGAGAAACGGATATGGCCACTGGCACCGTGAAATGGTTCAACGCCACCAAAGGCTTCGGCTTCATCGCCCCCGATGAGGGCGGCAAGGACGTCTTCGTCCACATCTCGGCCGTCGAGCGCGCCGGTCTGACCGGTCTGAAAGACGACCAGAAGATCGAGTACGAACTCGAGTCGGGCCGCGACGGCCGCCAGTCCGCGGGCGCTCTGAAGCTGCTCTGAGCTGGGCGATGCCGGGGTGAACTCCGGCCTACGGAATTTGGAACCCCGCCGGGCGCGAGCTTGGCGGGGTTTTCAGTTGGCATTCTTAGATGAGTTTAGGCTCGTTGGCCGAGTTCCTTAACTTTTCAGCGATCTTCGTGTCGCGGAAAAAGGAGTAGTACGCAGGATACCCTTCGTCCAACAGAAGATTGGCTATCAGATCAATAGCCTCGTCAATGACCGCCTCCCGCTCATCACCTTGCGCATTGCCATTAATGATACCACACATCATCAGAATGTGAAAAACTCCGTAGGTCACAAACGTGTTCTCCGCCCGATGACTACCGCGAATCCTCACCTCATCCTCGATGTACTGACGTCGCTTCTCGATCAACTCAAACCAGTCGATACCATCGACCAGCTTGTCAACATCAACATCCCCAAAGACTTTTCCGTAGAACTCGGAAAAGATACTATCCGAGTCACGCTTTGCGCGTGCGGGATCCTGATGCAGAAACGACAAAATTATCTGCCCTGCCTTCAAAGCATCAATCGAGCGCATCCCCCCCATATCCTCATCGGCCTCCAACGAAAATGATCGTTTTCGCCGATACCGGATGCCGCGCTCAAGAAGTGCTCCTTCGAGCCGCACCTGCGACTCGTCATTGGCCCTGAGATCCCGTGGCATTATTCTGTTTTGACTATTTGTGGAAATAGCAATGCTCGAGATAAGCTCCGGATTATCAGTTTCAAAGATTCGAAATAAAACCGACAGATGTTCAAACGCGTCGAATTTCGGATAGTAGTCCTTCATAGCCTCAAAAATCGCATGGCAAGTTTGCGCACCGTTTACAATACTCATCCGCTTTATTCCAATCTTCGGCCTGTCAGATATGGTTCGATTCACCCTCACCGTACTTCCGACAATCGTAATACCGTTGTTGAAAGATGAAAAATGAATATTTTCGCGAGCAGTGGCAGACCGGAAAATCTCTCTGTTTACCGCGTTGTCGAGTCCCAGGAAGCCCCGAACGTTCAGATTGAATACTGAGTAGTCGACTTTCCGCTCGTCCCTTAGGTCTTTGATTAGATCATAGAGCTGTTTCGCCGATATGTAGCCGACAACACTCCTGAGCTCAGACGTCCCAGCTTCGATCACGCCGGTATCCCTGGCAAAAAATGTGTGGTTCGTTCGAGCGCTGTGCGAGTTCAGGCAAAACTCCACCACCTCCCAGAGATGGAATTCCTCGATCTCCACATCCTCTTGACTCGACAACGCACGTCTTAAAGGTTGCATTTCATGCGGCAGGCAACTCGTTCCATTGCTAACCAGCCAAACCTTGAAAGTCGGGAAGTGCCGATCTATCTCGTGACGAATTTCCAGGACCTTTTGCTCAAGCTGTGGGTTAACCAATTTTTTTAGGTCAGCTTTTCGATTTTTTAGTATTTGAAAAAACCGGTACACTTTTTCCAAACTGCTGGCCGGGAACGGATTTCTCGCCTTTCGTTCGCTCTCGAATACCTTCGATTGGAACAGGTGAACCGCGGGTTCGTCACCTCTCCGATCTATGTAAACGGCATCAATACCACTATCATTTGGCCCATCGGTCATTGCCTCATGAATCTCGAAGGGTTGGCAGTAAAACTTGTTTGTCAGGATTAGGTGAACTATAGCATGGGAACGCGCGGCCACAATGCCGTCCGAGATGAGCCTTTCAATACGTTCTTCCAAGCGCTCAAAATCGGCAAGATTGAAACTGCCCTCATCAGCACGGCTACTCACCCCCTCAAGACCCCCTCAAACTCCCGCCATTCCCCCTTCGACATGCCGCTCGTCTCCTGGGTCACCGCCTCGCCCTTCACCATACGCCGAACGCAATCCAGGGCGGTAGCGGAAAGCGTCGCTCCTCCCATGCGGTAGTCCTCGAAGGCGCGGTAGGCGAACGGCACCCAGTCGGCCACCACCGCGGCGATCGCCTCGGCATAGACCCGGATCTCGTATTGCGCATGGGGATCGGCCCTCAGCCTCAGGAAGTGCAAAAGGTTGTGCAGGTCGATCTTCCAGTACCACTGGGTGTAGATATTCGCGGGCAGGTTCATCCGCGCGAGCTCCCGCGCCAAGCCATCCTGCCCGTCCTGCGAGATCATCGCCTCGTAATTGTCGTAAGCCCTGGCCGAATCCGCCTTCAGGATTTCCAGAACCCGCCCCGCCTCGGCATCGCCCAAGAGCGCCCCGCGCCCCTGGTTGTTCACCACCGATTGCGCCGCGATATGCTCGCGCGCGGGGATGTAGAACTCCCGGTCGAGGATCGAATACCGCGCCGAATACTCGTTCACGTTGGCCGTGCGATGCCGGATCCATTGCCGCGCGACAAAGACGGGCAGCTTCACATGCAGCTTGAGCTCGCACATCTCGAACGGGGTCGAATGCCAGTGCCGCATCAGATAGCGAATGAGCCCCTCGTCGTTCTGCACGCTCTTGGTGCCGGTGCCGTAGCTCACCCGCGCCGCCTGGCAGATCGCCGCGTCGTCGCCCATGTAGTCGATCACCCGCACGAAGCCGTGGTCGAGCACCTCGTGGGCCTTGTAGAGATGCGTCTCCATCCCCGCCACGGTGGCGCGCTTCGTCGTGAAGGACTGCGCGCGCAGCGCATCGATCTCGGCTTTCTGCTCGGGGCTGAGGGGCATGGCGAATCTCTCTCTTCTCTGGGTCAGGCCCCACTATATCTGGTGGCGCCCCCGGGGGCACCCGCGAGATGACGGATGGCGCGCCGCAAGGCCCCGCGCCGCGCGCTTGACGAGAACCGCCCGCCCATGCGTGATGCCCTCATGCACCCCCGACCGCCCATAGCGCGCGTCGCCGGGCCCCTGATCCGGCGCAGGAGCCGGCCCCACCGCCGGGCCGCGGTCCCACTCGTCGCCGCCGCCCTCGCCGCCCTCCTCGCCGCCCTGCCCGCCCCGGCCGCGGCGCAATCCTGCCGCCAGGCCCTGGCCCTCGGGCTCGACGTCTCGGGTTCGGTCGATGCCGGCGAATACCGGCTGCAGCTCGACGGGCTCGCCGCCGCCCTCACCCACCCGGACGTCGCCGACGCCCTGCTCGCGGTCTCCGCGCCCCCGGTCCAGCTCGCGGTCTACGAATGGTCGGGCCCGACCGCGCAGGCGATGATCCTTGATTGGACCGCCGTCACCGATACCGGCGTGCTGGCCGATGTCGCCGCCCGGCTGCGCGCCACCCGCCGCGCGCCGGCCGACCCCTCCACCGGCCTCGGCGCCGCGATTCTCACTGGCGCGCGTCTGCTCGCCCGTGTCCCCGCCTGCTGGCAGCGCACCCTCGACATCTCCGGCGACGGCGTGTCCAACACCGGCCCGCGGCCGCAGGATCTCGACGCCCCGGAACTCGCCGGAATTACCGTGAACGCGCTGGTGATCGGCCCCGAAGCGCGCGGTGCGCCCGAGGGCGTCCGCGGTCTCTTGGGGTACTTCGAAACGGAAGTGATCCGCGGCCCCGGCGCTTTCGCCGAACCGGCACTGGATTTTCACTCCTACGAGGCGGCGATGGTGCGCAAGCTTCTGCGCGAATTGCAGGGCCTGGTGATCAGCGCCGCCGAACCCGCGGCCGGCCCCGCGTCCGGTCCTGCGCCCCGGCCTGAGCGCACCTCGGCACACGGGCCCGCACCGACGCCGACACCCGAACCGCGGCCCGCACGCGGCCCCGCGCCAACGCCGTAACCCGCGCCCCAGCCGATCTCCGGCCCGGCGCCGACGCCCGACCTTGCGAAACAGTAAACGCCCGGACGTTCAGTAGATGTAGCGGATCTGATCGGTCCAGAACCGTTCGACCCGCTTCAGCGAGCCGTTGATGTCTTCGAAACTCTCCGGGCTGATGATCGCCCGCGCCTCCAGCCCTTCGGCATGGCGGGCGAACAGATCGGTCACCACCTGGCGGATCGTGCGGCCCTTCTGGGTGAGCCGCACCCGCACCGAGCGGCGATCGATCTCCGAGCGCTGGTGGTGCATGTAGCCCATCTCCACCAGCTTCTTGAGATTGTACGACACGTTCGAGCCCTGGTAATAGCCGCGCGACTTGAGCTCGCCGGCAGTGACCTCGTTGTCGCCGATGTTGAAGATCAACAGCGCCTGCACCGCGTTGATCTCGAGCACGCCGAGCCGTTCGAACTCGTCCTTGATCACGTCGAGCAGCAACCGGTGCAGCCGTTCGACGAGGCCGAGCGCCTCGAGATACTGGGCGGTGTAGGCGGGATTGCGGCCGGGGTCTACATGGCCCGGTTCGATGGGGGTCTGGATGCTCATGCGGCTCTCATCTCGTCTGATTTGCCGAGCACAATGAGCACAATTGGCGAACATTCGGTTAAGCAACGCGGCCGGAGCGCAGAAAATCTTCACCCCGCGCCCGAACCGGACCGCACCGCCCCGAAATTTCGGCTCAGCCCTTCGCCGCCGCCTCCGCATGGCGCGCGATCTCGCCCATCAGCCCGGAAAACCGCGCCGGCGCCGGCACCTGGCCGGTGACCCATTGATAGAGGTCCTGGTCGTTTTCCTCGAGCAGCGCCTCGTAGAGATCGAGCGCCGTGCCCTCGAGCCCGGCCAGCATGTCGTCGGCATAGCGGCCGAGGATGATGTCCATCTCCTTGATGCCGCGCCGGTGCGACCGCATCGAGAGCCGCTTCAGCCGGTGTTCGGGCAACTCGCTCATGCGGAACCGCCTTCGAGCATCTGCGTGAGGCCTTTTTCGAGCCGCGCAAGCCGGCTCGCGACCGTGTCGACATCGCGCCGCAGCTCGCGCACCTGGCGCAGCACCTGCCGCGCCTCCTGCGGCAGCGACGGCTCGTCGCCGGGCGGCGCCACGCCGTCGCCCTCGCCGTTCAGCAGCCACATCAACGAGACGTTGAGCAGCCCCGCGAGCATTTGCAGCCGGTTCGCGCGGGGCTCGGACAGATCGTCCTCCCAGGCGGCCAGCGTCCGGGTCTTGACCCCGATCTGCCGGGCCAACTGCTTCTGGCTCAGATCCGCCGCCTCGCGGGCCGCGGCAAGCCGGTCGCCGAACGTGGCGCGCGCCTCCGAGAACCAATCGTTCGTTGCATCGTCGGCCATTCCGTCCTCCTGTTCCGCCTGACCGCCGGCCCGGCCTTTGGGCGCTTGATCGGCGGTCCACCGCACCCTAGAAGATCCCGACGCCGACCACAAACCCGAGACCGAAAATGACCATCCTGTCCGAGACCCTCGCCCGGGTGAAACCCTCGCCCACCATCGCCGTCACCACCCTGGCCCAGGAGCTGAAGGCCCAGGGGCGCGACGTGATCGGCCTCGGCGCGGGCGAGCCCGATTTCGACACGCCCGACAACATCAAGGCCGCCGGCATCGCCGCGATCGAGGCGGGCAAGACCAAATACACCGCCCCCGACGGCATTCCGGAGCTGAAACAGGCGATCTGCGCCAAGTTCGCCCGCGAAAACGGGCTCAGCTACCGGCCTTCGCAGATTTCGGTCGGCACCGGCGGCAAGCAGATCCTCTACAACGCCCTGATGGCGACGCTGAACCCCGGCGACGAGGTCGTCATCCCGGCGCCCTACTGGGTGTCCTACCCCGATATGGTGCTGCTCGCCGGCGGCACCCCGGTGGTGGTCGAGGCCGGCATCGAGACCGCCTTCAAGATGACGCCCGCCCAGCTCGAAGCCGCGATCACGCCGAAGACCAAATGGCTGATCTTCAACTCGCCCTCGAACCCGACGGGCGCAGGCTACACGGCCGAAGAGCTCAAAGGGCTCACCGACGTGCTGATGCGCCACCCGCAGGTCTGGGTGATGTCGGACGACATGTACGAACATCTCGTGTTCGACGATTTCGTCTTCACCACACCGGCGCAGATCGAGCCCGCGCTCTACGACCGAACCCTCACCTGCAACGGCGTCTCCAAGGCCTATGCGATGACCGGCTGGCGGATCGGCTATGCCGGCGGGCCGGAAGAACTGATCGGCGCGATGCGCACGATCCAGTCGCAGAGCACCTCCAACCCCTGCACCATCTCGCAATGGGCGGCGGTCGAGGCGCTGAACGGACCGCAGGACTTCCTCGCCGCCAACCGCGCGGTGTTCCAGCGCCGGCGCGATCTGGTGGTCTCGATGCTGAACGCGGCCGAAGGCATCACCTGCCCGACCCCCGAGGGCGCCTTCTACGTCTACCCCTCGATCGCCGGCTGCCTCGGCAAGACCAGCGCGGGCGGCACCAAGATCGAGACCGACGAGGATTTCTCCCGCGCGCTCCTCGAAGAAACCGGCGTCGCCGTGGTCTTCGGCGCGGCCTTCGGCCTCAGCCCCAACTTCCGGGTGAGCTACGCCACCTCGGACGCGGCGTTGACCGAGGCCTGCACTCGGATCCAGAGCTTCTGCGCCGGGCTCGGCTGAACCGAGCCTCAGGCCTTGCGGGCGTCGGTCGCGCGGGGTTAACTGCCCGCGAGCGGCCCCGCCCGCCCCTGGCCGAACCCGGAACCACAGGACGATGAGCACCCAACTCCCCGATTACTACTTCCGCGTTCGCGAAAACGGGGCCTTCGCCTACCGGGTCGATACCCAGAACCGGATGCGCCGGATCGAGCTCGAACAGATCGCGGTGATCAACATCCGCAACGGCGAGGTCAAACCCCATGGCGGGCGCGAGCTGACGGTTGAAGACCAGGCCGCCATCGACGCCTGGATCGCCGAGCGCCAGGCCCTCCTGGCCGCGCGCGACATCGACGACATCCTGCGCACCGTCGACCACCTGAACCAGACCGCCCACTGGGCCCAGACCCGCGCTTCCGACGCCGATCTCGACACCATCACCGACACGCTGCTGCTCGCGATGCACGATCTGCGCACGGTTCTGGTGCGCAAGAAGGCCGACCGGCTGATCGGCAAGGACGACGAGGGGCGCTGACGCGCCCCGCCTGCGGCGGGCGGGGGGCGCGCCTTGGGCGCGCCGCGCGGCGCCCGGGCAGGCCGAAGCTCTGTTCAACGGCCCGGTTTCCCGAACGACGGACAACTCAAAGCGCCCGCGCGTGCCGGTTCCGCGCCACCACATCGCCAGCGACGGCCACGGTGAGCCGGCCTATGCGCGACTGTCGCCCGTGACGCAAGGCGCGGACGTCGCGGGCCAGGCCGTGAGTACTTTTGCCAAGATGAAGGCGAAAGGTCATTCCCGGGCCGGATCGGCGCGCCCGAACGCCGACCTTGGCGCCGACACCGCTCCCCGCCCCCCGACCGGTCGCGTGCCACGGCGACGCGACCGCTTGCACAACCGTTGGTGAACGCAAATCCCCGATCGGCTCAGCCGAGCCGCCGCCAACGGTGCATCACGTCGCCCCCCACGGCCCGGGCCTCGACCAGCCCGAACCGTGGCGCGCCCGCCAGCGCGTCGATCCCCATCGCAGCCAGCGACGGACGGCCCTCGGCCCCGAGCGCGAGACCCGCGGTGAAGCCGACCAGCTCATCGACCAGCCCGGCCCCGATCAGCGACGCCCCGAGGCCGCCGCCACCTTCGCAGAAAACCCTTGTAATCCCTTGTTGGCCAAGGATTTCCAGAGCAGGCGCTGGATCGAGGCGACCGCCCGAGACCGGCACCTCGAACCGGGCCGCGCCGCGCTCGGCCCAGGCGGTGGCCCGCGCCGGATCGACCCGGTCGCCATGCAGCAGCCACAGCGGCACCTCTCGCGCCGTCGCCGCCAGCCGCCCGTCGAGCGGAATGTCGAGATGGCGCGACAGCACCACCCTCACCGGCTGGTGACGCGCGCCCATGTCGCGCACGGTGAGGGCGGGATCGTCGGCCCGCGCCGTCCCGCCGCCGACCATCACGGCGTCATGCCGCAGCCTCAGCCCGTGCACCGCGCGCCGGGCCTCGGGCCCGGTGATCCACTGGCTCTCGCCGCTCGCCGTGGCGATCCGTCCGTCGAACGAGCTCGCCAGCTTCAGCGTCACCATCGGACGGCCTTTGGTGACACGCGACAGGAACCCGGCCTGGTCCGCCCGCGCCGCCTCGGCCCCGACGCCCTCGACCACCTCGATCCCCGCCGCCCGCATCCGCGCGAGCCCGGCGCCGTTCACCCGGTGGTCGGGATCGCCCAACGCCACCACCACGCGCGCGACGCCGGCCGCCACCAGCGCGTCGGCGCAGGGCGGGGTCTTGCCGTGATGCGCGCAGGGCTCGAGCGTGACATAAGCGGTCGCGCCGCGCGCCGCGGCACCCGCCTGTGCCAGCGCCACCGCCTCGGCATGGGGCCGCCCGCCGGGTTGGGTCCAGCCGCGCCCGACCACGATGCCGTCGCGCACGATGACGCATCCGACCGCCGGGTTGGGCCAGCACCGGCCCAATCCCCGCCGCCCGAGCCCCAGCGCATGGGCCATGTGGCGCGCATCGTCGGGACGCACGCCGCTCCGCTCGCCCATGGCCGCGCTCACTCGTCCGCGGTCGCGTCGACCGGCCTGAGCTCGCTCACGAATTTGTCGAAATCGTCGGCCGCCTGGAAGTTCTTGTAGACGCTCGCGAACCGCACGTAGGCGACGGTGTCGATCCGGGCCAGCGTCTCCATCACGATCTCGCCGATCACCTTCGACGGGATGTCGGTCTCGCCCAAGGACTCCAGCCGTCGCACGATCCCCGAGATCATCTGGTCGATCCGCTCGGGCTCGACGGGCCGCTTCTGCAGCGCGATCCGGATCGAGCGCTCCAGCTTGTCGCGGTCGAAATCCTCGCGCCGCCCGCTCGACTTGATCACCACCAGATCGCGCAGCTGCACGCGCTCGTAGGTGGTGAACCGCCCGCCGCAAGCCGGGCAGAACCGCCGCCGCCGGATCGCCACGTGATCCTCCGCGGGACGGGAATCCTTCACCTGGGTGTCAACATTTCCGCAAAACGGGCATCGCATGCCTGTCCCCTTCTTCTTGCCTGATCCTGGTCCAAACCGCCGGAACTATGGGTCTTTGCCCACTTATCCACAGGCACTATATGCATTCGCCCCGGTCTTGGGTAGCCTCAAAAGCGTGCCACAAGATACGGTGCGTTCGGCGCAACACTCGGCCGGTTTTGGCCTGCGCCGCAGGTGAGGCTTCCCAAACCGGCAGGCCCGGCGCGACACTCGCCTCACCACGCAGCAAGGGAGGACGCAATGTCAGTTGCCCGTGTCACCGAAATCACCGCCACCTCCGAAAAGAGCTTCGAAGACGCCATCCAGCAGGGGATCGCCCGCGCCACCGATACGCTCCGCAACGTCCGCTCGGCCTGGATCAAGGAGCAGCAGGTCCGTGTCGAGGACGGCAGGATCGCGAGCTACCAGGTCAACATGATGGTGACCTTCGTGCTCGAATAGCGGGGCAAGGCCTCGGCCCGGGCCGGGCGAACCCGCGCGTCTGCGCAATGCGGGCGCGCGACCTGCCCGCCTGAGACGGCTGGTGCCCGCGCCTCAGCGCAACACCGCCGCCACCTCGCGCCGGTGCGGCCGGTCGCGATGTTCGAACAGGTAGATCCCCTGCCAGGTACCGAGCGCCATCCGCCCACCGATCACCGGGATGGTGAGCGAGACCGGCAACAGCGCCGCCTTGATATGCGCCGGCATGTCGTCGGGGCCTTCGTAGGTATGCCTGAGGTAGCTCATCGACGGGTCGGTCGTGGGCGGCACAAGCCGGTGGAAGAAGGCGGCAAGATCGGTCCGCACCTCCGGGTCGGCATTTTCCTGGATCGCGAGCGAGGACGAGGTATGGCGCACGAACAACGTGAGCAGCGCCTCCTCCGCAACCGTGCCGGCCCCCGCCACCCAGCGCGCCACCTCCGCGGTGAACTCGTAAAGCCCCGCCCCCCGCGTCTCGATGACGAATTGCCGGTTCACCGGCCGGCCTCCGCGTCGTAGCGCGCCCGAGCCGCGGCAATCTCGTCGGCCCGCGACAGCGCCCAGCCGATCAGCCCGCCGAGCGGCACCATCAATTCGCGCCCCAGCGCCGTCAGCCTGTATTCGACGCTCGGCGGCTTGGTCGGGAACACTTCGCGCGCGATCAGCCCGTCGCGTTCGAGATCGCGCAGCCCCTGCGTCAGCATCCGCTTCGAGATGTCGGGCAGCGCGCGCGCGAGCGCGTTGAACCGGCACGGCCCCTCCTTCAGCTCCGCCAGGATCAGCGTCGTCCATTTCGCCGCCACGTGGTCGAGCACATGGCGCACCGGGCAATCGGCGAAGCCGTCGTTCTTGGCGAGGTCTTTCATGGTTCCCTCCGGGTAACCTTGGGCAGAGAATGTGCCTCCTTTCGGCGGCTCACAAAGGTCTCTATCTGAGACCAGCATTCGAATCCAGACCGAAAAGGACCAGACCATGACCCGTTATCTCGTCACCGGCGCCGCCGGCCAGCTTGGCCGCCTCGTACTCGCCGACCTCATCTCGAAAGTTCCGGCCGTCGACATCGTCGCGCTCGTGCGCCGGCCCGACGCCGCCGCCGATCTCGCCAAACTGGGCGTCGAGACCCGCATCGCCAGCTATGAAGACCCCGCGGCGCTCGCCGCTGCCTTCGCCGGGATCGACCGCCTCCTGCTGATCTCCAGCAGCGAAGTCGGCCAGCGCGCCCCGCAGCACCAGAACGTCATCGACGCCGCCAAGGCCGCCGGCGTCGGCTTCATCGCCTATACCTCGCTCCTGAAGGCCGGCAGCTCGCCGCTGCAACTCGCCGCCGAACACCGCGCCACCGAGGCCGCGCTCGCCGCTTCCGGCATCCCCCACGCGCTCCTGCGCAACGGCTGGTACAGCGAAAACCTGCTCGGCAACGTCGTGGGCGACATTGCTCTCGGCCAGCGCTTCGGCGCCGCCGGCACGGGCCGCTTCGCCCTTGCCCCCCGGCGCGACTATGCCGCCGCCGCCGCCGCGGTGCTCACCGGCGCGGGCCACGAGGGCAAGACCTACGAGCTGGCCGGTGATACCGGGCTGACCCAGGCCGAAATCGCCGCGCTGTTCACCGAGGCGAGCGGCAAGCCCGTCGCCTATGTCGACCTGCCCGAACCCGCGTTCCGCGACGCGCTCGTCGGCGTGGGCCTGCCCGAAGGTTTCGCCGCGATTCTCGCCGACAGCGACGCCCGCGCCGCCGAGGGTTGGCTCGACGCCCCTGGCAACGATCTCTCCCGTCTCATCGGCCGCCCGACCGAGCCCTTCGCGACCACGCTCGCGGCCGCACTCTGAGCACCGGCGGGGCGGCGCCCGCTGCCCCGCCCCCTTCCGGCGAGGCGGACACGGGATTGTGCGTCCCGCTTGACCGCGGCCCGTGCCAGACTTCCTCCATTCATATCAAGGGAGGGTTTCATGACACGCATGACCGCGAAGGATTTCGACCAGGGCCTGCTCGAGCTTTGCGATTTCTACGCCCATGGGCTGATGACGAAGCGCGAGTTCCTCGACCGGGCGGGCAGATACGCGGTCGGCGGGCTCACCGCGATGGCGCTGCTCGACATGCTCAGCCCCGACTACGCCCTCGCCCAGCAGATCGAATTCACCGATCCCGACATCCTGCCCGAATATGTCACCTACCCGAGCCCGAACGGCCATGGCGAGGTGCGCGGCTATCTGGTCAAGCCCACCACCGGCGACGGGCCCTTCCCGGCCGTGCTCGTCGTCCACGAGAACCGCGGGCTCAACCCCTACATCGAAGACGTCGCCCGCCGGGTGGCCAAGGCCGGCTTCATGGCGCTCGCGCCCGACGGCCTCACCTCGGTCGGCGGCTACCCGGGCAACGACGTGAAGGGCCGCGAGTTGCAGGGCAGCGTCGACCCGACCAAGCTGATGAACGATTTCTTCGCCGGCGCCGAGCATCTGATGACCCGCGCCGACAGCACCGGCAAGGTCGGCTGCGTCGGCTTCTGCTACGGCGGCGGCGTCTGCAACGCGCTCGCGGTCGCCTACCCCGAACTCGCGGCCTCGGTGCCGTTCTACGGCCGCCAGGCCGCCGCCGCCGACGTGCCGAAGATCGCGGCCCCGCTGCTCCTGCACTACGCCGGCCTCGACGAACGGGTGAACGAGGGCTGGCCCGCCTACGAGGCCGCGCTCACCGAGCATGGCAAGACCTACACCGCCCATATCTACGAGGGCGTCAACCACGGCTTCCACAACGACTCGACCCCGCGTTACGACGAGGCCGCAGCCACCCTGGCCTGGGACCGCACCATCGCTTTCTTCGCCGAACACCTGAGCTGACTCGGCTCCCTCGGCGCGGCACTCCCGTGGCGCCGAAGGCGACCTCCGACCCGGTTGGCAGGGGAACACATTCCGCGGCCTCCGGCGGCGGAAGGGCTACGCCCGGCCCGGCCGCGACAAGAGCCCCCCTAGCCCCGGCGGCGCGCCTCCACCACGTCGAAGCCCTCGCGCTCCAGCGCCGACAGCGCCCTTCGCGCCTTCTTCATCTCTTCCGCCTTCGCCGCCTCCCAGGCCGCGTCCATCTCGTCCCGCCCCGCCTCGGGGTGGTCCTTGCGCCAGTCGTGCCGCCACAACGCGTATCCGATGGCGCGCGCAGCCTTGCGCCGGACCCGCATTTCCGGGTCCGTGACCGCCTTGGCATCGCTTTCCGACATCTGCCTCTCCCGCGCCGGCTCCTTGGCCCCGGCGCTGTCCTGCTCCCCGCGCGCCCGACGATAGCGCCCCCGCCCCCGGACCGGAACCGCAAACGCCGCCCACGCCGAGGCGACATTGCGTCACGCGCCCGTGGCACGGCCGGTGCCACACCGCGAAACGAAAAAAAAGAGGCGCCCCCTGGCGCCTCCCCGCATCGCATTTGTCGAGGCAGCCGGCCCGGCCGGCCCCTGGCTCAGCGCTCGAATCCGACCTCGTCGGTGAAGTCCACCATCGCGTCTTCCCAGATCTCGAGGATCCGCCGGAACTCCTCGGCGCTCATGTCCTGGCCGCGGATCACCGCCATCCGGAAATAGGGGTCGCCCGCCGGATCGAGGAAGGCATGGGTGTAAACCCGCGTCTGGTTCCAGTTGTTGATCGTCTCCATCGACGACCCGTCCGGCATGTCGAGCCCGGCGGTGAACATCAGCGTCCGGCAGTCGGTCATGTCCTCGAGGCAGCCGTAGAACGAGATCGCGTAATTCACCCCGGCCGCGGCCGAGATCACATTCGGCCGACCGGACTCATAGGGCTCGTACGAAGCCTTGTAGCCGAGCGACTGCAGTTGATCGATCACGGTCTGCGGGTTCGCCGCCGTGACCACGCCCTGGGCCTGCGCCGCCCCGGCCATCAACGCTGCGGAAACGAGAAGAGGTGCGAATTTCATGTCAACTCCCGGAAAAGCCTGTGCCGTACCTTACACGAGGCGCGATTCGTGTAAACCCGTGTTCGGGAGGCAACATTTTGCTTTTCCGGCACCGTGGCGCACGGGGCTCGTGGACCGGGATCGAGCCTTGGCAGCAGGTGGCGAAACCGTCACTCGACCCGGTCTCGAGTCGCGCAACCGATCCATAATGGGGGTGAAATCATACCATTTCCACCCAATATGGATCCATGGAGTTCGAGTACGACCAAGCCAAGAGCACCGCCAACGCCGATAAACACGGCATCGACGTCGACGCCGCCCGGACGATCTGGACCGACGAGATCGCGGTGGTGGTCGAGGCAAGGTCGACCACCGAACCGCGGTCATTGATCATCGGCCGCATCGGCGAGGCCCTGTGGACGGCCGTGTTCACGATGCGCGGCGAAAAAGTGCGGATCATTTCCGTGCGGAGAGCGAGGAAGAATGAGTGGGAAGTCTATCTCGGCGGCTGAGTTCGACGCCCGGTTCGACGCCGGCGAAGACGTGAGCGACCACATCGACTGGTCAACCGCGCACCGCGCGAATCTCGAAGCCCGCCGCGTCAACGTCGACTTGCCCGCCTGGATGGTCGCAGGCCTCGACCGGGAAGCGGCACGGCTGGGCGTGAGCCGTCAGGCGCTGATCAATCTGTGGATCGCGGAACGGTTGGAATGAGGGCGGCCACATTGGTCGGGTTTTGCCCCGCCAAACGCGGTGTCGGGCTGAAGCCCGGCCTACTCATGCTGTTTCGGTTCACCGAGTCTCAACTCGCGAACACTCGTCCAATCGAAGGACCGAACCCGGTCCTGTTCCAGCGGCACTTCCTCCCTCGACATACCTGTTCGGGCCCAAATGCCATCCTTGAACGACTCCTCAGAAGGCATGGGTTCGCCCAAGGCGAGGCTCTCCTTTGTCACAACGACAACCGAGACATCGGGCAGTCCCCGCTCGATGCACATGGCGCCAGCTTCATCGAGGACCGGACCAAGGCCACGCCCTGTGGCGTTGGCCATTTCCAGTCGATTTGCCAGATCCGAATATGAGACTGCTTTCTCGCCTTTGAGCATGGCGTCAGCCAAGACCTTGATGGTCGCGAACGCCCGTTCGCGGGTAAGCCTGGTGACCTTTCGATGGCCGCTCACTGATCCAAGAAACTCCTGAGCTTCCTCGACCGCGACGGATGCTTGAGCTTCCTTAGCGCCTTCGCCTCGATCTGCCGGATCCGCTCCCTTGTCACGCTGAACTGCTGGCCCACCTCTTCCAAGGTATGGTCGGTGTTCATCCCGATCCCGAAGCGCATGCGCAGCACCCGTTCTTCCCGCGGCGTCAGCGAGGCCAGCACCCGCGTCGTCGTCTCCTTCAGGTTCTCCTGAATGGCAGAATCCAAAGGCAGCACCGCGTTCTTGTCCTCG
>JAGRMO010000023.1 GCA_020441205.1 Maritimibacter sp.
CCTGACGGTCCGGCCGGCGAGCCGCGGCCGCGACGGACACCGGCGCGCGTCCGCGTCCGCTTCGCCCGCCCGGTTCGCGCGCAAGGCACGTGTTAGCGCTACCTGCAATTTTGTCAAAGGCTTGGACACGCGTCCGAGTTCGCCCACCCTCCGGACGGGCCGTGCCTAGCGCCCGGTCGCGACCTGAAACACCGCGCCTTCGACGGCCGGGGTAACGATGATCTGGCAGGGCAGCCGCGAGTTCTCGCGCGGCTCGTGGGCGTTGAACTCGATCGTATCGGCCTCGGCCGGTTCCGGTTCGGGCAGCGGCCCGTTCGGGGCTTCGATCAGGTAGGAATGACAGGTCGCGCACATCGCTGCCCCGCCGCATTCGGCGATGATCCCGTCGATGCCGGCCTCCTTCGCGGCATACATCAGGGGCTCGCCCTCCCTGGCCTCGATCTCGCGCCGCGTCCCGTCCTGTTCGATGAAGGTCACCTTGACCATGGGGTACTCCCTCAGATGAATTGCTTGCCGCCGTCGATGACCAGGGTCTGCCCGGTCATGAAGCCCGACAGCGGAGAGGCGAGGTAGAGCACCCCGCCGGCGATGTCCTCGACCTCGGCATTACGTTTGAGCGCCGCCCGGTCGACGCCGTAGGTCTTGGCGTTCTCGATCTGGGCATAGCTCGCCTCGGTGAGGGTGAAGCCCGGCGCGATCACGTTCACCCGGATGTTGTCGGGGCCGAGCTCCTTCGCCATCACCCGGCTCATCGCGATCACCGCGCCCTTGGAGGCGACGTAATGCATCCAGTGCGGCGAGCCCGAGAAGACGGTGGCCGAGGCGATGTTGACGATCGAGCCGCCGCCGGCCGCCTGCATCAGCGGCGCGATGGCGCGGCTCACCTGCCAGACACCCTTCACGTTCACATCGAGCACCCGGTCCCATTCGGCCTCGTCCAGCTCCATGAAGGGGGCGCGGTGGAGCGCGCCGAACAGGGCCGCGTTGTTGACCAGCACGTCGACCCCGCCCATCGCCTGTTCGGCCGCCCGGGCCAGCGCCGCGGCGCTATCGGAGGAGGTCACATCGAGCGTCGCGCCCTGCGCGGTGCCGCCCGCCGCCACGATCCGCGCGACGGTCTCGGCGATGCCGTCCGGGTTGATGTCCGCCACGAGCACCCGGGCACCGGCCCGGGCGAAGGCCTCGGCAAAGGCCCGTCCAAGTCCGCCGGCGGCGCCGGTCACCACCACCCGTTTGCCATCGAGGCCAAGTTCGCTCACCATGGTTTTCCACCTTCCGAAATGACGGTCGTGAATTCGGGGCCGCGGCCCAGGTAGCGCTCGAGCATGAGCTCGGTCTTCACCGCGGCGGTCTGGCCCTCGGCCAGCGCCCGGCCGGCCGGCGTCAGCATCAGCGCGTTGGAGCGTTCCTCCAGCATCAGCACGATCTCGGAGAGCGGCACCTCGTACCAGCCGGCGATGGTGCGCATCCCGTGCGGGGTCGAGCGCCAGCCCTTGTCGGCATCCTTCAGCACCGCGTCCTCGGGCGAGCGGGCTTCCTTCGTGGTGTCGTGGCCGTCGATGATCGCGAGCACGGCGTCGATGTCGACGCCCTCGGGGCGGAGCCGTTCGAGGATCTCGCGGGCGATCTCGACCGAGTGTTTCTCGTGTTCGAAGACCAGATCCTTGCGGGTGGGGTTGCGGCCGATGGCGAGCAGGAGGAGATCGGGGTCGATCCGCTTCCAGCCGACGTCGTGCAGGATCACCGCCGGCAGCACCGTGCTTGCGTCGGCCTCGGGGATCTCGGCCAGCAGCATCTTCGCCAGCGCATAGGCGATCACCGTGTGTTCGTCGTTGTTGCGCACGTCGAGATAGGGGCGCGCGGCCTCCCAGATCGGCAGGTCGCGCGGCAGGAACACGTCGTCGCCGGTCATTGGGGCACCTCGTAGCTCAGATAGATCGTCTTGTATTCGAGGTAGCTTTCCACGCCGTAACGCCCCTTCTCCCGGCCGAGCCCAGATTCCTTCATGCCGCCGAAGGGCACGTAATGCGACGAGCGCTGGATGTCGTTGAGCCAGACAGAACCGGCCTCGAGCTGTTCGCACAGGGTCAGACCACGGGCAAGATCGCGGGTGAAGGCGAAGGCGGCGAGGCCGTAGGGGCTCGCGTTGGCCAGTGCCACGCCCTCGGCCGGGCTGTCGACCGGCGCGATGCCGATGACGGGGCCGAAGGTCTCGTGCTGCATGACTTCCATCTCGGGGGTCGCGTCGGCGATGAGCGTGGGCGGGAAGTAGAAGCCCGCGTCGTAGCCCGGCCCGGTGGCCCTAGCGCCGCCGGTGAGGATGCGGGCGCCCTTGGCGCGGGCGTCGTCGGATTGCCGGGCGGAGGTGGCGAAGATCTTCTCGTTCACCAGGGGCCCGAGATCGCCTTCGCCGCCGGCCGGCGCGAGGGTCAGCGCCCGGGCGCGCTCGGCGAGCTTCGCAAGGAACTCCTCGTAGACCGGCCGTTCGACGAAGACCCGGCCCACCCGGTAGCAGAACTGCCCGGTGTTGGCGAAGCCGTGGCGGACAATCGCGGCGGCGGCCTTGTCGAGATCGGCATCGGCGCAGACGATGGCGGCGGAATGGCCGCCGAGCTCCAGCGTGAGCCGCTTCATCGTCTGGGCAGCGGCGGCGGCGATGGCCTTGCCGGCGGGCACCGAACCGGTAAAGGCGATCTTGCGCGGCACCGGATGGGCGACCAGCGCCTCGCCCAGTTCGCGCCCGCCGGTGACGACGTTGAACACGCCCGCCGGCAGGCCCGCGCGGTGGAAGATCGCGGCGAGCTTCAGGGTCGAGAGCGGGGTGTCTTCCGAGGGTTTCGCGACCATCGTGCAGCCCGCCACCAGCGCCGCGCCGAGCTTGAACATCAGGAGCGTGACCGGGTAGTTGAACGGGGTGATGGCGACGACCACGCCCACCGGCTCGCGGGTGACGATGGTCTTTTCGCCGGGCGCCGCGCCCAGCGGCATGGTGGCGGCGAGGCGCAGCCCTTCCTCGGCGTAGATGTCGAGCAGATCGGCCGAGCGGGCGATCTCGCCGACGCAGGCGGCCTGGGGGCGGCCGAGCTCGGCATGCAGCAGATTTCCGACCTCGGCGGCCGTGTCACGCATGGATTGTGCACAGGCCTTCACGATCCTGACCCGGTCGGCCATGGGCGTTGTCTTCCAATCGGCGAAGGCCCGGGCGGCGGCGGCAATGGCCGCGTCGGCCTCGGCCGCGCCCCCTGCGGGCACGCTGTCGACGAGGCTGCCCGAGCGCGGATCGGTGACCGGGAAGGTCGCCCCGGAGCCAGCCGCCTGCCATCCGCCGTCGATGAACATGTCCATGATCCGCCCTCAGAGAACGTGGAGCATCAGCGCCGCGCGGGAGCGGGCGAGCTCGGTTTCGGCCAGCTGGCGGCCGGTTTCGGTTTCGAACTTCGGCAGGTCGCGCTCGACCTGTTCGGCATATTGCTTGAGCGAGCCGCCGAACCAGTCCGACGCGATCGAGAGCCCGATCACCGAGTAGCGCCAGAGCTTGTCGGCGTCGCGCACGATCCGGTCGTTGAGGTGGCGGGGTTCGGCCCTCGTATCGTGGCCGTCGATGATCTCGCAGACGGCCTCGATGGTGTCCTCCGCCCAGCCCGTCGTGCCCAGCACCTCGCGGGCGAGACGCACGCCTTCGGCCTCGTGCAGATAGCGCACGTCGGAGGTGAGGAAATTCTCCGACCGGAACCCCTCGTCGATGATCCGCTCCATGTCGATCGAATACCAGCCGATGTCGTGCAGCATGATCGCGAGCGAGCAGATGTCGCGGTCGGCCTCGGGGTGCGCGTCGAGGAGCGCCTGCGCCCAGTGGAAGGCGAGCGGCAGGTGCACGTCGTTCTTGCGCACGCGCATGTAGGGCTCGGCCGCGCGCCAAACCGGATCGTAGCGCGAGTGGTCTTGCATGGATCTGTCCTGCAGAAACGGGGGCGCCCGATGGGGCGCCCCCGGGATCGTCAATCGAGGATGGTCACGGTGCCGGCGTTGCCGTCGACCCTGAGCCGCATCCCGGTCTTGATCTTGGCCGACGCGGTGCCGGTGCCGGTCACGGCCGGAAGGCCGTATTCGCGGCAGACGATGGCGGCATGGCTCATCATCCCGCCGATGTCGGTCACCGCGGCCCCGATCTTGCCGAAGACCGGCGCCCAGGAGGGCGCGGTCACCGGGGTGACCAGAATCTCGCCCTTCTGCAGCTCGCCGAGCTGGTCGGGCGAGCGCAGGACGCGGGCGATGCCCTCGTGCACGCCGGGCGCCGCGGCCATGCCGGCGATGCCGTCGCCAGCCTCGTCGGAGCCGACCCAGCGCTCGATCGCGTCCGAGGTGATGCCCCAGAGCATGATGGTGAAGGGTTCGGTGATGACGGCGGGCGGAGTGTTGAGCGCGGGGATCGGAGATTCCGCCCCGAGGGCCGCGACCAGCGCACGGCGGCGCTTCACCTCGTCCGGCCAGACCGCCGAGCCCACGACAGGCGTGCCGATGGCCCAGCCTGCGGCGTAGTCCCACAGGATATCGCGCACCTCGTTGCGGTGGAGGAAGAACATGCCGTCGTCTTCTTCCCAGAAGCCCGCATCCTTGAGCATCACCGACAGCTCGCGCATCTTGCGCCAGAACACGCCGAGCGCCCAGTGCTCGATGTAGAAGTTGTGGTCTTCCACATAGGGGAACACGGTGCGCGAGAGGCCGAGCTTGCCGTCGAACACCTCCTGCGCCTCCGGACTCATCATCTCGCGGTATTCGGCGGTGATCCGGTCGCGCTCGGCGAGCAGGCGCTCGGTCGGGCGCTCGATGGTCTCGCCAGCCTTGGCCCGCGGGATGTAGTCGCGCAGGTAGCCCATCGGGATGTCGAGATGGTCGATCCAGTATTTGTCGGTCGAGTAGAAGCCGTTGCCGGAGGTGAAGTTGAACCAGGGGTCCTTGGCCGCGTCCCAGGCGGCGATCCACTTGGCGCCGTTCGGCTGGGCGGCGACGGCGGCCAGCGCCTCGTCGACCGAGCCGGTCATCAGCGCGCCGTCGACGCCGAGCTCGATCGCCAGACGGGCGAGCTTCTTGATCTCGTCGTCGGGGCGGAACAGCTCAGAATCGACGCCCTGCACCATCTTGGCGATGGCCTGGTCGGGGATGGTCGGGAACTCGCCCTTCACGAAGCCGAAGAAATCGAGATAGGCGGCGTAGCCGAGGTTCAGGAACTCGAAGTGGTATTGCCAGATCTTGTAGGAGAGCTCGATGAGCTTGTCGTAGGCTTCGAAGATCGCGTTGGTGTTGTCGAGGCCGACGCCGTCCTTGACCCAGTCGACCGGCACCACCTCGGGCAGCGCGGTGAAGCTGATCGCGTCCATCTCGGCGATCATGGCGAGGACCTTCTTCTTCCAGTTGGCGAGGAGGTCGTTCCAGTTGCCGTAGTAATGGCCGGCGCGGTCGAGGAATTGCGGGATGCGGGCCTCGATGTCCTCGGGGGCGACGGCGACGGGCGAGAAATAGACGAAGCCGTTGAGGATGCGGTAGTCGATGCCGTTGGCCGGCGGCACCAGAAGGTGGCGCGAGTTGTACTGGCCCAGGCATTTGATCGCGAAATCAAGGAAGATCACGTCGAAGGGCCGGAGCGGGTTCGGCCAGTGCTGCGAGTTGCAGAACCAGAACTTCTCGTCGTCCTCGGCACGGCGCGCGGGCTGGAAGCGGGTGTAATAGGGGTAGAGCTCCTGCCAGCCTTCGGCCCCCTCGGGCGCCTTCACGTCGAAGGCGCTGGGAAAGAGCGGTTTTTTCACATCCATGTTATTCCTCCCTGGAATGGTTGCTTGGCGCCTTGTTGGTGACGCTCGTTGTTCTGCCGGGCCTTCGCCCCCGGCGTCGTCTGCGGGTCTTCGCCCGGTCCTACCTAGCCGCGGGTCTTCGACCCATTTCCTAGCCGCGGGTCTTCGACCCGACCGGATTGTTGAGCGTATTGACGATGCCCATCATGCCCACGCCATAGGCGCTCTTGGGTTTCTCCTTCGGCTTCTGCGACCAGATCGTTTCGGGCCGCGATTGCAGCGCGAGCAGGTTCTCGCCCGCCGGCAGATCGGCGTCGATCGCCCATTCCACATCCTGCGGGCACTTGTTCTGCCGCTCAAGCCGTTTCGCGAGCCGGGCCACCGCCAGCACCTCGTCGTCGGTAAGGCAGGCGATCTTGCGCCTCGCGTCGTCGACGTCGCGCTCGACCGCCTCGCCGAGCTCCGGGTCGCCGACCAGCTCGACATGTTTGTCGGAGATCTTGCGGTCGAGGATTTCCTCGAGCACCTTCTCGACGCGGAAGTTGTCGGGCGTGACCACGCCGGAAACGACCATTTCGCCGAGGCCCCAGGACGCGTCGATCACGATCTTCGTGCGGTCGCCGGTGTTGGGGTCGAGGCTCATCGCCACGCCGGCGGCCTTGGCGTTGACCATTTTCTGCACCGCGACCGACATCAGCACGTCGACCTGCGGGATCGCGTTCTTCTCGCGGTAGGCGACGGCGCGGGTGGTGTAGAGCGAGGCCCAGCAATCGCGCACCTTGCCGACGACGGCATCGGCGCCCTTGACCCAGAGGTAAGTGTCCTGCTGGCCAGCAAAGCTCGCATCGGGCAGGTCCTCGGCGGTGGCGGACGAGCGCACGGCGACGGGCATGTCGTCGATCCCGGCCTCCGCGCACATGCCGGCATAGGCCGCGCGGATCGCCGCTTCCACCGCCTCGGGCAGGTGATGCGAGCGGATGCGGATGCGGATCGCCTGCGCGGCCCGGTCGATCTGGTCGAGATTGTCGGGATCGGCGCCGGCGAGGTGGCGCTCGATCTCGGCTTTCAGCCCGTGGTGGTCGAGCATCGCCTGGTAGGCGTCGGTGGTGACGGCGAAGCCGGGGGGCACGGCAACACCGGCCTGGGTCATCTCGCCGAGCGAGGCGCATTTGCCGCCCACCCGGTTGTGATCGGCCGTTCCGATGGTGTGGAACGGAAGGGTATAGAGATCGTTCGCGCTCATCTCGTCCCTCACTTGCCCAGTTCGACCATCACCGAGGTCGGCACCCGGAATGTGATGTTGCGATGATAGGTGGCCTCGAAGCCGTCGGCGAGCTTCATGTCGGGGAAGCGTTCCGAGAGCTGGCGCAGCAGGATCGAGGCTTCCATCTTGGCGAGCTGGAAGCCCAGGCAATAGTGGATGCCGTAGCCGAAGCTCAGGTGGGTGCGCGCGTTGTCGCGCATGATGTTGAGCTCCTCGCCGTCGGGGAACTGGGCCTCGTCGCGGTTGGCCGCTCCGGTGATCATCAGGATCTCGGCGCCTTCCGGCAGTTCGACCCCGCCGATCACCTTGGCGGTGCGGGCCTTGCGGCGCCAGCCGACGACCGAGGGCATGTAGCGCAGCATTTCCTCGACCGCATTCGGGATCAGCGCGTGGTCGGCCTTGATCGCCTCCCAGGCGTCGCGGTTCTCCATCATCGCGAGTACGTAGTTGCCCATGAAGGTCGAGGTGGTCTCGTGGCCGGCGAACAGGGTCGAGTAGAGCAGGCCGGCGATTTCCTCGTTGTCGATCTCGGCGCCCGCGGCCTGGGCCGCCAGCATGTCGGAGGGGAAATCGTCGCCCGGGGTCTCACGCCGCATGTCGAGCAGATCGTGGATGTACTTCCAGTAGGCGACCATGTCGTGCGCCACCGGGATCATCTCCTCGTCGGTGAGGTCCGACCAGGTCATCTTGCCCCGGCTCGCGCCGTATTGCTTGATCTTCGGCACGTCCTCGTCAGGGATGCCCATGAGGGTGAACAGCACATGGGCGGGCACCGGGAAGGCGACGATCTCCCAGAAATTGACCGGCTTGCCGTCCTTGCCGGCGTCTTCCAGCCGGTCGAGATGGTCCTTCACGATCACCTCGATCTGCGGCTCGATCGACTTGAAGCGGCGCGGGCCGAACGCGCCTTGCGCGATCTTGCGGATGCGTGTGTGGTCGGGGGGGACGCGGGCGGTGAGGCCCGAATAGGCCGTGAAGCCGCCCTCGGTGAGAATCTTGCGGCCCGCTTCGCTCATCGGCCGCATCGGCTTCTGGGCGTTTTCCGAGCTGAAGGTCTTCCAGTCGTCGAAGATCGCCTTCACGTCGTCGTAGCGCGAGACCACCCAGTAGCCCGAGGGCTCGTGGTAGAAGATCGGCTGTTCCTCGCGGAACTGTTTCCACAGCGCGTGGGGCTTGTTGAGGTCGAACGGATCGAACCCGTCCGACGGCATCTGACCGTCATGAACGTTCATCGGATTTCCTCCCTGCCCCGTCTCCCGGTCCCTCCTCGGACCGTCGCGCGGGGTTCGAGAATCACCCTAACGTAATCACTTTGGTTTCTCTTTGGTCACCGGGAAGGCTCTTCAGCGACCGGCAAAGCTCGGTATAGAGCTCGTCGAGCTCGGCGCTCGAACGGGTTTCGCCGATGGTGGCGGCGGCGGTGCGGTACTGCTTGTACTGGCGGTTGATCGCGTCGATCCGGCCCTGGGCGTGGAACACCCGCATCGCCTCGGCCACCGCGTCCTCGTTGGCCGGATCGAGGGCGAGCGCGCGCTGCACCCGCTCCAGCGCCTCGTTGGTGCGGCCTTCCTTGCGCAGCAGTTTCGACATGTCGTACTGCACCCGGATCGCCATCTCGCGCAGCCAGATCCGCCGCGGCATGCACCAATCGTCATGTTCGGGCTGGGCGTATTCGACGGCGAGATCTTCGAACAGATCGCCGCCGTAGAGCCGTTCGGCGGCGAAATAGACCGGCAGCGCGGCCACCGCCTCGCCGTGGCGGGCGAGCGAGATCGCGCGGCGGCAGAGCTGTTCGAAGCTGGTGATGTCGAGCCAGGAGCCGACCGGCACGTGGAGCCGGTAATAATCGCCCTCGCGCCCCACCGTCTCGACGCCGCCCAGCACCTTGCGCAGCATGGTTACGGTGTGATGCAGGCGGGTGCGCTTGGTCTTCTCGCTGCCGCCCTCGGGCCAGAGCAGCTCGCCGAGCTGATCGACATGGGCGCCCTTGGCGCCGGCCTGGAGCAGATAGGCGAACAGCGCCCGGGTCTTGTTGGGCGCCCCGCCCGCGACCCGCCAGTCGACCGGTTTGGGTCCGCCGGTGTAGACCCTGAGCCGGCCGAGGCAGTGGATGTGCCAACGCGCCGCGTTGCCGCCCGGAGGGGTCGCGCCACGCGGCTGGGCCAGCCAGTCGGGCGAGGCGCCGCGGGCGGCCTGGCGCTCGACATCCTTGTAGAGCTGGCCGCCGGCGTAATCCGGCACCACCCGGCCCAGCATGAAGGCGAGCTGGCGGTCGAGCGCGGTGTCCTGCCGGAGCTCGGCGGGGATCCAGAACGGGTTCTCGTAGAGCCCCGAGGGGGCGAGAAACTGGCGATGCGCGCGGAACGCGGCCTGGAGCTGGTCCTCGATCATCTGGTCGGTGTTGTAGAACGACAGCACCGGCACGCCGATCTCGGCCGCCAGACGGTCGGCGACGCTGCCCCAGAGTTCGTAGCTCGATGCCCCGTGGACGGTAGAAAGCCCCCAGCTCATGTCGACGACGACGGCCGACAGCCCCTTGATCGCGGCGAGCCACAGGCGCAGGGCCGCGAGCACGTCTTCGGGGTCGGTCGGCACCCGGTCGAGAAACAGATCGTCGATCGGCAGCCTTCGGTCGCCGGGGATCGCCGGCAGCAGCTTCGCGTCGTCGCTCACCAGCGCCGGCCCCTGCCCGTGGACATAGGGCACAAGCGCTGCGGCGAGAAAGCCCGCGTCGGCGAAGTCGCAGAACATCGCCGCGTTCACATCCGCCGTCCGCGTCGTGCTGGCATCCATCGTCGCGCCTCTCCTGTCCCCTCGACTCGGGCGATGATAGCGCATCGCCGGGGCCATGGCCAAAGGAACGCCAAAGCCTTGAGCCCCGGGGCGGTCAGGCGCGGACGCGGCGCTCCGCGAGATCGTCAGGGCGACGGCGACCGGGGGCAGGCCGGCGGCCGGCGGCAAGGGCTTCGAGCCAGGCGGCCTTGGCCGGATAGATCCGACTTGCATCGTGGCGCGCGAGAATACGCGCGCGCGCCCGTTGGCCGCGCGCCCGGGCGGCGTCCGGATCGGCCAGCGTGTCGAGGATGCCTTCGGCGAAGCTGGCGGGGCGTGCAAGATCGGCCAGGCGGGCGCAATCCGCGTCGGCGAATTCGCGCACCGGCTCGGTGTCCGACAGCACCAGCGGCGCGGCGACGGCCATCGCGTCGAGCATCGACCACGACAGTACGAAGGGCACCGTGGCGTAGACATGCGCGTCGCTGCGGCGCAGGAGCCAGAGGTAATCGTCGGCGTCCAGCGCCCCGGTGAAGAGGGTGCGGCCAGGGTCGAGCGCGTGGGTGCGGAGCGCCTCGGCCTTCCAGTCGATCCGCCGCGCCGCGTTGGCGCCGTAATGCACGCCATTGTCGCCGGCGATCACGATGATCGCGCCCGGGTGGCGCGCCTGCACCTCGGTGAAGGCCTCCATGACCTGGGGAAAGCCGCGGTGCGGCTCCATCCCCCGGGTGGCGTAGGTGACGACCGGCGCGTCCTGCGGCAACGCCGCAAGCCCGGCGTGGCGCGTGCGGCCCGGCGGCGCGGGGCTGAACCGGGCGCAATCGACGCCGTCGTGCTCAACCCGGAGCATCGCGCGCAGCGCCGGCGGGAACTGCGCGGCCTGAAACCCGGTCGGGCAGAGCCCGTGGCCGGCCGACAGCAGCTCCTGCGCGATCGGCTGGTTGCGACACTGTTCGAGGATCGCGGCCTCGGGCGTGGTCGCGGGATTGGTCCCGTCGAGCCGCGCGAGATAGGCGGTGTCGACGCCGGGCGCGTTGTACCACCATTCGCAATAGGCGACATGGGCGGCGCGGGGGAAGACCTCGCCGAGGAACAGGCCTGCGCCGGGGCCTGTGTGGCTCACGATCACATCGGGCGCGAGCCCGTCGTCACGGGCGGCGAGGCAGGCGCGGGCGCCGGCCTGTCCGACGAGAGCGGCACGGTCGAAGGCCTGGGCGTAGGGGTGGGTTTGCGGCGACGGCGCGCGGTGCGGCCGGTAGGCGATGCGGCGCAGGCCGTCGCCCGCCGGCGGCCCGTCGTTTCCGGTCAGCGCCCAGACGTCCCAGCCCGCTTGCGCGAGCCACCGGGCGAAACCGCCGAACTGACCCGGCCAGTCCTCGTGGGCGAACAGGATCTGCGGCTTCGGCCGGCGGATCGGCGCAGGCCCGGCCAGCACCGTCATGCGAAGACCGACCAGAGGCCCAGGATCACCGCGATCAGGCTCAGCCCCAGTGCTACGCCGACCGCGAGCCGCAGCCCCCGCCCGATGGCGGGATCGGCGACGGGGCGGGCGGTGGCGGCCGCGCCGTCGAGCCGGGCCTGCACCAGTTCGATCCGCTCGAGCATCGCGCGGGTGTCGCGCTGGTCAGCGCCGGCTCCGATGGCTTCGACCGCGCGTTTGAGGGTCCGCAGATCGTCGCGCAGCGCCGCAGTCTGATCATAGCTACGGGCCAGCAGCGTCTGCACCGGATCGTCGTTCGGCGCGGCCTGCCCGGTGGGTCGGAGCGCGCCCGCGACGCCGTCCGACGTCACCGCGCGCACCGACAGGGTGAAGGCCATGCCGGGCGCGACCGGCGGATCGAGGTCGAGGGAGAAGCCGTAGCGCCCGGTGCCGATCCCGCCGCGTTCGAGATCGGGACGGTGGCGGTCGGCGCGCAGGCGCTTCAGGAGCTTGCCCTCGCGGTAGATCTCGACCTCGACGGCGGCGGCCTCGTTCGCCCGGTCGATGGCCCAGCCGGCGATCCGGCCGGGGTTGGGCAGGTCGTACACGCCGTTGACCCGGCCGGTTGCCGGGGCGGTCGCGGTATTGGCGGCGGCGCGGGTCGGCGCCGTGGGTTTCTGTACGATCTCGGCGGTCATTCAGCGCGCCCTCCTGCGTTCGTCTGCGGATCGCGGCGGACGCCCCGCCGGGCCGGGCGTGCGGCGTTTGATGGTCTCGCTTGCGTTGGTCGCGCGCATGGCTCAGCCCTGCCCCGCCGCTTCGGTCTGCAGCCGCGACTGCGCCCTCGCCAGCGCCTCCTGCGCCCCGTCGAAATCCGGCTGCAGGTCGAGCGCGGTCTGCTGGGCGTCGGCGGCGCCGGCATCGTCACCGGCGGCGGCGCGCGCGATGCCGAGGAAGTGCCAGTATTCGGCGTTCTCGGGCGCGCGTACGCAGGCCGCCTCGGCGGCGCTCACCGCTTCGGGCGTCTGCCGGAGGCGCAGAAGATATTCGCCCAGGGTGCGGTGCAGACCGGCGTGACCGGGCAGCCGGGCAATCGCCGCGCGGATGCGGCCCACCGCCAGCGAATGGCGCTCGTCGCGCCAGGCGATGACGGCGTCGCGGATGCTGATCTCGGCCTCGAGGCTGTCGATCCGCAAGGCGGCATCGCGCAGGAGTTCGGCGGCGATGCCGGCGACGGTCTCGGGATCGGTGCCGCGGACGTCCGCAAGCTCCGGGTAACTGCCGAAATCTTCCGAGAACAGCGGATCGCGGCCCGGGAAGTAGCGCTGGGCGACGCGTTCGTTGGCGGGGCGGAAGCGCTCGTAGAAGGCGCGCGCCTCGGCCCGGGAGGGCCGCGCGCCATGGCCCGGATGGCCCCGTTCCAGCGTCGAGACGACGACGCCGCGCAGCCGCGCCTCGGTCGGGCCGGACTGATCGTCGATCAGCGGGTTGACCAGGCGCAGAAACTCCTGCGCCTCGAGCGAAATCGACCCGTTCTCGTTCGCCACCTTGCGAAATTCGCCGATCGGGCCGAGGCCCCAGGTGGCGACGAAATCGTCGACGACGCTGCGGTTGACCAGAAGGTCGGGCTCGAACAGCCTGACCGAGATCGCGTCCCTGCCGAACACGCCCTCCCAGAGCCCGAGGAAACGGTCGTAGTTGAAATAGGGGCTGATGTCGCGCACGCCCGCGAGCACCCGTTCCGGCTGTGCACCACTTTTCAACATGGTCGAATAGAGCGAGAGCGCGACCCGGTCCTGCCGGCGCAGATAGACCGAGATCTGAATCTCGTCGAAGAAATCGGCGAGGAAATCGCGCAGCCGCCAGACCTCGTCGGCGGTCTCCAGCCGGCTGTGACAATGTTCGCTGCAAAAGATCGCGGTGTGGTTGCCGGTGAGTTCGGCGCCGGCGAGCTTGCGCAGCCGTTCGCGCATCTGCGGCACCGCCTCGGGGCTCGCGCCGCCGAATGGCGCCTTCAGCGGATCGGGGCGGTCCGCGTCCATCGCGTAGGCGGCCAGTCCGGTATGGTTCAGCTCGCCGCAAAACCGCGGATAGAGAAATCCGCGCGCGGCCAGCCGGTCGCGGTTGGCCGCCAGGAAGCCCTGCAGGCTGGTGGTGCCGGTCTTCTCGGTGCCGATCTGAAGGATCGCCTTGCGTGTCATCGTCTCTCCTCGCCTTGGCCCCGTTACTCTTCCCTGAATGCTTTTCTGAGGTGGCGCAGCAGCGGTTCGAGCAGGTAGTCCCCTGCCCTCCGCTCACCGATGGTCAGCGATACCTCGACCGGCATGCCCGCCGTCAGCAACACGCCGTCGAGCTCGGCGAGGCTGTCGGGGTCGAGGGTGACGCGGGCCTCGAAATAGTCGACGCCGGTCTGTTCGTCGGTAAGCAGATCGGCAGACACATAGGCGACGCTGCCTGTCGCCTTCGGCGCGGTCGAGCGCTTGTAGGCGGTCAGCAAGAGCCGCGCGGGCTGGCCGACATGAACCGTGTCGATCGCGTCGGGCGGCAGCTTGACCAGCGCCACCAGCCGGTCGTCGCGCGGCAGGATCTCCATCAGCGGCTGGCCGGACCCCAGCACCGCGCCCGGAGTGACGGTGGAGATCGTCACCACCCGCCCGGCCTGCGGCGCACGCAGAACGTGTCGGGCGATCACGTCCTCGGTGGCGCGGATCTGGGCGGCGAGCGTCGTGGCGCGGGTACGCGCCTCGGCCCGGGTCTGGGCGATCTCGGCGCGGCGCTGCTGGTCGAGCGCGTCGATCTCGGCGCGGGCGCGGGCGATGCCCTGGCGCGCGGCCTCGATCTCGCCCGCATATTCGTCGCGCTGGCCGGTGAGGGCGGCGATGTTGCGGTCGTAGTCGAGCAGTTTCTGGCGCGGAGTGGCGCCGCGAGCGACCAGATCGGCCACGAGCTCGCGTTCGTCCTGCCAGGAGGCGAGCTGGGTTTCGGCCGCCGCGCGCCCGCCTTCGGCCGCCGCGGTGTCGCCGCCGAGCTGGTCGATCTGGCGTTCGAGGGCCGCGATCTGAGCGCGGTGGGCGCTCAGGCGGGCCTCGAAGAGCTGCAGGGTCTGGGCGACGAGCGGGGCCGGATCGGCGGCGAATGTCTCGGGGGCCGTGGCGGGGTCGAGCCCGAAGCCTGCCTCTTCGGCCGCGAGCCGCCACTGCGCAAGCCCTATCGCGTCGGCTTCGGCCTCGAGCTGGGCCAGGGCCTCCCGGGGTTGGGTGTCGTCGAGCCGGGCGACGATCTGACCGGCCTCGACCATCTCGCCCGGACGCACCAGGAGCTCGGACAGGATGCCGCCTTCGAGATGCTCGACCGTCTTGCGCTCGCTGTCGGAATGCAACACGCCGTGGCTCACGATGGCGGCGTCGAGCCGGGCCAGCATCCCCCAGCCGAGGAGCGCGAGGGTGAAGGCGACGGCGACCGCGAGCGCTGCGATCAGCACCGGCCGGTAGCGCGGCAGCGCCTCGTCGCCGTCCCAGGGCATCGCGGTGGCGGTCATCGCGCGACCTCCTCGGCTTCGCGCAGTTTCGGGCGCGCGGGCCGTTGCGGGGTGAGCGCCTGGATCACCTCCTCGCGCGGACCGAACTGCACCATGGCGCCATCCTGCAGCCTGAGCAGCCGGTCGGCGCGGCTCAGGATCGACATCCGCTGCGCCACCACGACGACGGTTGCGCCGGCCTTGCGGGCGGCCTCGATGGCGGCGACGAGGGCCGCCTCGCCCTCGGCGTCGAGGTTCGAGTTGGGCTCGTCGAGCACGATCAGCCGGGGCTGGCCGTAGAGCGCGCGGGCGAGTGCCATGCGCTGGCGCTGACCGCCGCTCAGCTGGTGGCCGCCGCTGCCGAGCCTGGTCGCGTAGCCTTGCGGCAGGCTGCCGATCATCTCGTGCACGCCGGCGGCGCGGGCGGCGCGCACCACCTCCTCCATCCGCGCCTCGCCGAAACGGGCGATGTTGTCGCGGACGCTGCCGCTCAGCAGGATCGGTTCCTGCGGCAGATAGCCGACCGCGCGCCCGAAGCTCCCACGCTCGTGGGTGTAGGTGTTGTGGCCGTCGAGATAGACCCCGCCGACGCTCGGCTGGACGATCCCCATGATGAGCCGCGACAGGGTCGACTTGCCGGCGCCCGAAGGGCCGATGATGCCGAGGAGCTTGCCGCCCTCGAGGCTGAAGCTCACGTTCTGCAGCACCGGCCGGGCGGCACCGGGGAGCACGTAGCTCAGCCGGTCGGCCACCAGCTTTCCGGCCTCGATCTCGACCGGCAGGGTCGAGCGGGTGGTCTTGCCCGAGCCGGTGACCTCGCGCAGCCGGCGCAGGGTCTCGCGGGCCTCGACCCATTGCTTCCAGCCGGTCGCGGCATGTTCGAACGGCATCAGCAGCCGCGCGGTCAGCACCGAGGCGGCGATGATCGTGCCGGCGCCGGCCAGGTCGGAAATCACCAGCATCGCGCCGGTCGAGATCACGCCCACCTGAAGCACAAGGCGCAGGCTGCGGGTCAGGGTCGCGAACATCCGCGCGAGCCGCGCGCCGCGCTCGGCGATGGCGATCGCCTCGTTCTGGGCCTTACGCCAGCGCCTTGTGAGGTTGGGCAACATGCCGAGCCCGGTGATGACCTCGGCATGGCGGATCGCCTCGGCGGTCTCGGCGTTCACCTGGGCGCTGGCGATACTGCCGGCGCGCGCCGAACCGCGCAGCGCGAACTCGGTCACCACAGCGGCGGCGGCCAGCGCCAGGGCGCCGGCGAGGCCGACGAGGCCGTAGACCGGGTGGAAGGCGAAGAGCACGACGAGGAAGATCGGCGAAAACGCGAGGTCGAGCGGCAGGGCAACCGCGCCGCCGGCGAGGAAGGCACGCAGATCGGAGACGTCCTGCAACGCGGTGCTCGCCGCCTGCGGCCCTTTCGTAAGGCTCGTTTCGACCGCCGCCTCGAACACCGGCTTGCCGAGCCGGATCATCGCCCGGTTGGCGAGGATCACGAAGATCCGCTGGCGCATCACGTCGAGCAGGGTCTGGAAGGCGAGCATGGTGAGCGCGAGCGCCGCGAGGGCGCCGAGGGTCTCGCTGCTGCCGCTGGACAACACCCGGTCGTAGACCTGGATGGTGAACAAGGGCAGGCTGAGATGCAGGAGGTTGACGAACAGGCCGACGGCGCCGCCGGCGAGCGCGCCGCGCACCAGATCGCGCAGCATCTCGGTGTAATGCTTCGACGGGTCCGACATTGCGCTCACCCCGCCGCCCGCACCGGGCTGCGCCGGTCCGCGCGCCGTGCGAGCAGTTTTTCGAACAGTTCCGCGTGCAGCGCGCCGGCGTCATGGGCGGTACGCGGCGGACGGATGCCGGCGTGGAGCTGATCCCACAACCGCGGCGAAGTGATCGCCTGGGTCATGGTCTCGGCCAGGCTGTCGGGGTTGGAGACGCCGAAGTGCAGCCCGTCGACGCCGTGGCGCACCTTCTCGGCCATGCCGCCGATGTCGCTCGCGATCACCGGGCGGCCGTGGAAAAAGGCCTCCTGGATCACCACCGGCGAGTTCTCCCACCAGGTGGACGGGATCACCATCCAGTCGATGTCGCGCATCAGCGCGGGCAGTTCGTGGCTCTTGTAGGCGCCGCGGTAGCGCACCCGGCGGCCGGCGATGCGGAAGAGTTCCTTCACCGCGCGCTGGAAGTCCTCGGGCTGCTGTTCGAGGTTGCCGCCGTAGACGTTGAGGATGCTGTCGCCCCAGACGTCGGCCGGAATGCGGGTGACCGCGTCGACCAGCACCCGGATGCCCTTGAACGGATTGAGCTGGCCGAAATAACCGAAGCGGTTGCGCCGCCCGCGCGGGCCGAGGGTGCGGACCTCTGCCGGTGTGCCGGCCTCGAGTCCGTTCTCGATCATCACCAGCTTGTCTTCCGGCAGGCCCCAGTCGGCATAGCGCGAGAGCAGGAAATGCGACGGGCTGACGAAGGCGTCGACCTGGTCGAAGAAGCGCTTGATGAAGGTCTCGCGCCGCAAAAGATTGGCCGCGCCGATCTCGGGGAAGCACATGCCGCAATCGGACGGCGTGGCGCGGTGGCAGAGCGCATGGGTGCGCGGCTTGATCATCTGGCCGTGATGGGCACAGATCGGCAGGTATTCGTGCAGCGTGTAGACGATCGGCACGTCGCCCAGCGCGCGCCGGATCGAGCGGATCGCCTGCACGCCGAAGCCCATCACATGGTGCATGTTGACGATGTCGGGCTGCAGCTCGACGAGAAAGCGCTCGAAATGCGCCATCAGCGCGCCGACATCGGTCGAGCCCAGGTGGAACCAGTCGAACTCCTTCGACCAGAACAGCGATTCGTCCTCGGCCCGGTCGAGCGCCATGAGCGGCGTGTCGCGGTGCGGCATCACCGGATCGCCGACGCCGGCGAGGTAGTGCGAGCTCCAGCCGGGCTGCTGGCGCAGGCCCAGGTGCAGGTTGTGCGACGCCACCTGCGCCCCGCCGATCGAAAAGTCGGGGTGGGCGTGAGACATGATGAGCGCCTTCATCCGCGCAATCCTCCGGCGATGAGTTCGAGATTTGCCGCCTGCGCCACCGGAGCGGCGGCCGCCCGCTGGGCGATCAGGGCGGCGTCGATCCGGTCGACCATGCTGCGTTCGCCGGGGGCGGCGCCGGCCGGGGTGGCGTCGAGCATCCAGAATTCGGCCTGCGGGACGCACCAGGCGGCGGCGCCCTCGCGGGCGAGGCGCTGGCTCAGGTCCTGGCCCACGAAGCGCTCGCCGAGCAGCCCACCGCGAAAGCCGCCGGCGGCGGCGATGAGGTCGCGGTTGACCAGCACGATCTCGGCTGGCAGGGCCTGGGCCGGGCGCGGGCCGCTGTCGTCGAGGCGGCGGCGGGCGAAACCCACGAGCGAACAGGGCGCGCCGGCCGGGGCCGCGCCCGAGGTGCCGCCGCCGAAATAGACCGAGCCGTCTTCGTAGCTCAGGAGCGGGGCAACCACCGCGCGTTCGCCGAGCTCGCGGGCCGCGCGCCTCAGCGTCGCGAGCCAGCGCGGCGATTTGGGCAGCACCGCCGGTTGCCAGACGAGGATCTCTCCGGCGCGCGCGACCTTCGCGCCGGCGTCGAGCCTTCGTCCCAGCGGCTCGTGGTCAGGCACCAGCACGAGGGTGCCGCGCAGGCCGAAGAAACGGAACTGGAAGTCGAGCTCTTCCGAGAGCGTTGCCGCGCCCTCGCGGTTGGCGACCAGAACGAGATCGAGTTCGTCGGCCTCGGGCGTGTCGGCGAGGCTGGCCATCACCGGCTGCAGATGGGCGATGTCGGCGAGCGGCATCACCGCCGCGGTCTCGCGCCCCCCTGCCCCGCCGGCCAGCGGCTGCACCGTCATCCGGGCGAGGTTCACCGGGCGTTGCGGGACCGTGGCGAGAAACGGCGCGGCATGGTCCGAGATCAGCGTCCTCAGCCCCGGGTCGTCGGGTTGCAACGCCTCCATCACCGGGTGCGCGCTGCCGTCGCCCTCGCATTGAACGACCTCGCAGGGCAGGAACAGGCAGGCATTGTCCATCAGCACCAGCTCGAGGTGGAGCGCGGCGCCGTTAACCATATCGGGCTCGGCGATCACCGTGCAGGCAAAGCCGTGCAACCGGTCGCGCGGGTCGAGAAGGCCCGCGAAACGCGGATCGGCGGCATAGGCCTGGTTGAGGTCCGGACGGTCGGCACGGTGCCAGCGGTCGTCGAGCGGCACGTTGAGCCCGGCGCTGGAGACGAGGTTGACCCGTTCGACCTGATCGAGCGGATCGAGCAGCCAGCCCGAGACGAAGATGCCTCCCGCGGGCGTGGCCATCACCCGGTCGAGCGCGGCCGAGACCGGTCCCGGGTGGCCGGCGGCGGTGTTCCTGCCGTCGAACCTGGCCCGGGTGATCCGGCGGAGCGCGTCGAGCGCCTCGGCGGGCGCAGAGAGCCGCGGCAGGATCGCGCGCAGATGGTCGGTCGCGGCGGCGCCTGCGACGGGCTCGGCCGCGGTCACAACGTCGAGGCGCAGCAGGCGTTGGTCGTGATCGACAAACAGCGTCTCGCGCCCGTCGAGGCCGCCCTTCCAGTCGCCCGCAAAGACGCAGAACCCGGCGGCAGGCGCCCGTACGTCGTCGCGCGCGAAAGTGGCGGCGACCGCAGCGACGCCCGCGCCCTGGCCATGCAGGTTGAGCGCGCCCGCCAGGCCCCGGTGGGTCCAGCCCTGCAGGAACAGCCCGCCGCGCTCGGGCCGCAGCACCATCTCGACATAGCCGTCGGCGGTGGAGGTCTGGACCAGCAGGTCGGCGAGGAAGCGCTGGGTGCGCTCGGCCGCGCCGATCGCGGACAGGGCTTCGCCCAGGAAGTAGAGCAGTTCCGGCGCCGGCACGCCCGCGCCGAACATCAGCGCGGCGAGATCGGCGGCTTCGGTCGAGACCGGGCCGCCCGAAGCGACGCGCCAGGTGGTGCCGCGGGCCGGGTCGATGGCGCGGAAGTCGCCCAGCGCCGAAGCGCCGACGATGGCCAGGCTCGCGTAGCCCGCCGCTGTGGGCCACGAACGCGCGCGCCAGCTCGGTGCCCGCGCGTCGCGCAGCCGCGCCGTCTCGGGCAGCGGCGCGTCCAGTCCGGTGAAGCAGAACAGCGCGCAATTGCCGCCCGGCAACAGCACGAGGCCGGGCGCGAGGCGGGCCGCGGCGTCTGCGGGGGCGATGTCAGGATACGAGTTCATGCGGCGTGGCTTTTGTGACGAGGGCGTAATGGGCGAGGTGCTGGCGGGCGGTTTCTTGCGGGTCTGGCGGCTGGGACGCATTGGCGGCGAAGCGCGCCCAGGCCTCGGGATCGTCGGCCAGCGCCGCCATGGTCTCGGCCAGCGCCGCCGGATCGCCGCGCGGCACGATCACCCCGTCGACGCCGTCGCGCACCAGCTCGCCCATGCCGCCGAGCCCGGTCGAGATCACCGGGCGGCCGGCACGGCGGGCCTCGAGCAGCACGAGGGGGGCGTTCTCGAACCACAGCGAGGGCAGCACGATCCAGTCGGCGCCGGCCATGAGCCGGCCGACTTCCGAGCGGTCGTAGGGGCCGACGAGCTGGGCCACCGGAGCGGCGGCGGCGAGCGCACCCGCGAAGTGGCGCGCGGTCTCGGCGCTCGGGTGGTGATGGCGGCCGTAGAGGCTCACGCGCAGATCGGCACCGGACCGGCCAAGCCGTTCGGCGGCCTTCAGCAGCACCTCGACGCCCTTGTGTGCGGCGAAATTGCCGAAATAGGCAAAGCGGTTGGGCCGGGCGCGCGGGGTGTCCGGCATCGGCGCGATCGCCGGGACGCCGTTGCGCACCACCGTGATCTTCTCTTCCGGCAGACCCCAGGCGACGAAGCGCCGGCGCATGTCGTCGCTCGGGGCGACGAAGAGATCGACCGGGTCGAGCAGCGCGAGCAGCCTCGCCTTGCGCAGCGCGTGGGCGCCGGTCGAGATGTCGGGCAGGCAGCGGTGGCAGGCGTCCGGCGCGGGCCGGGTACAGAGCCCGCCGTCGCGGCGGATGAGCAGGCCGGCGCTCGGACAGATGAGCTGGAAATCGTGCAGCGTCAGCACCAGCCCCACGGCAGGTCGAAGCCGGCGCAGGAGCGGCACGATCTCGGCGCCGAGCCGGTCGAGCCCGTGCAAATGCACGATGTCGGGTTCGGTCGCGGCGAGCACCCGGGCGAGGGTTTCGGTCCAGGCCAGCCCGTCCTGGCGCCGCATCGAGAACAGATCGTATCGTCCGACCCGCAGCAGCATGTCGCGCCCCATGGCATGGAGCGAACCCGCCTGCGCCTCGGGATGCGACAGGGCGGTGCTCGCGGCGAGGAAGCGGGCCGAGACGCCGGGCTCGGCGTCGAGCGCACGGGTGAGATCGTAGGCGAGATGTTCGGTGCCGCCGTCGGTGATGTGCGGGTGGTCGTGGCAGATGGTCAGGATCTTCATGCCGTGCGTGTCTCCGCGATGGTCAGGCGTTCGGCGAGGTCGAGCGCACCCGGGCGACGCGGCGGGCGGGCATGGGCGATCATCGCCACGGTCTGGTACTGGACGGCCCCTGCGCCCGCCGCGGTGCGCAGGGTGGCGGCGAGGTCGGCGGTGTCGGCCTCGCGCCCGGAGACCCGCAGCGGCATCGAGGCCAGCAGCTGGCGCGCGGCGGCGTTAAGGCCGAAGGCGCGGGTAAAGTCGGTCTCGTCCGGGTCGGCCGCGACGCGCTCGCCGGGACCGGCATCGTGGCCGATGGTGGCGGCGGCGGCGAGGACCGGACCGGGTTTCGCGAGCCGGTCGAGCCAGGGGCCGAGCCAGGGCCGCCGCTCGGGCAGCACATCGCCCGAGAGGACGACCGCCGCATCGGTGCGGACATGGGCGAGCGCCGCGCGCAGGCGTTCGGCGGGCTTCAGCCCTTCTTCGGCGATGTCGAACAGCGCCACGCCGAAGCCGTAGATCGCGTGCAGTTCCTCGCCGATGGCGGTGAGCGCCGCGCGCGCCCTCGGGTCGGGGTGGTGCAGCATCAGGGTCAGGCTGCGGTGCCCGGCGAGGCTCGCGGCAAGCGCGAACGGGTAGTCGAGCGCGCCGTCGAGCTCAACCAGAAGGGTCACGTCCGCCGGCGCCTCGGGCGCGGCGATCTCGATCACCTCGCCCGGCACATCGGGCCGGTCGCGCAGGCTGTCGGCCAGCGCTGCGGCCAGCGCCGGCGCGACGGCGGCGTCCGGCAGATCGTTCAGGAGCGGCGGCACCTCCGCCGGCAGCGGGTCGAGCGCAAGCTCGCCCACCCGCGTCATCCGGCCCGAGCGGTAGAGCGCGAATATCTCCGCCCGGTCGCCGGGCGCGCAATCCTGCGTCGCCCGCGCATAGCCAAGCTGGATCGGGCCGAGGCGCGGGTGATGCAGCGGCGTGCCGACCGGCAGCAGGATGTCGCCCTGCCCGGTGCGCAGCAGCAGGTTGGCGAGCAGCCGGCGGGGGTCGCGCAGGGCGACGATGTAGAAGATGCCCGCGGACGTACAGCTGACGAGCTGCGGGACGACCTCGGGACGCGCGCGGTCGGGGCAGTTCGCCTCGGCCAACAGCGCGGCGGCGGTGGCGTCGGCGGCGGCCAGCCTGTCGAGCCGGGCGAGCGTGCGCCGGCGCACCGGCGGGCTTCGCCGCTGCAGCCAGGGGCCGAGCGGGCGCTGCCGCTGCGCCGGCGCGGGGCCTGCGAGCCTAAGCGGCGTCTCCGACAGGGCCACGAGCGTGGTGCCGGGCTTCAGCCCGCGCGGCAGGAACAGGTGCAGAAGCCGGTCGTCGCCCAGGGTTTCCACGTCGGTCTCGACGCCCGGCAAGAGCTGGGCCGAGCCGCTGCCGATCGCGACGAGACTGCCGATCGGCTCGGCGGCGAGATCGCGCGGCAGGGTGTAGCTGGCGATGGCGGCGGTGCCGCCGAGCGGGCACCAGGCGCGCAGTGCCAGCGCCGGCGGGGCGAGGCGCTCGAGCAGTTGCAGCACGATATCGCGGATGCCCGGAAAAGCCCGGTCGCCGAACAGCGACAGGCCGGTGGTGAGCAGCGCGCGCAGTAGCCGCGCCTCACCTTCGGGCGAAAGGCCCACGACCAGAGCCAGCGCGTCGACCACGGGCGATTGCAGAGCGGACGGGTCGATCTCGGCGAGCGGGGCCTCGTCGCGGGCGATCCAGAGCCCCCTGCGACACAGATCGCGCGACGAACGGGCGAGGAAGAAGACGTAGCGCAGCCCGCCGTCGCGGCGGGCGAGCCTGGTGCCGAGCAGCGGTCGGCACAGCGCCTCGTCGCCGGACCAGGCGGCGAGCTGCGAGGTGACCACGCTCTCGTGGCCGGGCGCATCGAAAAACGCCGCGACCAGGTCGTCGGCCAGCGGGACAAGCTGCAGCCGGTGCTCGGGCTTGCGCCGCAGCGGAAGGGGCACGGTCTCCGGGATCGACGGAAAACGGTCAATGCGCATGAGGGGCGGCTCGCGTTGGGTAGAGGCGGGGGCGGAAGGCCCGGGGGCGGCAGTCGGGGGGCCGCAGGCCGGCGCGGTGGGCGGCCTGCGGCGGGATCAGGATGGGTCTCAGACGACGGTGAAGAACTTCGCCGGGTCGGCGGCCACGTCGGCGTAGGACACGCCGTAGAGCATCACGCTGTCGCCCTGGCCGAAGTCGATCAGCGTGTTGGCGCCAATCGCCATTGCGTAATCGGCGACACTGGCCGCGTCGGTGAGGGTCACGCCGCAGGACAGCGTGTTCGAGAACTGCACGATGTCGCCGTCCTGGAAGTCCATCACCACGTCGCCGCCGCCGGAGAAGACGAACAGATCGTCGCCCTGGCCGCCGACCAGCACGTCGTCGCCTTCGCCGCCGTCGAGCACGTCGTTGCCGTTGTCGCCGTCGAGGAAGTCGTCGCCGGCGCCGCCGTAGATCACGTCGTCGCCGGTGCCGCCGTTGGCGTAATCGTCACCGTCGCCGCCGTCGATGTAATCGTCGCCGGACTGGCCGTAGAGCATGTCCGAGCCGTCGTCGCCGAACAGCTCGTCCGCGCCGGCGCCGCCATCGATGAAGTCGTCGCCGTCACCGCCTTCGACGCGGTCGTCGCCGGCCTCGCCGCGCAGCAGGTCGGCGCCGTCGCCGCCGGAGAGCGAATCGTCGCCGCTGCCGCCCAGCAGCATGTCTTCGCCGTCGTCGCCGGCCATCAGATCGTCGCCCGATCCGCCCATCATCAGGTCGTTGTCGGCGCCGCCGGAGAGGTCGTCGTCGCCGGAGCCGCCGAGGATGAAATCGTTGCCGCTGCCGCCGTCGACGGTGTCGTCGCCGGAGCCTGCCACGATGAAGTCGTGACCGTCTTCGCCGAGCACGTGATCGTTGCCGCCTGCGGAAATCACGGTGTCGTCACCGCCGCCTGCAGCGATGAAGTCCGCGAAGGATGTTCCGAATATGAAGTCGTTAAAAGCGCCGCCGGGGATCGTCGCCATTGTGTCCTCCTTGAGGTTTTGTTGCCGAAGTTGACGCTGTCGACCTGCGAGGGGGAAATTTGCCAGAATAAGGCGGCGCGGATCGCGTTTTGGCCACATTCTCCGCCGGGGCATCGGGCGCGCCACAATTTGCCGGGGCCATCGCCTTGAAAGAACGGCGAAAAAATGTGGCGAATTCCTGGCGCGCGCCGCGTTCTTTTTTTCGACTTATTTTTTTGGCGGCATCGCGGCAGCGGTAACAGTGCAGATGATGCCGGGGGGTGAGGTTGATATTGTGTTATTCGGCATCCCGAAACCCACTTAATCCGATACCCGATCGGTGGGACGCAGGGAATCAATCGCGCCTGATTCCCCGTCCGCACCCGGCCCGTTCGCACCGCGTCCCGGACCGAATTTCGTGCCGTGCGGGACTCGCGCGGGTTGGGCCGGCCGGCGGCGGAGGCGTTTTTTGGCCGGGTCTTGCGCGATATCCCTGGCGGGCGCCGCCGCCGTGCGCGCCGCGCTGGCGCGGGACAGCCCCCCAGGGTCGCGTGGCTGGGGGCGCCCCGGTGGGGCGCGGCCGCCCCCCCGCACTCGGGCACCGAGCCGGGCCGATAAAGGTTTGTCGCGCTGGCTCGCACTGGCTCGGGCGCGGTCGGCGAGGCCCCCCTCCCCGCAGAAACCTGGCGCGGCCGCCCCGTCGAGGGAGGCGCGATCTGCCTTGCCCGCACGGTCTTCCGGCCGGCCCGGCTCGGGGCGCGTCGGGTCGGCGGCGGGTCGACCCGGGCGTCAGCGCGGCGTCAGAACTCGTCCCAGCCCTGGGCGTCCTGTGTCGGCGCGGGGGCTGCGCCGCCGGCGTTCACCACCCGCACCGGAGCGGCGGCGGCCGGCACACCGCCGGAAGCGCCGCACCGCGGGGCGACGATCTCGGCCACTGTCGCCGCCTGCTGCCCGGTGCGGAACCGCGCGGTCGTCGCCGTCAGTTCGCGGGCGCCGCGGGTCAGCGCGTGGCTCGCGGCCGTGGTCTCTTCGAACATTGCCGCGTTCTGTTGGGTCACCTGGTCGAGCTGGTTCATCGCGACATTGATTTCGGCGAGGCCCGAGCTCTGTTCGCGCGCAGCGACGGCGATGTCGGAGACGCTGCGGCTGACCTCTTTCACGTTGTCGACGATCGCCTTCAGTGCGGCGCCGGCCTGGTCGACAAGCTCGACCCCGCGCTTCACCTGGCCGCCCGAGGCCGAGATCAGCCCGCTGATCTCGCGTGCGGCGTCGGACGAGCGTTGCGCGAGCGCGCGCACCTCGGAGGCGACCACCGCGAAGCCGCGGCCGGCCTC